>NZ_CP030840.1:6600000-6900000 GCF_003330725.1 Acidisarcina polymorpha | reverse complement strand
AAACAGAGCCGAAGATCCCATGATCTGGCACCAACGTGGGGTGCTCCGAGTTAACGTTCTGTTTTCAATGCTGCGTCATAGCACGCGCGCGCAATCGCCGCTATTGTGTGCTCCACAGCAGCTTCGTCAGCATGTGCATCCGTTACTAAGATCGCCAGTGCTAGGCGCCGCCCGTCGGAAGCGTGATCAATGCGACATCGTTTGTTGCTGCTGCCATGTTGTTGTTATATCCTGCCGTGCCCGTCTTATAAGCGACAATCGTTCCAGCGGGTAGCAGCCCGCATATCCTGTTCGGAAAAGATGGGGAGGAACTCATAATGCTGAGCAGGTACTTCGTGTTCCCGTGAGTGAGGAGGGAGTTCTCCGCGAGCATGCAAAGGAGCTTTACAAACGTGGCAGGTTCACCGGTGTTACGGTACTGTCGCCGTTCATCATCATGCATGCTTGCTTCCGAGTCTCGTATCTGAATACCCTGAAGGCCGAGTGAATCGAGATACTGCTGAACCGGTGCCGTTCCGCCCATCTGCCGCAGCAGTATGTCATTGGCGGTATTATCCGGATGCCCAACCCAGAGTTCCGGTAACTGACGCAGAGGCACATCGACGTTCGCAGCGGGGTACATATCCTGCAATGGGCTGAAAGTATCCTTATAGGTGTCTGAAGGTAAAGAGTGCACTGACTGCTCTAAGGAGAGCTTTCCTTGCCCGACTGCGTGTAGAACTGCGACATTAAGTAGAAACTTGAAAGCAGATTGCATCGGCTCTTGACCATGCGGGTTGAGGTCGCAATTCAGGTTCTGCCACGCAGCGAACAAGCCACTGAGACGATGCCATGAGCCTCTTTGGCGAGATCGTGAATCTGTTGCTGAAGAGGTAACTGGGCTTGAGTGAAGGCGGGAAGGAGTGTGAGCAGTGTGGGCAGTGCGACACGAAGCATTGAGTGTGGTTCCGTTGTTCACTTTGTCGACGCTTTAAACTTGATCTAGCCGTTTATCTGCTGCTGACGGCGGTCCTGTTTCGACGAAGAACTGAAGCGGATCCACGTCGGACACGCATGCTTCAAAACTCTCAACGTTTCAAGATCCCCATTGGTGCCGGTCATCTCGACTTGAAGACCGTTCCGGGTAAGCTTCCCGCCTTCGATCTGGAGCTGAAACAGCGCCCGTCGAAGCGACTTTATATATCGTCATGCAACATGTCCAATGCGGCCACGCGGCGCGCGTTTGCGGCAGGCCCGCCGGTACTTGGCCGGTGAGGCGCCCATAATATTCCGAAATACCTTTCCGAAGGCATTCTCTGACTCGTAGCCGAACGAGGAGGCGATCCGCGACACCGGTTCACTGGACGAGGTTAATCTCGCGCCTGCCAAGATCATCCGCCATCGCGTTAGGTATTCCATCGGAGTCACGCCGACAATGTTCTTGAACCTCTTTGCGAACGTGGACCGCGACAGCCCGGCGTGCCGCGCCAACTCTTGCAGGCTCCAACGATGACCTGGAGCCTCATGGATCCGGGTAAGCGCGACTGCCATTGCATCATCGGCAAGCGCGAACAACCAACCGACACTGGTTATTGCAAACTCTTCGACGTGACACCGGAGAATTTGCATGAGGATTATGGTCGCGAGACATTGCGTCATCAATGCACTGCCAGGTTGTGGATGCTTTACTTCATTGATTAGACGGCTCAGAGTCATCGTGAGACCATGATGAACTTCTCTACTGCGACGGTGAATGAGAGGCGGAAGTACGGACCGAAACATCGCCTCGGCGTGACTACTCATAAGCAGGAGCTCTCCACTCACAAGGAAGCAGCCAGCATGATCGTTGCTCCCCTCCGGATAGCTGATCACCGACTTGTCGACGCACCTACAGGTTAGGGAGTGCGCTGTCCCGCGAGGCAGCACCACACAGTCGCCTGCCTCAAGTGTGATTACCGATGGCACACCGCCTACGATGAGGCTACCCTGGCCCGAGACTACCACAAGAAACTTGATAGATCCTTTATCAGGGAACCTTAAGCTCGTACTTCCGGCGAGGCTCACGCTACCTACTTGTTGAACGACGAGGTCGAGGGCCGACATGACTTCCGAAAATGGATCGATAATCTGCTTCATCACCTATTGAAGTAGCGACAGTGGTTAGTAAGCTCTCTGCGACGGCAAGCAAGTCCATGAATGAGCGACGATGTGCTGAGCTCGATGCCGCTTGACGTCATCTGCGGTGCGTTATGTCACAACTGACACACGTTCGAGGAGAAGACATCGTGAGGGTCAAACTTATTTTTGACTGCCCTCAGTCGTGTTCGAGAAGGCTCGTAGAAGTCGTAGGTTCGTTTTTGTTCTGCAGGACCGAGCACATTGGGATAGCCACCAGACAGGGAGAGCTGGGATAGCTCCTCCAACACTTGGTCGAACCATTCTCCCGCCGCAACTCCGTCCTCAACGCTGTCCCAACCTGCGATAACTTCAACGAGGTAGTGGTTTTTTCGAAGCGGATAGGCAGAGCTTTCGAGCTGGATCCGACTTGCTTGTCCATGAAAGTCGTGCAGAAGGAGAACACAGCCTGGAGTGGGTGCGCGCTCTGCGCCTCGCGTGAGAACGTCGACTACTGCGCCGTTCAATACTTCGCAAAAGCGTGCGCTGACTCGATAGTTCTCGTTTGCCGACCACGCTTTCTCGGCTTCACGATCAAAGATTTGGTTGTACGGCGACCATCGCCGGGCGACAACCTTCGAATTGGGCAAGTTGCATAGCTTTTCGAATAGCCGCTCGCCGATTTCAGACTTTTCGCTGAGAAGAGGCTGAAGGAAGAGGCCCTTCTGACCACTATGCAGAGTCACCAGTCCCGAAAGCACGCTTAACCCATCGGGAGATGCTTCGGTGATCTCCTGCAGATGCGACAGCGTCGTGGCCGCCGACGACTGCGGGAAGAGGATCGTCGCGGACTGTACTGTCGGTACCGAAAACAATTCTAGTTCCATCGAAGTTACCACGCCGTAGTTGCCGCCTCCTCCGCGGAGCGCCCAAAAGAGATCGGGATTATCCTGTGCACTGGCAGTGACCACATTGCCGTCTGCGAGCACGACTTGTGCACTTCGCATGGTGTCGCACGCAAGTCCGAAGCGACTGTTCAGCGGGCCGTAACCGCCCCCGAGTGTTAGCCCGGTGTATCCGACGCTTGATTCCGCCCCCGTCACGGAGGCCAGATCGTCCGGGAGTTCCAGTAAAACATCGTTGATCAGACTGCCGCCTCCCAGGGTCACCGTACGGCTTTCTCGATCGACATGAACCCGCGACATCGGGCGAAGATTGAGAACGACGCCCCCTTGCACGACCGCAAATCCAGCCCAATGCCGCCCCCCCCAAGCACCGAAATGGGTACCCCGTATTCTGTTGCCAACTTGACGACCTGCTGCACATTGTCGACAGTCAGGCAATCGACGAGAGCGCGAGGTCTATTGCGGCAAGCTTTATTCCAAAGTGCGGTGTGGACCGCTTGGGCAGCCCGCTCTCCGGTTGAAATCTGAGACCCCAGCGCATCGGTCAAAGCGGTCAAAAACGATTCTTGCTCCATCTATATTCTCCTGTTGTGTTGGTTGGACGCTATGCGACATCCATGCACCGGGCGTGATGCGCCCCTGGTAGCCGCGGAAACCTCGCAGCGCAAGGCAGAGTCTCTCGCCGGAGCCATCAGCAAGGACCAAACAAACACAGTCGTCTGCTTGCATGAACTGTCGCCTTACGGCTCCTTGCATTGTCTCTACTATCGGATGCGACCAAGAACCATCTGCACCATGCAAAGGAGTAGGCCCGCGCATGATTGAAATTCATGGCTAACTCACAGATACTTCTCTTATGACAATGCGCTTAGATCGGCTTCGGAATGCCGACCTCAACCTCTTGATTTGTTTCGTCATTCTAGCGGAGGAGAAGAATGTAACAAGGGCAGCTATGGCGCCTTCGGTTAGCGCAATCCGCTCTCAGTCGATTTCTCCAACGCTTGAGAATGCTCTTTAAGGACGAGCTGCTGGTTCGCGCGAATGGCCAACCGTGAAAACTCTTGATGAGACAAATGACTTCGGCGCTCCGGCTTACCAATGTTGGGATGGACCATCAATGAGGAGTGGTATTCACGGCTGAGCAGGGATTGGTATCGCAAACCAGCAACACATCCGTTTTCTCAATTTGTTCAATCTTCAGGCAATCTACAGGTTATTTCTCTACGCTGTCTTCAGAACAACTCACAGGCGCATCACCCATGCCCCGGACTATTGCTGGAGTCTGCGATCAAAATCTCGGAACCTGTCTTTCTATTGCCCCTGTTGGACCCGCTTCAGTTGTTTGCGCAGATTGGCCCTTTCATGACCGGAACTGTGCAGGATTCTTCCGGCGCAGTGATACGAGGCACCGTCCTTAGGCTGCTCTCGCAAACGGGCAGGCCAATCGCTCAACAAGTCATTGATGGACGAGGAGGATTTCGCTTCTCCTCCGCCACGACCGGCTCGTATGTACTCGACGTAACGGAATCCGGTTTTCGTGAGGCGAGGGTTCTGACCTCGGTGTCGGCTGGGGAGTCTATCCCAAACCCTAATTGGGATGGCCGTCAAGGGGAAGACGATTCGGTATCCGTCGATGGGTCCGCTTTACCCGCTCAGGTGGACACTCTTTGCATGGCCCGGATTATCTTGACCTGGATCTCGACCTATATCACATGAATTCTTAACGACGAAGGGGCCGACATTTACGTTATCGTTGAATTCGTTCAACACGCTTAATCATCAAAACGATGTCACGTACGTTGGCATCGTCAACTCGCCCTTCTTTTATAAAGCGGTAGCAGCCCAACCTTCGCGGCGCATGCAACTCAAGCCACAAATTATGTTTTACGGGGATACAGAGACAAGAGTCTCGTATGCGAACGGACTTTGATCTGCCGACGATCACGTGAAGAATTCTCTCTGATGATCATCAACCAATACGTAGCCTCTTGGGATTGGATAAATGCGGACCAAGGCAATTTACACCGTCGCTGCAGACCGTTCCCTGCAAAAGGAGAGCCGTTTCGCTTTGAATGGAGCAACTCATACGAGAACTTAGAAGTCCTCAGTGATGGTTAGCTTTCCAGAAGCAGTCGCGGCTAGAGAGCGCAACGCACCTGTTTTCCTGAGTATTGGGCCGTTCATTTTTCTCGTTCAGAGAATCATCTTGCACGCAGGCGCGAGCACGCTTTGAAGTCACCTGTTGCCGCGAACGCTGGGTATTCGCGAAGCCGGCTCCCTCTTTATCGCCCAGTCCTTCCGCCGAACAGACGCCATACAAAGGGAAAGTCGAAGCCCGAGACATTCCGATCAAGCCAATCCCCCGCAACTTGTCCCCAGTGTGTCTTCTTCCGAATCCCCAGCCACACAAAGTAGGCGACGTGAAAAGCGCATAGCCATTCCAGCGCAGATGTGACGAATACATGTGAATTGATCGCAGCGTTGAGAGAAGAGCGATCAGTCAATCCTCTTGTGTGTGGGATGACCCGGGCCCCCGGACGCAGGTACGCGATGAGGAGCCCGGATATGACAGTGGCTGCCACGCCGAGGTATATCCCCAGATTCATCAGCAGTCTAAGGGTCGAAGACGATATCGAAGCGAATGCAATTGTCCAGCGGCCTCCGGCGGAAAGCGGGCTGCTCGCCCAGATAAAGCGTACGAAAAACGTCAGCCCCACAACAACGCCTACCTTCACTTCTCCTTTCATGGCAACCGAACTATTCATAGCATGGTTCGATTCACCATTGCTGATAAAGGCGTAGAGCAGCGCGACAGCGCTGATCCAGTGAATACTTCCGTTGAACAGCCTCAAAGAACGAGAAGAGGCTTGTTGCGGAACAGCGGTTTCAGGTTGCCGGGTCGCTTTAAGAGAACTGGATTTTTCCATGTCATAAACCTCTGTTCGAAGCAAGACGCAATGATCTCTCAGGGCACCCGGTGGAGTCAGCAGTGACGACACTCTCCTGCCCGAACCCTGCGATCAGAGTAAAGCTGGACAGTGTAGATTTTCTGAATAGCCCTCTGATAAGGCAGAACTCTCGCGTAATTGATTCCGAGAACCGTTTGGGTCACTCTCTTTCCAGTCTGAGTTCCTCAACGATTGATGATCTCGGCGTATGAATACGGGAATATTGACCGGACAATGGTGACGCTCAGACGCCTTGGGAGGTCACTGCGAGGGGGACGCAATGCGCGAGCCCGTATCTTCCGCTCTCCAGCGCTCACTTTTCCAGAAGAGCAGAACTGACAAGAAGGCAACTCCTGTGATGAGCGTGCTGATCGATAACCCGAAATGCAATGTGTGGTTCTCAGCGAGCCAGTCTCCCATCGACGTTCCGGCCATACGGGCAATCGCTACGGTGACCCAGTACACGACAGGCATCTTCGCTGTGCTTTCTCGCCCGAAGAACAGCACAATCAGGAGAATTGCGCCAAGACCAAGCGATGAGGAGCCTTCCCCCAAATTGTCCGAGCATAGATCACCTCCCAATGTTCCGAACACACCTGCGGCCAGCATAGCGATCCAGTAAGCAATGTTTGTGTTAGGCAGGGTATTTAATGAACTGACAGTGCCGCGGTTGGTAAAGGAGCTGATCCAAGCAAAGAAGCAAAGGATCACGGTGACGCCGAGACCGAGCAACACCGGCGGAACTTTGGCGATGTAAGCGAGGTAATCTGCAATGTTGGTCGCGCCTGTGCGAATGATTATGATGATCAGCCAGTAGTAGACCTGATGGCGTCGGTTCTCGAAGCGCTCAGTCGCGAACACGAGAGCAGCAAGAAGGGACAGTACGCCGACCCCTTGAATAAGACCAAGACCGCTCTTGTGCGCATAGAGGTCTCCAAGATTTGTGCCGAATATGCTGGAAAGTGTGATTGCTGTCCAATATCTGATGTCGATCGGCGGCATGTGTAAACGCTTCATTTCAACCTCCTAAGCTTATAGAGAATGCGGCACCTTAGATCATCGGGCATCGATGTTGACGGTCCTCATCTCTGCGGATGTGGGCTTCTCTGGCCTCCGCATACATGGAGGCGAGCAATTGCGCCACGAACACTGCATCCAAGAAGAGGCTATGACCCCTTGCTGAAGATCTCCTGAAGATCATTCACTTGGCCCGTGTTCAGAATGTTGTGGCCGTAATAATCTGAAAGTAGAGGTAGAGCTGTGCATGTGCTCATTGTCGAAGACAAGAAACAAGTAGCTCGAATGCTTAAGAAGACTTTAGAGGAGAAGGGTCATTCTGCCGTCATCTGCTTCGATGGACCGAGCGGTCTTGCTCACGCGGGGAGCGGGTACTTCGATGTCGTTGTCCTTGACATGATGCTGCCTCACATGGATGGTAGTGAGGTCGTCCGACGTCTAAGGGCCTCAAACAATCGCATACCGGTGCTCGTTCTCACCGCACGAGACACAATCTCCGATATGGTGTCGACTCTTGACCTAGGCGTTGATGACTACCTGACGAAGCCGTTTGCCGTTGCTGAGTTCATGGCGCGCCTGCGGGCAGTTGCCAGGCGCGGTCCCGCTATTCTCGGCGTGCGTCTTGAAGTAGCGGATCTCGTCCTCGACCCTACAGCTAGCGAGGTCACTAGAGGAGGAAGGCTCGTCGCGCTGACACGCAAGGAGTATCTCCTGCTTGAGTTTTTGATGCGCCGTCCAAACCAAGTACTAAGCCGCGCGTCGATAATAGAGCGCGTATGGGGTCTCGCCGATGACACAGCAGAAAACACTTTAGAAGTGTTCATTCGAAACCTAAGAGGAAAGATTGACATTAATCGCGAATCGAAGTTGATACAAACTGTGCGGGGAGTGGGCTATCGGCTCATGTCTGGAGCTCCCGATTGAAACCACTCCCCATTCGTGTCCGCCTCACGGTTTGGTACCTTGGCGTTGTTTGCCTTACGTACCTGCTCTTGTCCGTCGGTATGTACTTTGGAATGCGAAGCGCAATCCAGCGCTCCGTCGATCACGATCTCCGGGCGCGCATGGAAGAAATGCAGCAGTTTCTCCTCCTTCATAAGGCGTCCAGCGAATCAAGCATGCCCAACGAATTTCGCAAAGCTTCAGGCGTTCAACCTGGCGAAGACTTCTATCAGCTCACAAACGCTAGCGGATCATGGCTCTACCAGACACCGTCGATGGTTGCGCTTCGCGTCCCTGCTGAAGCTCCGGACCTGAGTTGGGCGCCTCATTTCTACACCATTCTGCGCCCCCGGCGAACCAGCATCCGGGTTTTGGCAGCAACGATCCGACAAAGCGATCGACTTTACCTCGTCCAAGTAGCCGAAGTCGTAAGTTCTCTGAATAAAGTTCTGTTATGGTTCCGCTTTATCGCGTTCTGGACACTTCCTGCGGTACTCATTCTGGCAGGTGCGGGGGGTTATTGGCTTAGTGGACGTGCGATGAAGCCCGTCCGCGCCATCACGCAGGCAGCCCAGGTGATTTCCGAACAAAGTCTTTCAAAGCGACTTGTCTTGCCAGTTGCTCAAGATGAGCTATACCACCTCACGAGTACCTTGAACGGAATGCTCCTCCGACTTGAAAAAGCGTTTACGAGAGTCGCGCAATTTACGGCGGATGCTTCCCACGAACTTCGAACACCGATCGCAGCAATACGGACCACGTCCGAGGTCATATTAGAACGACCCAGGTCTGTCGCCGAATATGAAGAGATGGTAGGACAGATACTCACGGAAGCGGAGTACACAAGCGATTTGGTAGAAAACCTTTTGACGCTGGCAAGGGCTGATGCCAATCCAGCGTCATTGGATATGTCTGTCCTTGACGTCGGCCAGATCGTTGAAGAAGTGGTTACAACGAGCCGGGCACTCGCTGCGCGTAAAGAGCTTACGTTGAGTGCCGAGATTCCCGCAACACCCGTGGCTGTCTTGGCAGAACGGCAAGCTTTGAAAAGGGTCCTGCTGATCTTCTTAGATAATGCAATTCGATACACACCTGTTGGTGGACGGGTTGGTGTTCTGCTAGTTATTCGCCAAGAGAGTGTCGTCATCGAGGTGTCCGACAACGGAATCGGCATCGCTGAGGCCGAACTGCCCCGCGTTTTTGAGCGTTTCTATCGTGCCACCAGTGCTCGCGACGCAGACATTGAAGGTTCAGGCCTGGGTCTATCTATAGCAAAGTGGATTGTGGATGCTCATCATGGCGCCATTGAGGTCCAAAGCGAGATAGACAACGGAACAGTCTTTCGACTGCAGTTGACAACGCTAGAGACTGCGTCTGCATGAGGCACATAAGACTTAACCGTATTGAGTTGTCCGCCACAGATCAGCAGTGACGTCGCTCTCGTGCCCGAACTCTGCAATCAGAGTGAAGGATCGCCAGCTCGAAGGCGTGAAGGTAGACCGCCGTTTCGTGGATCACGTATCAGGAAAGGACGTGAAGCGGCTTCAGCTCACGGCCCTGCTGTCGTTCGTTCGCGAGGGAGACGCTGGGTGTGTCACTCGATGGACCGGCTCGGCCGCAACCTGGACGACCTTCGCAAGTTGGTACTTGGTCTGACAGAGCGCGTCGTGCGCGTGGAGTTTCGCAAGGAAAACCTCATCTTCGCCCGCAAGGATCCAACGATGGCGAATCTGCTTTTGAGCGTGATGGGTGCCATCGCAGAGTTTGAGAGGCGGTTGATTCGGGAGCGCCAGCGAGAGGGAATTGCAATAGCGAAAAACGGGGCGTGTATAACGGCAGGCCAGCAACGCGCAATGCGGATGCTGTTGCCTCTCTCGTGCAAAGGCTGGAGGCCGGGGAGAAACCCTCGGTGCTTGCGCGAGAGTTTGGGATCTCGCGGATGACGCTGACCGCTATCGAACGAAAGCGGTGGGCGCGGACGGCTGAATCATGCAGCGCATCGTGGCAGAGTTGTACGCGGAGATTCTTGAGGGGCGTGGTGCACGATGCAATTCCAACCGCACCTACCTGTTGACTGTAAGCGTGTGGTGTTGGCCGTTGTTATGGGTGGGTGTCAGAGTTATGTATCCACATAACTTTGTGTGGGTACATACGCTATGAGGGTACGGTCTGGGTGGACAGGGCGAGGTTCCAAGGCAGCAGGTCGTTGATCCTGCTGATCGGGTGGTCGGCGATGCGTTCGAGGACGTGGTGGAGATAGATCTCGGGGTCGAGGCCGTTGAGCTGGGCTGTGCCGAGCAGTGAGTACATGGCTGCGGCGCGTTCTCCTCCCGAGTCTGAACCGGCGAAGAGGAAGTTCTTGCGGCCGAGCGCGACGACGCGCAGCGCGCGTTCCGCAGCGTTGTTGTCGATCTCGAGCTGTCCGTCGTCGACGTAGCGGGTGAGCGCACGCCAGCGCGAGAGCGCGTAGCGGATCGCAGCCGCGGTGTCGGACTTGGCCGAGAGCTTCGCGAGCATGGCTTCGAGCCAGAGACGCATGCTGTCGAGCAGAGGCCGGACCCTGGCCTGCCGGATGGTCTTCCTGATCTCCGCTGTGCTGCCTCGGATCTCGGCTTCGATGGCATAGAGCGCGGCGATGCGCTCGATGGCTTGTGATGTGGTTGGCGAAGCGTGGGCGAGATGGATCTCGTGGAACTTGCGCCGGGCATGGGCCCAGCAGGCGACTTCGTAGATCGCTCCCGCTTCGTAGAGATGATGGAAGCCGGCGTAAGCGTCGGCCTGGAGCGCACCCTGGTAGAGCTTGAGGTGCTCGCGTGGCCGCTCGCCCTTACGGTCGGGCGAGTAGGCGAACCAGACCGCAGGCGCGGTGGTATCGCCCGAGGGCCGGTCGTCGCGCACGTAGGTCCAGAGCCTTCCGGTCTTCGTCTTGCCGTTGCCTGGCGCGAGCACTGGAACCGGCGTGTCGTCGGCGTGCAGCTTGGTGGCCGACAGAACGTGCCGGTCTTCGTCTTGCCGTTGCCTGGCGCGAGCACTGGAACCGGCGTGTCGTCGGCGTGCAGCTTGGTGGCCGACAGAACGTGATCGCAAACGGCGGCTACCAGCGGCTTCAGCAGTTCGCTGGTTGCGCCGACCCAGCCGGCCAGCGTTGAGCGGTCCAGGTCAACGCCTTCGCGGGCGTAGATGTCCGACTGCCGATAGAGCGGCTGATGATCGGCATACTTCGAGACCAGCACATGCGCCAGCAGCCCCGGCCCGGCAAGTCCGCGATCGATCGGCCGTGAAGGTGCCGGCGCCTGCACGATCCGGTCGCAGGCATCGCAGCTCAACTTCGGCCGCACGTGGCGAAGCACCTTGAAGCTGGCCCGGACATACTCCAGCATCTCGGCCACGTCTTCGCCCAGCTCCCGGAGACGGCCGCCGCAGTCGGGGCAGGAGTCATGGCCCGGCATATGGGTGTGAACCTCGCGTGGAAGATGCTCGGGCAAGGGACGGCGACGCGGCTTCGCCCCTGCGGGCCGCTCTGCGGGAGCTGCCGCCTGGGCCTCTTCGACAGCGCTTGCAGCCTGCAGGTCTTCAAGCTGGAACTCGAGCTGCTCGATCTGGCGCAGCACCTTCTCGCTCTTGCGGCCGAACAGCATCTGGTTCAGCTTCGCAACCAGCAGCATCAGCCGTTCGATCTCGCCGGCACGCGAGTTCAGCGTGCGCGTGTAGCGCTCATGCTGAGCAATCACGAGTGCCTTCAACGCTTCAACATCAAGCGACTCAAGGTCCGGAAGTGCAGCAGCAAGCATGTGCGAAGTATGCCATGAATCGGGGTCGCGTTACAGCATAAAACCCTCATGAATACAGGGCGAAACACTCAACCACTCATCACCGGTTCTGCCGTACGAAGCGGTGCTCTCCAGTCGATCCCTTCAAGCAGCATCGACAGCTGCGCACGGCTTAGAGATACCGTACCACTGCTTGCCTGAGGCCACACGAAGCGGCCCCGCTCGAGCCGCTTAGCCAGCAGGCAGAGCCCATCGCCATCGAACCAGAGCACCTTCACGATGTCGCCCCGCCGCCCGCGAAACACGAACACGTGGCCCGACAACGGCTGTTGTTCAAGCACCGTCTGCACTTGCGCACTCAGGCCATGAAAGCCGCGCCGCATGTCCGTCACACCGGCCGCAATCCAGATCCGCGTTCCCGCCGGCAGCCCGATCACGAGCGCAAACTCTTCAGCACCGCACGCACGACGCCTGGATCAACGCTGCCCTCAAGCGTGACCCGTACCTTGCCCGGCAGCTCGATATGAATGGCGCCGCACCTGGCCGGCTCAACCTGCGACGGCTCAGGCTTCCGAAGCGCGGGCTTGTGCACCTCGGTCTCCTCCGTGATGTTCACCGGAAGCAGCTTCAATGACTGCTCGGCCAACGCGCCCAGCTTGCCGTCCCGATGCAAACGCCTCCACTGAAACACCTGGTTCGCGTTCACCCCATACTTCAACGCCACCCGAGCAACGGAAGCTCCAGCCTCCAGCGTCTCCTCCACAATCCGCCGCCGCTCCACCGCACTCCGACGACGCCGAGGACCACCCGAAAACCCACCGCTCACTTCAACATCAGCCATCCATAAATCATCACGGCAGAACAGCACCATGTACACCCGGCCAAGACAGGACGCTTACTGTTGACTGGCTTGAGACTGCCATGGTCCGGCCTGGTTTCGAAGGAAAAGGGGGTAAGCTGAAAGGCTGGTTCGTCTCACAGGGCAAAAACCACATGCGCCATAGCAAACTCTCGCGTTGCGGAAACGTTCCGTTTGCGCAATCCGAAAAGACTGCCTTTTCGGTCCCCTCGGCCCCAACATCCGAGAATGCGACTTGCACTAAGACTTGCCGGTAGCAAACTGAGGCGTGCGCCGACGATGCGTGGGAGATCTCCCGGTTCCCGAACAAGGGGCGTCTCTGCATGCTAGGGTCTAAGACCACGCAGGGGCAGTCCCGGCACTCGCAAGAGCGTGCACATCCGTATTGCCATCCACCACCCTAACGGCGTCGGCAAACTCGGCGTCTCTGTCCCTACACTCTACCGGTGGATCACGGACTCCTCACACCCTTGGCGTGCTCGATCGTCCGTTTCCTGACGGGACCCCAGACTTAGCTGTAGGACTCCACACTTGAGATTACTGCGGCAGGTTGAATGCGGGTTGCTTTCCTAGAACCTGTCTCAGCGCATCTGCAAGGTTGCTCGAGTGATACGAGCTGTTCGCTTTCTGTCGCCAAGCGATATAGCCGTCTGGGCGTACGAGCAAGCATCCATCATCGTCAATCTCGCGTCGAGACTGCCACTCAAACAGCAGGTCGGTCACCACACAGCCTGGTCCGATCGCAACCGCCGTGATCTCGACGCCAGATTCTGCACCGACTTCTTCCGCTGCCGTGACCCATGCATCCCCTCCCACACCCGTCAACCGACTAAATCTAGGGTCGAGACCTGCACACCATTTCGCTGAACCCAGGCGTGAGGAAGGTGTGCTCCAGGAAGAGTTGTAACGAACGGTATCAGGTCGAGTTGTGATGGTTTGTCCTTCGGCTCTTCATCTGCAATAGTCGCGGACGACCGGTAAAATTGGTTCAGTTCCAGACCCCGGGTTTGGAATTCGTACACCATGTTTTCAACTGCTGAACGAATCTGTGCGCGGCGCGTTTTCCCGGCTTCCGATGGCGCGTTAATCTCCGCCCACATTGATGCCAATTCATTGCTTGATGACGCCGCTGGAATGCCGATTGCCTCTAAAAGAGCAGGATAAAGCGCTAAGGCACCCGTTGCGTGTTCGACAACTTCTTTGCCGACGGGCATCCGTTCCTCGGTGTAGGTGTCGAGCAGGTGAGGTTCCGCCAATCCTTTCAGCACAAACGCCAACTTCCACGAAAGATTGTAGGCATCTTGAACGGCGGTGTTCGAGCCGAGACCGTTCAGCGGAACGTGTCTGTGCACCGCATCTCCGATGCAAAACACCCGCCTATTTTGATACTTTGTCGCATAGAGCGAGTTCATCGTCCAAGGGTCGACCCCCGTCACCTCAGGTTGAAGGTCTGGAAGACCGAGATAGTCGCGGATCGTGGCGATCGCCCTTTCTATAGGCAGGTCGGGCACTTCCTTACCGGCCGCGAAACCCTTGATGAGCAACCATCTCGTCCATGGCTTGATGCATCGCAACACGCCAACGCCGATGCCATCATCATCTTCAGCCGTTCTCACAAGGTAAAACAACGGCCCCGGCCGTTCAGCCACATATTCTGTCAGATCGCAATCGAAGAGAATGTTGAGACTCCCGCCAGTTCACCCGCGCCCTCAAGGGGGAGATTCAACAGCTTAGCCACTCGGCTATTCCCACCATCTGCACCGACCATGTAGCTCGCAGCGATGGTGTACGTGTCTCCGGAAAGCCGGTCCACGATCTTCGCTATAACCTGCTGATCGTCCTGTTCAAAGGATGTCAGCTCAGTGCTGAAACGTACATTTGCTCCAAAGCGCAATGCTGCTTGAAGTAAGACAGGCTCAAGCAGGTTCTGAGGTAGGTCAGCAAGCGAGCACGGGCTGCCCGGCTTGGCAGCAGCCTCTTGGCCAAGACCCCAGATACGTCCTATTTCAACCCCGACGAGAGTCCGCATAAATATTGCCTGCGGCATACGGTCGTATCCGGTTGCAATTTTCGCGCCTCATCTTCTATGCCGAGATCACGAAAAATCTCAAAAGTCCTTTGATTCGTTACATGCGCCCGAGGAGTCGGTGCGAGTTGTGGATGCTTGGTAATTGCAAGAACCCGAATCCCTTGTTTAGCTAATGCAATTGCAGCCGTTAGTCCAGCAGGCCCGCACCCAACCACAAGCACATCTGTTTTGATCAACTGTAAACCTTTCTCTTGGCCGTCCTTCGCTTCGGATCGGAACTGTATTTTCCCATATTGCAACGCTTGGAAACCTTGTATGTACGTATGGAGACCGCAGCCAGGGCTCAGCAGAAAAGAGCTGAGGCCGGAGCTGAGCCAAGGTAAGGAAGCGCGTCGGTTGGATCGAGATAACGAGATTCATATTGCCAAGGGATGAAGATGCTTAGGGGTTCACGAAGCAGCCGTCATCACCCTGTCGTCTCTCAAGGAGTAGAACTGTTCGACAAGCGCTTGTCTGGTCTGCAGCTATATGAGTTGCGGGATCGCAAAATCGACGGATCCATAATAGCTGTACTTACACGGCCTCCGTGGAGAGCAGGTGCGCGGACTTGGCGATGCTTTATTTACGGTTGGACGATGTCGTCTGTTCGCAGCAGCTCTCGTTTCAAGAAGAAGTGCCACAGTATTGTTTCGTCGCAAGAAGTTTGTCCACCTCCGCAAAACGCTTTTCGACGCCAGGGAAAGTTAGTGGCTCCCAATGCCTTATAGTTTTTCCCTGAGAGTCAGTGACTTCGATGCTGAGGTTTCCGCCATGTTGGCTCATAAGCTCGCGCCAAGCGACGAGTTCCGCGAGGTCTTCATGCTGAGACGCTGTCGCATAAAGACTAACGAACGGGCTTTGAGCCAGTGAATCGTATACTGCTACCGCCTCCCCGAAACCGATCGGGTGTCCCTGATGGAAGTGGGTCCTCGCTGCAGCGGACGTAGCGAGGTGAGACACCATGGTGTCTGGATCGATCCAGATGCCCTCCGTGAATCGGCTATGCGGATCCGTTGTGGTGTTGCAGCTGAAATCCAGCACGTGAGTAGATTCGTGCAAGAGCAAGTACGTCAGAGCATCCGTTCCTGTCCCTTCAACAGAGACCGCTATGTCGGAGCCGTCGGCGGCGAATACCCTTTGCTCTTTGGTGGTTAGGAACGTAGAAAGCGACTCGTTTAAAACACTGGCACGAAACGTGATGTCGTAAAAGCCCTTTCTGGTAGCTGGCGACGTAAGAGCGGTGCCCTCGCCCGGAATGCCGTCGAGAAACGCGAGGTAATGCAGCCTTTTCTCGAGGATGTGCCTATTCAGAGTGGGCAGAGATGCGAATGCGGCCGCCACCTTCACTCTCTCAGAGTCCGTCAGTGTGTGTAGTTTGACATCTTTCATCCCGACCTTTTTTGCGTCTCTGATCGCTACTTTGGAGGGTGGCCCGACACGTTCCATCAACTCTTGTACCTCTGCTTCGACGCTCTGAGAGGGCACTTGGGATGTTGCATACGCCGATTGTGTTAAAAGAACTCCGAACGAGAGACTAAGTCCAGCAATTAACTTCTTCAACGGCGTCTGCCGGTATAGCATGAACTCAATTCTCCGTTGTGACTGTTGGCTAAAACGCGTTTGCAAATCATATTTGTGGCTGCGTCTTAGACGATTTCCTAAAGATGAGTGAATTGTGTTTGATTTGCTTGCACCTTGGTTACCCGGACTTTCCCGAAAGGTAATTGATAGATGCCGTATCTAGCTGTAGTCAAAACATCTGGCTGAGCACGCTCAGACTTTGGTGCGAAGTCGATGTGTCTTTCACTATAGTTATGTCTGATTTCATTTTTGCCCATGAAGAGGCGCTTTATACGGTCAAACGTGAGGCAAATCCAGCCAAAAGTGTTGCGCAAACATCTTTACTCGATTGTCATTGACCAAAACGTTCCCAGCAAGAGTCTCGTTTCTTGGAATGCCGGCTATGACAGGCCGACAGGCGGCTTATAGAGAAGCCGCTCCACGCCGAGGAGTGAGCTTAATTGATAAGCCCGTTACGCCTTTCCGCATAATTTTCCAAGAGGCCTGCCCGATGCTGTCTAAATGGCATCCTGACCCGGGCACGTTTTAAACTCAACGACGAGCTGGTGAATCGCGCTTTTTCCCTCTCTGAAAGTGTGAAGCTTACCGACAGCCCTAGCGCTCAGAAAGCACGAGCTGTTTACGGTTATGCTCCTGCTAATGCGGCACCTGCCGTTGTCCAGTGCGATACGCTTTCAAGTGATACCTGGTTTTCTGGAACCCATCTGACTGAACGCGCTGATGTATGGGCATCGGAGTTAACGGACCACCATGCCGTCGCCTGCACCAGTCAGCAAGAGGATAACGCAACCTTTGCGGTTCTGATGCGCGCTGCTGGAGAACACTTGGTGGACACAAACCGTGTGGCTGTGCTCCGCACAGGTTCAGATTTCGATCGAGCTCCTCCCGGCGGAAGTGATGCGAGTACTCTCCTCAATTACCAATCGGCTGGAGGCTTCGAACCCGCAGTCATGAATCTTTACCTCGCAGGCAACACGTTGGTGCAGGAAATTGCGGGACATCGGTCAGCTTGGCGGCGTGGAGTCCCGCCGCGATAGGACCCCGCTTGATGTTTCCTAGAAACGATTTCTGAGAATCACCTGCTGCGAACGAAGGTAATGTGCAGCGAATGTAACTCAAAATCGGACATGACGGAAGCAATCTGCCATTCCACGTCTACCATGTGAAGCGGAGAAAAAGAATGTAACAGGCGACGGTAATCAGCCAGAAACCGGTGATGAGCCTGCAATAACGTCCTTTATCGTAATATAAATCTAGAAGTGACGCATCTCAAACAGAAGGACTAAAACTATGGCGAAGCGCAAATTTGTGAGCTACTTGAGGGTCTCAACGGCACGCCAGGGAGAAAGCGGTCTGGGCCTCGAAGCGCAGCGAGCCGCCGTCGCCGGATGCCTTAGCGATGGCGATCTGGCCTTTGGTGGAAGAGGTCCTCGAAGTCGAGAGTGAAACCGCATCGACCGGTCTGCCCTCGCCGCCGCCTCAAGCTCTGCCGCAAACACAAAGCGACCCTGGTGATCGCCACGCTAGACGGCCTCGCCCGCAACGTCGCCTTCATCTCGAACCTTATGGAGTCGGCAGTGGAGTTCATGGCTGGCAGATATGCCCCAGGCGACTCGGTTCGTGGTGTCTACCTTATGGTCTGACACCCACGACTCACCGAGCAACCATTGCATGGCTGGTTTCGGGAAAGCGTCCGTAAGTACGCCCATTGGACAACCAGTCACAAGAGGTGAGATGGAATGCGGTGAAGTTGGAAATGAGCAAACCTTTTCCGCAAGCATGTAAGTCTGCAAGGTTTGGGCGCCGGAGCAGATTTCCGGGTGGCTGAAGAGACGGTATCCCAGCAACGAGAGATGCTGATCCTTGAGAAGCTTGGCTGCCGCAGGAACGCAATGCCGAACGCCAGTGGAAGTCTCGTTCGCCCGCATGAACACGACGCGCGTCTCGAGCTTCAGCGCAGCCATGAGAAGCTCTCCGGCTGATCTCGGCACATATCAGATCAACGGGTTTTGCGGCCCTGCGACTCACATCATGGATGCGACTGAAACCCGCTAATCTCACCGGCTTGCCTTCGTTGTCTTGGAATGCCGATGTCGATAATGACAACATCTGGAGTGAATTTGTCCGCGAGGCGAAGCACCCGAGACTTATAAAAGTTGACGGAAATAGTCGTGAAAATGGCATAAGAACACCCTTATAACTCCCTGATTAGCGCGTCATATAGGGAATGAATGAAGAAGAGGTATCCATGACGGAGAACAAGACAGTTCGACAGTTTTTCCATAACTGTTACACCATTCCAGAAACAGATGTCGATAAGTATCGGGAGGAGCAGTGTAAGGTCCTCTCTAAAGAAGTAGTCACGATCGTCACTGATACCAAGAGAACTCATACTTTCGTAGGCATCGATGGCTTTTTTGAAGCCCTCGCATCCTGGGCTGGGAAATTCTCCTGCGAAGGGCAAGCCATCTACAACTACGTAGAGGAGACGCCGGAGCACGTGATGATCCGGATGGATAGTGTTTTACGAGTACAAGATCCCAGCCGTGGCGAATTCATAAGCGAGGCGGATCAACACCAATGGAGTCAAGAATTTTTTCTTGAGAATGGGATCATCACGAAATATATATCGACAGTCTCATATCAAGGTTGAGGCTTCCTGTTGGCGTTCCGGGTGAGCTCCAGCCGCTGCTTGTACGCAAGCTCGCGTGGGAGCGCAATTTGCAGACAGGTGTATTTCTTCCTTTGCGCAACGTAGCAACTAGTTCCCTTTTTCACATCGAAGTGCCGATCGTGATCTCCGGGTGTGAGCTTCTTACGCTTGGTCGTCTTGACAAGGTTAGTTGAGTCTTGGACGATTACACTTCGGGCGCGACCTCCCTCTCTGCGCGATGGGCTAGCCGCTCTATGTCCTTGCTTCCTCTGCCAGGTATTTCATGACAGCTTTATTGTCGGTACTTCGCTGATCCAGTTCGCGATCTGTTCACGCGGGGCCTGATCTTGTCTTAGCGTTCAAATCCTCAGAGGCCAGCTTTCCTCACGTTGACCGAGTCCGCTGCATGTTGAGGCGATCATGCGGCCGATCATCGTCTCATGGTTCACCCCAATGTCAGCGCCAGCTGTCCGCCTAATCTCGCCCCTAGCCCTTTCGTCGCAGTACCGTCACACCACCTTGCTCTTCATAAGTCACGTGACTAGGCAAGCGGTTGACCGCAGGATAGTAGCTTGCGCTATGTGAATAAGACCTTCATTTTAATTGCCGGTTATCGGACTCTCGTTGGACTATCTTTGCCCAGCGACTTCACGGTCAAACTCTCCTTCTTCCAAAACACAGCAACGCAGATGTTTCTGGCTTGATGCAAAAGAGTGTTTTCGGCATGCGGGTGAGTGCAGTAAGGCACTGGCAGAAAGTATTTGTCTCTTGGCTCGTTTCGCCCTTCTCTCCAACTTAATCTTTGCGTCAAATCATCTGGTATGAGCGATCGTCTTTCTGAAATATATCGTGGGGCAAAACAGGCCTCTGCTCGCCCGCATGGCCAGGTCGCGTAACCACGTGGGAGAAACCTGCAATATCGCTCAGACACTCTGTATTACCAAAATGATGGGGTTATGTCCCACATGTTGAGTTAGCGGTTCTCTCGGTCGACCCAAGGTGCAAATGAACTGACGGCTCCGATAACCATTCAAATAGCACCGACCATAATGAAACGCTTATGTGGCGGAGCGAACAACCAAAGGACTAAGAAATTTTATGAAATTAAAGATAGCTTTTGCTGCGTCTCTGATCGCATTCTCACTTGATCTGTCATATGTTCCACTCTCCCAGGCCCAAAGCATTGTAGTTCCGGTCCATGCGTTCTTTAGTAAGACGCCGCGAAAGGTTAAATTCGGCCTGATCAACCGATCTGGAGAACTCTTTGAACTAAAGATGGGGGGGCAGATAATAACGCTGAATGTAGGTCAGTCCGTGCAAGTAAATCTCCCTGTCGGAACACAGATACTTTTCAATAACTCCACGGAACATCACAAGGTCGGTGACCTTCTCATTCAGGTAGTTGATACGTATCGCGACGCAAACGTGGTTCTTCACAATTGAAAGATCATGGCTTGTAGAACGCCAATAAATCATGGGCGCGGCGACTTGAGACGTGCCGTTCGCACTCTTAGCGGAGATCGAGTGGACGTATCAAGCTTGGTGGGCGCAGCGGTCGGACAACAGCGCTTCCGAAGAGTGAAAGATCTTTGCGGTCGAGACGGTTCGATTCTGATGTATGCGTATGACAATTGCGAACTGTCTCCGTTAGGGGAGCAAACAAGAAAGTGAGATTCACCTACAGATGGCTACACCTGATGATGTGTTGATGGAACCGCGCCGCATGCGGTTGACCTCTCTAGATACCTGGCGCGGTCTCGTCATCTTTCTTATGGTTCTCGATCACGTTCGGGACTTCTTTAATCGCGGGGCGCTCACCTCTACACCCACCGAGGCCGGCCACACCACTCTCTTGCTGTACCTCACGCGCTGGGTTACTCACCTCTGCGCCCCGACCTTCTTATTTCTAGCCGGTGTCGGTATCCGGCTTCAATATGAAAAGCATGGGCCTACCTGGAACCTGTCCCGGTTTCTGGCCATGCGCGGTCTATGGCTGGTCTTTCTCGATTTAGTTGTGATCAGCACCCTTTTGAGCTTCGGCCGCGTGTTTTTCTTCATTCAGGTTCTCTATGCGACAGGCATGAGCATGCTTGTGCTGTCCGCGCTGGTGTGGTTACGGCCGCGTTTCGTTCTCGTCCTGGGCGGCGCAATCGTCCTGCTTGCACCCTTGGCAATCCGTCCCCTCTTGCATGCGACCGGCGCGCCCCTCCTCTTTCGAACCTTTACTGTCTTGCCTGGACCCTTACCAGCTGGAAGTGGCATCGTCTTGTACCCCTTTGTTCCGTGGCTCGGCGTTATGTGTCTTGGCTTCGGCTATGGACATATCTTTCGGCTACCGCCGCCAATCCGCGACCGGATCCTTGCCTGGACCGCCGCAAGTCTATTGGCGCTCTTCGCTCTGCTGCGTGGGATCAACGGTTATGGCGATCTCTCACCGTGGAAGGCTGGGCATACGCCACTCTTGAACTCCGAGTCGTTCATGGACGTGACTAAATATCCTGCATCTCCTGATTACGTCCTGGCCACTCTCGGAATTTCATTGCTTCTTTTCCTCGGCCTGGAGCGACTGCGCGGCCCATTTATCCGGATTCTCACCACGTTCGGCCGCACACCGCTCTTCACCTACATCACTCATTTCTTTGTCATGCATTGTCTGCAGATCGCGGTCGGTCTCGCGCTCGGGTATCCCCTACGAATCTTCCAAAGCTACATTGCGAACGCAAGCGCGGCGATGTTCTCGGGCACCGTTCCTGAAGTGGAGCGCCTCGGATGGGGCTTTCCCTTGTGGGGAACCTATATCGTCTGGTTACTCGTCGTGGCCCTCGTTTACCCGCTTTCACGATGGTTCGAGGGCGTCAAGCAAAATCGTCAGGACTGGTGGCTGCGTTACCTCTAAGGTATGCAGTCCTGCGAAGAACGTCCCGCCATGAGTGGGGATTCCTGATAAACGTTCGTACCCAGGGCTGCCCCGCGCGTGAGACCGGGAGCTGCGGGGCTGTCGTTCGGGGCAGTTTTTATGGGGTCGTTTGAAAGAAGCCGCTGGCATAGCGGATGCGGTGAGCTGGCTATGAAATTTGAATGGGCGATCCCGGCTGTGATGTTGTGTGTTTCTATCCTGGACACAGCCTCGAAGGCACAAGAGGTAGCTATCACGTTCGAGTCGAGGTGGTGTGGCGAGACTACGCCCAGGCGCTTCTGCATAGCTGCGACCAACCGTAAACCTCACCGTCCTATTGTTCTCATTCAAAAGTGTCCGACTCCAAATCGATCCCGTCTTCGACGCTCCGACGGGAACTGTTGCATTCATGTCAAGCGCGGTGAAGAGGCCGGTACAGAATTCATCAGCCCGCACTGCTCTGTCAGTAGACCGTCACGAGGTGGTTTAGTGAACTATCAAAGAGACTTTGCTGAAGCCGCAAAGAGCTGTTGTAAATGGCTGGTGAGGGGCATTGCAAAAGGATATGCGCATGTAGGATGCATGTTGCTGACCGGCCGCCATCTTTGTGAAATGGACGATGCTGAAACGTCGAAGATAATCCGTCGGAGTGTTCGACAAGATCTTCGGGCACCCTGCCAGGCCGACGACGAGAGCTCCTGAAGGTTTGTGGTTCGACAGCATCATGGAGGAGTTGTCTATGGATTTTCGCAAGCGCTCTGCCTAAGACGAAGTTGTCTAACGACTGGAGTTGCCTGTGATGTACAACGTCTTTGCCCACGGTTTCCATCGCCATACCGTCGGATGGCATCTATGCCGCTGCTGACCAGGCGTTCTGTTGCCGGCGCAAATAACGTGTTTTCTCAGTGTCCCCACAATGCGGGCAAGGGGGTTGGAACGTGGGCTTCCGCTCCCTCCTTTTTGCAAAACTCTGGTGAACTCTTTACAAGCGACAAAACCATTCGTGAAATTGTCCACGTCTCTCAGGGTGGGGAGTCAGAAGGAGAACGATGCAGCATCGATCGTTTGTCTTGGAGATAGCATTACAGACGGGTTCCCTTCCACGATGGGGCAGCTACTGGACCACAGATTCGTTGTCCTATCCTCCCACAGCTAAGGAGCAAATCGCTAGTTAGTAGCAGATCGTTACGCGCGCTCATCAACACAAAATCATTCTGTATGGCGCCACGCTCCTGCCGTGTAAGGGCCCCGCGTTCTATTCCGAAGCCGGCGAAAAGGTTCGGCAAGATGTGAACGCTGGATTCGGTCGTCTGCGCGTTCGACGGAGTGATCGACTTCGATGCGGTGATGCGCGCCCTCCCAAAGCCCACTATCTTTCAACCCCGAGTACAGCTCCATTGACCATCTCCATCGACGACGAAGGGTACAAAGTGATGGCTGACAGCATCTCACTAAATCTCTTCGACGAAGGATGGGAATGACGACAGCTGCTATCCTCTTCTCGAGCTTTCTCGTTCACCCACTGGCGGACGTTGCAGGAAATGGCGGCGCATTAAGCATCTGCCGCGCTGACAATCCGTAGGCCTCCTTAAAATGACGGCCACGAACGAGGTTTGCTTCATTCTTGGATCGCCTCGCGCTGGCAAATACTAGCATCTCTCGGATTGTTCAGCAAAGCTGGCAGCAGCTGTCAGACCTGGGACACATACTGCCAAAGAACCCTCTGGACGAAGCTTTCCTTCGCTTATATGCGTCTGCCCAAGTAGCAGCTGTCCTTCCCGCAGTGTGAGGCGTTAGCGGCAACACCATAGAGGTCTAAGCTACTGGTGCCTCCCACAAAAGGAATAGGGCGAGTTGAACGAATCTCAAGAATCAAAACGTTTGTTGCCAATGCGTTTGAAACCTATCGATACGAACGGTCCTCCACAAAGGATCACGGTGTGCACTCGTCCGTTTCGCGCGAACGGGCCACGCATAGAAGCCGAACGGTTGGGAGACCAGTTGCTGATTCACAACTACGGTCACGGCGGTAGCGGATGGTCCTTGTCCTGGGGATCTGCTACCCGTGTCTTAAACTTGTTGCGAGATGCGCACCCTAGGACTCTTGATGTTGCCGTGATAGGAGCTGGCGCTATCGGTATCACAACAGCTCTGACCTTGCAGCGCGCAGGATTTAAAGTGAGCATCTACGCCCAAGATCCACCGCTACAAACACGGTCAGCGCGTGCAACCGGTTCCTGGACTCCAGACAGCAGAATCGCACTCGGCGAAGCAGTAAATGTACGCTTTGAAGATGCATGGCGGCGGCTGGCCAGCGAAACCTTCGCAGCATTTCAGGCGTATACCTCGATGACCTCACGGCCAGTCGAGTGGGTTGACCGATTCGTCCTGTCCGACAATCAGCCCGATCCACAACGCGCGGAGTTCGATCGACGAGATTCGCATGGATTTTTCAAATGCTCTTTACACCTCGCCAATTCTTCACCCTTGATGAGCTTTATTCCGCGCGATCAGTCACCATTCCCTACTCCGTATGCATGGCGCTCGCGATCCCTCACGTTCAATGTAGGCGTAATTATACCCTTGCTGCTTGAGGAGTTTCAGCGTGCCGGTGGCCGTCTGGAAGCATGTACCTTTCGCACCCCGGCTGATCTTTCTAAGATCCGGGCACGCCTAATAGCGAACTGCACTGGATGGGGGGCCAGACATCTTTTTGGCGACAAGAGTCTGACTCCAATTCGTGGTCAGATCGCGTGGTTACCGGCACAAACCAATTTAAGATACGGATTGTTGTATGGTGACCTCAGAATTGTCTGTCGGCAGGACGGCATCGTTGTGCAACATAGTCGGGAAGGTGACGATACAGGGTGGAACGATGCAAGCGAAATGCCAGATGCGAAGGAAGCGACCGCAGGCTTAAAAGCGCTTGCAACTCTGCAAGCGAGCATGAAAGAACGTACGAGAAAAGTCCCTATGCTGAGACGAGCCTTAAATGCTGATATTTTCTAAGCGCAAGGTGTTCCTAAAGTTTTTTACATCGCCAGGAAGACATAGTGCTTGAGCGCTTTCTTTTTTGCGACTACTGCCAAGCGGCCGGTGTAGAAGGGTACTTCAACTACTGACCTCTTTCGCTGGAGCAGGAGCAAGCAAGGGTTGAATTGTCCAATAAGTAAGTGACCGCCACAACCACTCCGCAGGACCAAATTGAAATCGACGCAGCCAAAGCACACTCCAGACCACGTTCACTACCCACACACCGGCGACGATGTAATACAGCTGGTAATACTCCAGCAGACCATAGAGCTTCTATGGCCCCCAGAAAAAGAGGATGTTGCACAATAGGCTGGTAAGTAGATAGTTGCTCAGAGCCATTTGACCGACTGCAGCCAACAAGCCAAGAAAGCGAGGAAGCAAGCGCTTCTTGACGCAGAAAAGTCCGAGACCGGCTATGGCTAGCATTCCAGATACTCTGCCAAGGTCATAGGTAAGGAAGAGCCATTTCTCCGAAGTCAGCATGTCGAAACCGCTTTGATAGCTCTTCCATGTTGCTGTACCGATTAATGGAATGGAAATCGCTGCACCGGCCAGAGCGGTCAATCCGTAAATACGTGCTGGCATACCTGCCGTCAGAAACCCATTCTTGCACAGGGCCATGCCGAGCAGCATAATAGGCAGCATGTCAAGAAAAACAAGGCTGTAGAAGTAATCGCGTTCGTAGGCGATCACTGCCGGTACCTGCCGTCGGAAATTGGAAATGATGCCACCGCGGGCTGCTACGAGATCCGCTGTCACTGCATTCGCACCGGGTCGCCAATCCTGCTCGCGGGCCTGCCATGATTTTAGGTCGTCTTGTTGAGAGGCGGAAAGGGTCTCTCCTGACTGTCGCGCATGCTCCGCAATCACCACTCGGTGATGCAGCCCGATATCTCGGATCGCCGTCCCACTAGCAAAAGGGTTGACGCACATGCACAACGCCAACAGGCATGCGCCACAGACGGCCAACGTCCGCGGCTGGAGATTTCGGCAAGGATAAAGGAAGAGAAGCGCTATGAGTCCGTAAAAATATAGGATGTCGCCATGGTAAAGAAGATAGCCGTGCAGGACGCCGAACAGGACTAGCCACATGTTGCGTCGAAGATAAATATCGGCTGCCCTCCCTTGTCCTTGGCGTTGCTCTATGCGACCGGTAAGCAGGATGACTCCTGCGCCGAATAGCAAGGAGAACAGCGCGCGCATTTTGCCTTCCATGATCAGCCAGCGCGCGAACCACATAGCCGTGTTCGCGGCGGCGTGCGGACCAGTGAAGACAGGCTTGGACGCACTAAGCGGCACGAGATAGTCCCAGCCCGGTAGACCAAAGTCGGAGACATTGGCGATGAGGACGCCCAGCAGAGCGATGCCGCGCAGTACGTCCATACTTGCGAATCGCTGTTGACGTTGAGTGGGGGCGAGCGCCGGTTCGGTGGCTGGCGATTCTTCTTGGACTAAGGTAGTGTTGTCACATTGCATCGAAAGGGAATTCATCATATGAGGCGGGCCGGATAACTCCTGTCTTCTGAAGCTTAGCGGAGCTGAGATGGCCTTACTTGACGAAAAATGACATTACAGACGACGTCGGAAGATGCTGGGCGGCACTCCGAGGCGTTGACGAAAAGCCCGCGTAAAGTGTGCGTCGCTCTTAAAGCCGCACTCCATAGCGATATGCATCAGGCTTAAGTTGGGTTTCAGCATAAGTCGTCTTGCTTTCTCAATGCGTAGATCCAAAACGTACTGATGCGGAGAACGTCCAGTGCTGACGCGGAAAGTGCGAAAAAGGTGCCGCTTGCTACATCCCCTCTCGGCTGCGAGGGTTTCAACGTCGAAATCCGCGTCCGGCGTGGCTTCGAGCCGGTCGGTGATGCGGCGCCTCGTGCACATATCCAGATTATTGGTAAGCCACGCTGTTTCGCGCGTGCGAGTCAGGATCAGGAGACGGTCTGCGAGCGATTGAACGAGTTTCTCCGCGTACAGCCGCCCATTTTGGCCCCTGGTGCGTGCTTCTTCGCCTAGGCCATTCAGGATGCTTTGCAGGGGTGCATCTAGAAAGCAACGCTTATCCTGCGAGATCATCCCATCCGCCACGCTATGTATGTTGCTGTCATGCCGGAATCTCTCCTCAACTTCACAGAGGAAACCTTCCTTAAAGCTCGGAAAAGTCCAGACCAAGGTTCGAATGTCCGTACCTCGGCGAGTGCTCCCCTGGTGTAGAGGGAGAGAGTTCCCGGATGCACCAGCTTCGGGACGAAGTAGCCGTTAGCGTCGGGATGATCGCAGCGCATTGTTTCATTGTTGTTCCAGAAGCAAAGAACCAAGCGGCTTAGCCCTGCAGCAGGGCGTGACTTCGGGGAGATTTCATGTTGCTCAAGCATGATGCCCGGCCAGCCCAGGCCCGCGCTCGAGAAGAGGCAGCGAGACTCGCCGCGCACGAAGTTCCGAATGACCCGACTCTGCTCAGACTCCCAAGCGCTAACTAGATCGTTGTGATCACCTGTGCTCATTCCATCCATTGTAGGGTGCCAGAACCTGCCTTTTCAGGGGCATGTTCTTCTGGCAATCGAGCCGGCGCGAACCATACCGTCTATTGGTACCAGGCTGCTGCAGCGTTCATGACCAAGTTTGTTTAAGGCGGGCGACCGGGGTTGGGCAGTATGTGATTTTGGCGTTTAACTTTTCATGACCTGCGATCCACGTTCCACGGCCACAGTTCGTCTTCATTCAGCGGGATCTTCCGTTCATGCCTGATGGTTGGATGTTGCATCAATACTTCGCGCCCTGTTGAATTACTAGGCAGGGAGAAGTCACATCCTACAGCCTGGACATCAGGGCCGATTGTCGACGCGCATGAATGCGTTGTATACCTCGCGTCCCATTAACTCGTAGCCAGAATCGTTTGGGTGCAGGCCATCTCCGCTGTCATAGCGCGATTTCAACATTGGTCTTGAGTCATTTTGTCGAGCGTCCAGTAGCTGGTCAAAGTCTACGACGCTATCGTAGATGTGCTCGTTTAGAGCGCTAGTCCGGATCCATTGATTAACCTCCTGCCTTACGGCTTCGCCCGCTTCCGAAAAATAAGCTGCTCTCCCGAATGGCGTAAGGGTTGCGCCAATCACCTTGATGCCTTGAAGATGAGCGCGCTGGGACAGGTCTCTGTACGCCGCTTCTATTTGCCGTGCAGTTGGTCTGGTTGCTGACGGCTGCGCGGCTGGACCATAGCCGAGTCCTATGTCATTGATACCCACTGCCAGAACCAGGAACTTAACGTTCGACTGGTGCAGCACGTCGCGATCGAAGCGCGACAACGCCGCCGGCCCACCACCATTCTGAAAGATACGATTTCCCCCAATCCCCTCATTCAAGACCCCGATTTGTTTCATGTCAGTTCTGGATTGCAGCGTTCTTGCGAGGACATCCGGCCACGCCTCGTTCCTGTTCGGCGTGCTGTGGACACCCTGAGTAATGCTATCGCCGAGGCAGACGATCGCTCCGGCATTGGAGTTCGACTCAGCCTCCGATTGCACATCGACAGCGACAAGAAACGGATACGCGTCAGAAGAACTCTGTTCTCGCATCCGTAAGGAAAGCAACTGATTTCCGGGCGCGGTATAGTTGGTCGTGTTTGCCTTTGGGTGTACAGTCATCACGTGAATCGTTTCGAGTGGTACGAGAATGCTGACCGCGAGATCAGATAAAGGGGCTAAGGCAAGCGAAACAGAATCACTGGTGAGGCTTTTGCCGGCAGCTATATTTGCCTGCGGCATACCATTAAAGGTCAGCAGCTTAGGTGTAGACTTCAGCGTGCCGGCCTGCTCGGCCACGGCTATGCTGACACCATCAACTCTGAGAGTGTCTGTACCGAATACGTTACTAAGCCGAATTCGTACAGCACGGCCTCCGGTCGACACATGCACGATCTCCCGGATCGTTTCCGGAGCTGTCCCAATTCCATCGGTGGTGAATTCAATACGCGGTGCAGCTGACCAAGTTCCCGTCCAGCCGCTCGAGCCACCGGATTGACCATGGCAAACAGATGCGGCGGCAACCAGCAGCCAAGCAAATGAAGGTAGGAGGTGTCTCATAGGTAGTCCATTTCTCTCAATGGCAAGTAGTAGGGTAGGGACGAATCACCGGTTCTAACGCTCCGCACAGAGCGTTAGGCGGAAATTATCTTGCAGGGACACCCGCCCGCTTCTCGGAACGGAGGCCGTTCGCTCATAGACCTCGCAGCTTGGAGCGTCAACAGCATGTCTCTGCTAGTGCGGATTTCTAGCGGGCACGCCTGTTTTGTACCAGGTCTCGATTACCTGCCTGATCCAAAAATTCTTGACCGCATGCGAACCCTGCATAATTGTCTAGCTTGAGGTTGTGTTCGTAGGACGCCCCGTGGCCTTGTAACATCAACGCGAGGAATCCATGCTCTTGGTTCCCATTATCGAGCGAGCAAACGGGATTCGAAACGTAATCGAATTCCCATGAACCTCATTTAGGTACTCCTACGCTTCCGGGAATCCGAGTGCTTTGCATAAACTCAAGTTGCCATTTGCCTGACTTCCTTTCCAGGAAACCAGACTCTAGCCAGCTTTGATCTGACTTGATCTGTCCCGTAGTAATTGTGCCCTTGTTCAGGTACGCGATCCACGCAACATCCCCGACAACATGTACGTCTGGCTCCGTGATATTCCACTCAATCTGTTTTCCTGAGGCGTGTAAATGCTTCATGAAGGCCATAACCGAGTCTTTGTCAAACCGTGACCCGTTGTCAAAAATATAAAAGTCTGGTGTGACTACAGAGTTGAGTTCCGTCTGGTCTTCGTTCCTCAAGGCGACGAGTAACGTTCTGACGACATCCGTAATGGACCGCTCTTCGTTCGCTGTCGGTTTTTGTGCCTTCAGGCGAAGTGTACTCGCGAGGACGAACATAACCAGAAGAGCCGAGATCGATGCGGTAGCATGGCGACGTGTCAAGAGTCCCTCCATTTCATGGTTCATTTGAAAAGAGGAGCAAAGTTCCGTCCCCTTTGCGCGAATTGTTGAAAGCTGCCCTTGGCCCAACCTGAGTGCGGATCGGAGCCCGTTGAGGAACAACGCAGACAGCTGAGTTTCCGGATGGCGTCATGTGTATCAACCCGTTGTGTTGTGTCACAGTACCTTGGATGGAAGAACGTTAGTGGCATACCAGGAATTTATGGTTAGTCCGGGACCGCGTTCTGCCGTTCCGCACGTCAACAGCGATCCGTTGTCGTAATACATCGAAACAACAGGGTTGGGATAGTTATAGCGAGTTCCTCCGAATGCCGTCGGACCGCCCCAATCCCAGAAACTCATCTCCAAACCAATTCCTTTACTCTGAATGTAGGTAAGGAAGAAGAGAAGGAAGGCTGGGTTGGTTGGACCGCAATAATAGCCCTGACCCCATTCCGTGATGATCACAGGATTGCTTGCGGCAAAGTTCCCAAAACTGTTGTCCAAGAATGCTTGTTCGTTCCGCTCTTCTTCGCTGGATTCTTGGAAAGTATACGGATGGGCCGCATAGGCAGTCTGATTCAGACTATCGGTCAGAGTTGGGGCTCCCGTCAGAATTCCGGCATGCGCGAGGCCGTCGGCGATAACGACGTTCTTCGCACCTTCAGCACGTACGCTGGCGATCGTCGAGTTCATCGCTGTGACCCACTCTTGCCAATCAGATGGTTGCACAGCCTGGTCCGGGCCAGTGCCCGGCTCGTTGAACAGCTCGAGCAGAATACCTTTATCGTTCTTGAATGCAGGCACGAGTTGTGCCCAAACGCGCTGCGTTGCTGAGTTCGGCAAGCCTGTTGGATTCGGATCTTGCGTAATCGACTCATCCTGAACACCCACAATGACTGTGAGACCCGCTTTCCTGGCTTCTTGAACCGCGCCAATGAATCCATTCACAAAAGATTCCGAATAGAGCTTGGTGTTTTGAGGATCGCCGACTGTTTGGCCAAGCATAACGCGGACCGAGTCGGCGCCGGCGTCTGCCATGTCTGTATATTCCTGCGGCGAGTAGTAAGCTTGCGCTTGTGTCTCGAAGTTGGGCACATTCTGTTCGTTTGGGGACGCTTGAAATGCAACTTGGAAAAATCCATGTGGTACCCACGGCTTTCCATCGCGCGAGAGTTGCTTGTTCACAATTGAAACCTGTCCCGGTAGATTAGAGCCGTTCGCAGGAGGATTGGGTGCTGTGGAGTTGGCCCCGCACCCGGTTGTCATGAGAGTCAGCGCCTGCACAAGGAGCCCCGTGACCACGAGTTGATTCTGGCGAGAAAAGTGCATGTTTCTTTTACCTCGGAGATTGATAGTCCGCTGGCGGCAAACTGTTGCGGGCCGCTGTCAACCGAACATCGTTTTAGGTTTTCGATGCGATCCCGAAGAGCTCAAAAAGGTCTCTTAGGGACAAGAAGCCGGCTATTGAAGTCAAACCGCCTCGAATTGAGCGACATGCTTACGGAATGGTTGCTGACGATTGTAAGCGAGGGATCGCCAGACCCATTCCAGAGGTCCCATCGTGAAGAAGTGAAGCCAGAGTGTCGCAAGCAACAACTGAGCGATCATTATGGCGAGAGCAATCGAGGTGAGTCCGAACCAACCGAAGCGCCCGAAAAGCCCGAATGCAAAACCGGGAAATAAGATCCACATCCCAAGAAAGTTCTGAATAAGGTAGAGGGAGAATGCCGTGCGGCCAGCCGCCTTGAAAGGGGTGAGTAGGCGCAGACCAGGACGGGTCCTAACGAGGAGGTTCATGAGTGCGACGTGGCCGAGCGTGATAAGGAGTCGCGCCAATTCGGAAAAGATAGAGGCCTTACTCGGCAGCCCCTCGAATTTTATGAAAACCAAGGCGTCGCTTGCGCGCAGGGCCAAACCAGGAATGTAACAGAATACAGCCGAACAGGCGTAGAACAGAGTGGAGCGCTCACCCTGGGTCACGCCAAACTTGTACAGTGCCATCCCTAGTATTGCGGGAAACAAGACCTCGGCGACGTTACCTACCAGCGTCGGATAGACGAAAGCGAGCCAAATATGCGTGCACCAGTTGGCATAATTCCAAAAAGGACCCATGCGGACCGAGCGTTCCTCAGCAAGAGCCGATGTGGGGGTGCGAAGGGAGGCTAATTTCGCAGCCCGCTGGGCGATAGCCTGCGCGTCCTGAGTGGTTAATGGTTGATGTAGCGACTGCTTCTTCTGAGCGTCTTGGGATGCGGTATAGCTCGCGACTTGATGCCGATATCTGTTGGCGGACTGGGCTGTAACGACTACAACAGCAGCCAAGCTAATGGCGAGTAGAGTCTTACTCTTGAGGCGGCGCAAAGGGAAGAGGAACAGCGCCGCAGCCCCGTACTGATACAAGATATCTCCGAACCAAAGGAGGCCGAAGATGTCGAAGAGACCGAAGAAAATTAGTAAGAAGTTGCGGCGGAAGTAAAGATCGGCCACCGCGACGGGTCCTTCCGGACGTTGCGTTCTACTGAGTAGGATGAGTGCACCCGCGCCGAAGAGGAACTGCAGTAGTCCGCGCTGGGTGCCATCTACAAAGAGACGAATCACCCACCAGCAAATGCGATCCTTCGGCTGCCAACCAAGCAGGCGTGCGTCACCGAAGTGCTCATAGACACTATTGCCCATATTGGTAATGTTGACGAGGAAAATGAGTAGAATGGCAATGCCGCGTTGGATGTCGAGAACAGCAATGCGCTCGCTGGCATCTTTTGGAGCTAGCGTTGGTGGTTTCATTGCGCATCCGCCCGCTTTTGCAGAAGAAACACCATCCAAGGAGCGTTAGAGAGCTCACTGATCCAGCCACACTGGTACCTGTCGTCGACCGAGGCAAGCGGACTTCGCTTTTCCAAAAGCATAAGCGTTGTCTTCCGGAAGATCGCCTCATAGTTTGCTTCCGTACAGAGGATGTCTTCTACGAGACGTCGACTACCTGCGTCCTTAATCAACACCCTAACCTTATCTCCATCCCTCGCTATCTTGTTTTCCGGGAACTCGGACGTACTGAAGGAAACCCATTCACGCATGTAAAGTTCGGGAGATGATGCGACGAGGATGCTCCGACCATCCGGCTTCAATACTCGGCTGATCTCGTTTAGTGTTTCGATCTTCTCTCCTGCAGTCGCAATTGTGTCGAACGGCCACATGGAGAGAACCAAATCGAACTGCCCATCCCTGAAAGCTTGAAGGTTCCCCGGCTCGATTAGTCGGTAGTCCGCCTCTGCGTCCTGCTCGCGGGCCTCCGCTATCATGGCCTCCGATATGTCAACGCCTATGGCAGAGAAACCATGACTGCGCAAAAATCTGGTTGATCGGCCTGCGCCACACCCGTAGTCCAGAGCGTTCCCGGACATGTCATATGTCTCGAACAAGTGAGCGACGTCTCGATAGGCGATATTATATGTATTCTCGGTGCCCAGCTTAGCGTACGAGGCAGCAAGAACGTTGTCATTGTAGGGATTGGGGAAGGACAATTAGGTCTCCGATTGAATGTTGACGATCGTTTATGCAGCGGCTGCTGCAATGGGTTAGGGTGGGAGTAGCTCCCCTTTGAATCTAAGGCAATTTGGAAGAACAGTCCGAGGTTCAATAACTGGCTTGTGCTCGCAAAAGACAAGGCCTCCCTCACTTGAAGTGCAGTTGTCCGATTTCCGCTCAGGGTGAAATACAATCCTGACCGGCAGTAGATCAATAAGTCTGAAAGTCCCTATGCTCCGCCTCGCACAAGTCGAGATCGGCGCACGCCGTACAGGCCGTAGATCGTAAGGCCGATAGCTGACCACAAGGGTAGAACCAGCTTGGCCTCTCGCGACAAAAAGAGAAACAGGACGAAGCACCCTAGACACGAGACCGAGGCCACGAACCACACTGCTGGAGTGCGGAAGGGACGGTTGCGACTGGGTTCTGTGTATCTCAGTCGCAGAACTGCAAGCGATACAAGGAAGAACGCGAAGAGCGTTCCAGAATTTGCGATAGCCGCTAGACGGCCTACCGGTAACAAGGCGGAAGCGAACGCCACGGCTATTCCTGTGCATAGGGTCACGACGTAGGGTGTCTTCCATCGCGGATGTGTACGAGCTAGGCGGTCGGGAATAAGGCCATCGCGAGCCATCACAAAAAAGATACGTGTCTGACCGTAAATAAGCATCATCACGACCGACGGCAACGCAATGAAAGCAGCCAGGCCAAGCCAACCGGCAGCAGCAGGGTGACCGAGCTGGCGGAGAATAGAGGCGAGTCCTTCGTGAGAGCAGGCGAGCGACTGGTGCGAGCCCGATGCAAGCTGTTCGCAACGTTCAGCCAATGTCTTTGAGCCCGCAAGTAATGGCACCCCGTCGAGATTCTTCATGGGTTGAGCGCCGAACGTACCCGCAGCACCGATTGCAACAAGCAAATAGGTGAGTGTCACCACCAAGAGCGCTCCAAAGAGACCGATGGGCAGGTTTCTTTGAGGGTTTCTCGTTTCCTCCGCAGCTGTGGCCACTGCATCAAAACCGATGAATGTGAAGAAAATAGAAGCGGCAGCGTTCGTGATGCCCGCAACCCCAAGCGGGGCGAACGGATGGAAATTGGTATCCTTGATCGCAGGTAATGACATCACCACGAACGATCCTAGTGCTAAGACTTTTACCGTGACAAAGAACGCGTTCACACGTGCGCTCTCCTGAGTACCAACCACGAGGAGTAAAGTCACAACAAGACACAATAAGACTGCGGGAAGGTTGATTATACCGCCGCCGTATGGGCCGTTTGTAAACTTGACCGGAAGGACGACATGCAACGCTGAGTGCTCAAGTAGACCCACCAGATATCCCGACCACCCCACAGCCACTGCGCTTGCCGAAATAGCATACTCAAGAACTAATGCCCAGCCGACGATCCATGCCCAGAATTCCCCAAAGCTGGCATATACGTATACGTATGCCGCTCCCGAGATAGGAGCCATAGCTGCTAGTTCTGCGTAGCATAGTGTAGCTATCCCACAGACAATGGCGGCAAGAATGAAAGACACAATCATTCCCGGGCCTGCTTCCTGGGCAGCCTGAGATGTCAAAACGAAGATTCCGGTGCCAATCGTCGATCCAACTCCAAAAAGTGTAAGCTGCACTGGTCCTAAAGAACGTAAGAGCGGGTTACGCTCGGACTGTTCAAGGCTGGTATCAAGCGACTTTACTCTCCACATATCGCGCCACCTCGTCAAAACACTCTAAAAATAAAAACTTTTGGTTTGGGGAAAACAAAGCAGATTTGCGCTCTACCTCATACTTGCAAATCTGCTATGCCGCTCCAAAATCCTGCGGTACTCGGATGAGAAGCTTGTTTGAGAGATTTCGTAGAATTCAAAACTGCGAAACTTACGACATGTCTGCCATGAACAGGCTTCACTGAATCGCATTTGTGACGGTGGCGGTGTTACGTGTCGAGTCGTCCGTCAATACAAGAAAAACCTCTCTGTGTCTCAGCCACTCTTGGCGCCGATTTGTAGTGTTCCATGTCGCTGCCGGCGTAGCGCAGATTCACGCGCACTATCGTGCTTCTCAGGCGACTGCTCCTCTGGCACCATTCATTGTCCGTGCATAACCTTCAGCAAAAATGCGATGATCGCCATCCTCGTTAGCGCTGAGTTCAGTGAGAAGCGAAAAGTCTGTAATCCAACTCAGGACATAACATAGGGAGTGATTGCCCCAGTCGACATCAAAGGCATACTCGGCCTCTTGTAATACGACTGCAGCAGACCTAGTGCGTTCGATAGTTAGACTCGTTAATCCCTACGCACGATTGCGTGATTTGCTGACATAACCCACGTTCAAACGGACACCTTGTCCAAGCGTTCCGGCCGGTCTGACGGATTTTGAGAGCGTCGGCGGAAGAATAAGCGAGGCAATCTTGCACGCCTTAAGATCAATGGCGAACCTGTCAGAAAATCCGCCGCAATCGCTGTGACCCCGATGCATACCGACCGAGAGCGCTATTCATCAATCGAATAGTCTGGCTCAAGCGTCTTATTTAGGTCGACCATGTATCAATATTTGACAAGCAGGTTTCTCGTTCTTTGTATGCATCGTCTCAACGTTCGTGGGCATCTTGACCATCCTGTTAGTTGGTCTACCGGTATAACGTCACTACTTCTCAAGTTCGGACGGCAAACGTAAGATGAATGCTGCTGCAATTCCCAGTGGGAGAATGTTTAGAACACATCGCATATGAATCGTATGGGGAAGCATGCAGCGATCTACGACCTCGGCATGACGCAGGGGTGCAGTAGGTCGATGTTGCGCATTCTGGGCCCTCTACCTACGACATAAGGGACGAAGTCTTTTCGGCGCGCCTAGCGCGGCTTCTTCGAAGCCCTCTTTCCTTCAGCAAGGCCTGTGTCACCGCATCAACAAGCCACCGCTCAGCATCATCATAGGACCATCCGTTTTCCTCGCGATGGGTAAACCAGCTCCAGTAACCGAAGTAAAACCAAAGCACATCGCGAGCCTGATTTACGGACAGGCCGGGACGGAGGGCGTCCAGGCTTTTCAGCTTTTCCGCAACCATAAAGCATGATCCTCGGTAGCGTTGAGTCGCAACCTCGAGGTATTTGGCAACGGCGGCATCGAACGGGGCCGCGTCGTGCAGAGCGTAAATGATGTCAGCAAACTCCTCACGCATACTCCGCATCGTTCGCCCGACAATCTCCAGAATTTGCTTTGGGTTTTCTGAAGCTTCGATGCTCAACGCCGCAGCATTGCGAATCGGCGAAAGCGTCCAAATCTCAATTAGGGCCTGTAAGATCCCACTCTTGCCTCCAACGGAGGTATATACGGTTACCGCAGCAACGCCTGCGAGTGACGCGATGTCTTCAACCCGAGTCTTAAGGTATCCGCGCTCGGCAAAAAGTTTCCTGGCAGCTTTGATAATGGACCTACGCGTTTCTTCTGCGTATTGCTTCCGCAAGTTCATTCATTCCCTCGACAAAGAGCTCTATATTCGATATAGTCGACCTATAACTAAAGCGCGCTGTTGTTTCAACTGCCGCTACAAGGATGGTAAACGGTCAGCGGCGACGGGATACGGCCCATTCTGTTATGCAATGGACAACTTCAACATTCAAACGTCCGTGATTCGACTCGTCACGCATGCAGTTGAATCTCCTCGCCAGTAAGGGGGCGCATTGAAGAGGGCTACGTCGATAGTCTTCCAGTCGAAACCTTGCTGAACCGCTAGACGCAACCCAGGAGGTATGATGCCGATCAACGTGACTTTGCTTGCGCTACCGTCAGCCAGTCTTATGAACATTTTTGGCCCAGCGGAAGTGTTTGACCAAGTCAATGACCATCTGGGTAAGACTGTGTACCAAGTACAAATCCTTCCCGCCGGGCTTCAAAGACGAGCTTGCGAAGGCATGGAAACTGAGCTGGATGTCGCAGATTTAAGCCAGTGCACGCATTCGACCGACACTTTGTTGTTGGCCGGAGGACTCGAATGGCCGGTCCCATTGCCGCGAAAGCAGATGAGTGGATTGGCGGGCTGGATTCGACTCTGCTCCACCCGGATTCGTCGCATCGGCGGGCTCTCCTCTGGAGGTCTGGTTTTGGCCGAGGCTGGCATTCTTAATGGGAAGCGGGCTACAACACACTGGTCTTACGCAGAGCGGATGGCCAAGAGCTTTTCGCAGATCAGAGTGCTCTCTGACCGCATATTTGTAAGAGACGGAGTTTGCTATACCGCAGCTGGGGGGACGTCAGCAATAGACCTCGCGCTGTCGCTTGTCGAAGAAGACATAGGCGAGGAAGCGGCAATCAATGTGGCGAAGCACATGGTGCTCTTCCTCCGCCGGTCGGGTGCTCAACCGCAATTGAGTACCACGCTTTTAGCGCAAACATCAGCTGCTCGGTCGATTAGTAATCTTCTGTTTTGGATTGCGGACAATCTCGACCACGACCTCTCCGTTAGCGAACTCGCAAAACGGGTGGCCATGAGCCCGAGGAATTTCGTGCGACACTTTACCCGCACTGTCGGCAAGACTCCTGGACGCCACGTGACTGAGCTGCGACTCGAGGCTGCGTGTCAACATCTTGCGAGCCCGAGCCTGAGCCTGTTTGAAGTTGCAAAGGCTAGCGGCTTTGGCAGCGTCGAAGCTTTCCGACGCCCATTCACAAAGACCTTTGGCATCCCTCCAGGGAAGTACAGAATTCAATCGAAGGAAAGGGGCTGTACTGGGGCTCCTCCTGCTACCAGCAATGGATATCGACTCGGATGGACTTGATGATCACAGGCAGAGGGCGGATAGTTCAACTGGATAAAAATCCTGTACTAGGCAAGATACGAATCGTTGATGAGCTTGTGTCTTCTAGACCGTACTTTGCTGATTGCTCGACAATTTCCCTGGGTTTTCGAAGGCGGCCGACGCATACCGTTCGTACTCGGCGCTAGAATGCCCTCGCCTCATCTGAGCAGACAACACAGCGTCTGGGCCTACGGGAATGTGTAGGCCGGCTGTTCGACCTTCGGCCGCGTCCAGGATGCACAGCGCGACGTCTTCTACCGTCGCTAAATGCTCAGGATTGCGACTCATGTACATCTGCATAGTCTGATCTACGAACGACTGGTATGTGGATGGTACTGGCACGTCCTGAGAATGCTTCAGAGTGGAGTCGATGAGGTTCGTCCCAAACACCATTCCCGGTTCGACAAGCTTCAGCCAGATATTGTGTGGCGCGAGCTCGTATTGCAAACTCTCGGAGAATCCCTCTAGCGCACACTTCGTGGCGTTGTAAGCTGCCATAAGCGGTTCCGGCATGATCGCCGACTGCGAACTTACATTCACGATCGTGCCACCACCATGAGCGCGGAAGTGCGGAATAATGGTCTGGATCAAGCGCATCGGCCCGAAGAGGTTGGTCTCAAATACTTCCTGAATCGATGACAAGGGAGTGCTCTCAAATACAGAGAGGAGTGCGCGGCCTGCGTTGTTGACAAGACAATCTAGCGTTCCAAAGCGGGTAAGAACAGCAGCCATCGCTGTCTGGACGGAATGCGGGTCGTCAAGGTCGAGGGAGATGAGTAGCAGGTTCTTATTGCCAACATCCCCCTTCCAGTCAGCAACATTTCTCATTGAAGCTGCAACCTTCCAGCCAGCGGCCAGAAACTTTAGAGCCGAGGCTCTGCCAAACCCGGACGAACATCCGGTGATAAGTACTGATCGCTGTTTCTGCAACATATTTGTCCTCCAAGGAGATTGTATGATTTGAACTCAGGAGAATTGCCCATTGATTAGCTCTATTTCATTACCGATCGTCCCAGACGGTAGCGACCCGCTCGCTCAGCTAGTCACTCTCGTCCGGCCCCAAGCTGTTCATTTTTGCAAGCTCATTGAGGGGAGGGGCAACTGGGCGCTTACATTTGCAGCTAACCCATCGATAAACTTTGGACTGATCCTCGCCGGCAGTTGTTTACTGATCAAAGAGGGTGCGGCCAACGTCTTGCTCGAAGCTGGTGATTTCCTCTTTCTATCTCGACCCTCGGACTACTCGCTTGCAAGCGATGTGAACGTCTCACCTCTGAAAGCGGAGCCGGCGTTAGCAGCCGCAACAAGCGACTGTCTGGTGGTTGGTGATGGGCAGCGTTGTTCAGTGAGGATCATGCCAGGTTATTTTCTGCTCAATCCCGACAACCCGGACCTGCTGACCGACCTGCTACCTCCTGTGGTCCATGTCGCGACTGCGGACGCTGATGCGTCACAGTTCCGCTTACTCCTGCAACTCGTGTCGGAAGAAGCGAGTCAACAGCTTCCTGGCCGAACTCTCGTTCTCTCACGATTCCTGGACATCCTTCTTATGCGGGTTCTCCGTTGCTTAATCTCGAGCCCCGAACATGACATAAGCGGTCTGCTCGCCGGCTTATCGGATCCTCAACTTGCAGTCGCACTACGGGCTATGCACAAGGAAGTATCTATGCCTTGGAAGATCGACAGTCTTGCTTCAATCGCAGGAATGTCACGCTCCGTGTTTGCGGCCCGCTTCCGGAAGGTTGTCGGTACTCCCCCCGTTGATTACCTGATTCGCTGGAGAATAGCGTTGGCCAAAGAGCTGTTGAGAAGTGGGGAACATCCTCTCACTCATATTGCTGACACCGTAGGCTACAAATCCTCCAGTGCTTTTAGCACAGCCTTCAAACGAAGCACGGGCGAGTACCCACGCAAGTACATGAGTTCTGTCCGGAACTGAATGTCCGGCTGGCTCCTTTGTCTCTTGCGGCCTCGTCCTGCTGGAGGAAGAGCAGGGAGGACGAGGGCATTTGTGTCGACTGCATCGGAGTTCGACTTGATCGCTAGCGATTTTCCTCCGGTAGCGGTGAGCCAGCACCTAAAGCCTGTCTTCGCTTGATCGTGGATATATTTGCAAGGTGATAATCGTCGCTCCGCATGAAGTAGACAAGGTCGATAACAAGCATAATCCCGAACAAGAGAAGTGGTTCTAAAAGGTACGAAAAAAGCGTCAAGGATAATTTCGCTAATGTCAGCTCGCGAATCTACCTTTGGCTAGCGGCCCGCTCATGAGTTCGTTTGCGTAAACCGTCAACCAACAGTTTCAAGCCGAATTCAAAAGCTATACTTCCATCTGTCGCAACCAGGTCGACAACATGAGCAAGGTCGTTGGTGGGTCGCGTGGCAACAGGAAGTTGGCTGCCAGTCTCATGAGTCTCCACGTGCTGGCGAGCCTGCTCCTCCATGACGCAACCCAGCGTGAATTGACCTGCTGCAAGCAGCGCCATTAGAGCTTCGTCTCTTGGCATCCCCCCGCTCATGAGGTATTGAATCTTGATTTCTACGCGGTGCAGTTCGATCTCACTCGGTCTGGAACCGGCATGAAGCCTTGCTCCGTCACGATAGGCAAGAAGGGCGTTCCTGAAATCTCTTGCATTCTGTGAAAACCACTCAGGCCACCGATGCTTCTCCTTAGGAACAGGTGTATTGTGCCGCGATGCCATCACGAAATCCGACATCTCGCTGAGTAAAGAAGCCTTATCGTGGAAATGCCAGTAAAGAGTGGGGGACTCGACCCGGAGCCGCTGAGCCAGCCGTCTGGTACTCAGCGCATCCAACCCCACTTCGTTCAGTAGATCGAGGGCGGCAGCAATTACTTCTTCCCGTCGAATTTTCGCCATGGGAGAAACTTTAGCACTGCTAGACGCATCTATCACCGATAGAGAATAGGCGGGATTTCGTAAAACCCAATAAGAGTGGACGGCACGTCAACGTTGAATAATAATCGCTTCAAGATTGGCAGCATGGATTCGAGGCTCGCCGCGATCTTCCTGATCGTGCTGATTGATGTGCTCGGGCTTACTATCATCCTTCCGCTTTTGCCTTTCTATTCAGAACACTTCGGTGCGGGCGCCAAGACGGTCGGCTTACTTGTCGCGGTCTATGGAGCCTGCCAGCTTGTCTCGGGGCCCATCTTCGGGCGGTGGAGCGACCGCTACGGCAGAAAGCCCATCCTGCTGTTAAGCCAGATGGGCACCTGTGCTGGCTTCCTCGTACTGGCGTTTGCTCCGTCGTTAAAATGGGTCTTTCTGGCGAGAATCATCGATGGCGTTACGGCTGGCAACATCTCCATCGCTCAGGCTTACATCGCCGACATCGCTAAACCGCAGGAACGGCCGAAGGCACTTGGGAAGATCAGCGTTGCGTTTGGCGTCGGATTCTTCATCGGACCGGCTCTGACCGCCGTCCTTTACCACTTTGGCTATCGCCCCCCCATTTTGCTCGCCGCCCTGTTGTCTCTCCTCAGCATCATAGCGACGGCATTCCTGCTTCCGCAGGATGGCTCTTGGAAGAAGCAGCCTGAACAGCAGCTACCCTCTTTGCTGAGTGCTGCGATCACGTACTTTCGTAAATCCTCTCTGCAGGCAAACTTTCTGCGCATCTTTCTGTACTACATCTCGTTTGCGGCCTATATCGCCGGCTTCGCATTATTTGCCGAACGCCGGTTCCGTGTGGCCGGCAATCCAATGAATGCCCGCCAAGTCGGATACGCCTTCGCTTACTTCGGCCTCGTCGGGATCATCACGCAACTATTTTGCATCGGAAAGATGACGGAGACGTTGGGCGGGCGCCGAACTGCGATGGCAGGGTTCACCACCAGCTTCCTCGGTTATGGTGTGCTTTGCTTGGTCCATAACCCCTGGTGGATATTGCTTGCAGGCGCCCTCAGTAGCTTTGGTAGCGGCGTTCTGCGGCCGGTCCTGCTGAGTGCGATTGCGGGCGACGTACCGCCACAAGAACGTGGTGGCGTCATTGGTGTCACGCAGGCGCTTCAATCGTTCACACAGATCGTATCGCCCCTAGTCAGTACGGCCTTGCTGGCGAGCTCTACTCTTGCGTTTTGGGGATTGTTCCCAGCCATGATGAATGTTTTTGGCCTCTGCCTGATGTTTCGCAGGGAGCCGGAGAACGACGGAGCCAGCGCGTAGAGCGTGCCGCGTCGGTCAATCTTCCACATGCATCATTGAACTTTAATTCATTCTGGAGGGGTCTATGCAACACGAGACAGCGGCCCATTTGAGCACGTCCGATGTAGTAATCGTTGGGGCAGGTCCCGTCGGCATGTTGCTTGCTTCCGAGCTTGCGCTCGGCGGAGTATCCGTGCAGGTGCTGGAACGTACCATAAAGGCCAGCGACACCATCAAGGCCGGATCAATCAACATCGCGAGCGCAGAGATTCTTGCGCGGCGTGGCCTACTCGACAGAGCGCGGGAAGCTCATCGTCGCGGAATCGCGGAACTGGCCAAGGTGATGGCGACTTCTATCGGTGTAGCACCGGAGCAGGCGCTTCAATTCGCGACCCGTAAGGCAGTACGCGCAGGGCACTTTTCCGCCATCGCTCTCGATAATGAGAAGCTGGACGCCGACAACCCGGACATAGCCGGTCACAGTGAAGCGTCGGACGCCACGCTCATAGTTCAGCGTGAGATAGAGGCGCTTTTGTGTGAGCATGCTGCAAACCTTAACGTCCCTATCCATCGAGGGGTCGAGGTCACCGGCGTCGAGCAGACCGAGGACAGTGTCACAGTGCACACCGATGCCGGGGATGTTTCTACGCGCTACGTTGTAGGCTGTGATGGCGGCCGCAGTGTTGTGCGACGCTCGCTGGGTTTTGATTTCCCGGGCAGCGATCCAGAGATCACGGGCCGACAGGCCGTGGTGGATCTCGACGATGTGTCTAAGCTCAAATTCGGTTGGAACTGGTCGCTGAAGGGTGTCTACAGATATGGTCCACTTCCCGGCATTGTTCTGACGGTGGAGTTCGACGGCCCTCCTGCCGATCGCAGCAGCGAGGTAACCGCAGATGAGATACAAGCCTCGCTGCAACGCACCTCCGGGACCGACGTTAAGGTGACCAAATTGCATGGTCAGGCGACGCGCTGGACTGACAATGCCCGGCAGGTCAGCGTATATCGCAAAGGCCGCGTGTTGCTCGCAGGTGATGCCGCACACGTTCACTCGCCATTTAGCGGACAGGGCCTGAACCTTGGCATGGGGGACGCCACAAACCTTGGCTGGAAGCTCGCGGCCACTATTGCGGGTTGGGCCCCGGAGGGCTTGCTGGACACCTACCAGGCAGAACGACACCCCATCGGCGCAGAGGTGCTGGAGTGGACCCGTGGACAGGTGGCCCTCATGCGGCCGGACCCTAAAGTCGGGCCATTACGCCGTGTGGTCGCTGATCTGATGGGTACCCGCGATGGCATGACGGCGATCGTAAACAAAATCTCTGGCGTGCTGCAGCGTGTCGACCTGCCGGAAAGTCATAAGCCAGCCAGCGACCCTTTGCTGGGTCGCTTGATTCCAGACGTGGCACTCGCAAACGGAGTGTCTTTGCGTTCCGCCTTCACTTCCGGAAAGTTTGTGCTCCTTGACCGGACTATTGGCGCTGTCTTTATTGCCGCAGCCGCACCATGGAAAGATCGAACCATCTTCATCGATGACCGCTCCGATATGCAAGTGAAGGGAGCATCAGCTATGCTCGTCCGACCGGACGGCGTTATCGTGTGGGTCAGCCGCACTGATGACCAAGTTGACCCAGAAAAGCTATCGGCCGCTCTTCAGACATGGGCAGGTCGTGCGGATTCGAATTGATAAGTCCATGAAGTGTACGCGGCTCGGCTACAGACGTCTGGGGTCTTCCTGGTCGAACTTTTATGCTCTGGCAATTCGGCGTCTACCAGCAGATCCGGCCCGCAGAATCGTTTCAGTGCCTCGCTCAAAATGAGCGACCATGGCTTCGCGGAAAGACCGTGCCAGAACTCCTGTTTGCCACGTAGTCTTTCCAATCTATGAGAGCGATCGTTGAGGATTCTGCGGGCGAGGTTCATACTCCCCAACAGCTGAGATGGCAAAGGGCCTTTCCTGTGCCCTGGCTTCTACGTAACCAAGGATCCAGACACTGTCTCGGTCTTCCTTGCAAGTATGTCCCGCTCAACTTCGATGTGGCTCACCACTCATAAAACGCAACCGTTGACGGAATCAGAGGCACATTTGGCAAGAACTGCACTTTAACATCCAATTTCTATTGCATCTACTGAAAAGAGCCCCGATACCGGCGAGGTAACGTGAGGAGATTTTCTTGGGTGAAAGGTGATACGTGAACATTGCTCTTGCCTCTCTAAGACAATATCGTGTTTTTGAACAGGAACTCTGCCGCGCACTCAGCACCGTGCGGCGACAGGACCATATCCATCTGCTTGATGTTCACGCTGGTGGATCTGCAGCAGAAAATTATGAAGTGCTTCTGACATTCGCTCCCCTGAAGGCGTCAGATATAGGCCTGTACCCAAATTTGAAACTGATCCAGACTCTCTCCTCGGGATATGAGCAGATTGATGTCGACTTCGCTACTAGTCAGGGAATCTGGGTGTCCTACGCGCCTTCAGATCGCACAGGAAATGCAGAGTCAGTGGCCGAGTTTGCCTTGATGGAGATTCTCACGCTTTCACGCAACCTTTTGGGGGCAATAGATTCTGTTGCACAAGCGGGCGGCGAGGCGTTGCCAATCGCTTACGGGCTTCGGGGTAAAAGAGTATGCATCTTCGGCTTAGGGGCAATCGGGCGGGCTCTCATCGAAAGGCTGCTGCCCTTCGGCTGCGAAATAGTTGGAGTAACACGATCGCCGGAGAAGGCAGAACTTAATATTCCCGTACACGGCTTGGAGGGGCTTCCGTTGATTCTAGGAGATGCAGACATCGTGGTCGTCTGTGTGCGCGCAGATCGCAGTAATCAGGGTATATTCAACGAAAAAATGTTTGCGTCTATGAAGCGCGGCGTTTTCTTTGTGAATGTTGCTCGCGGGTCGCTGATCGACGAACAAGCGTTGCGAAAAGCCATTCTAGCAGGCCAGGTCAGGGCAGCAGCGCTGGATGTTCTTCGGGACGAGCCCATCTCGCCAAAAGATCCGTTAGTTAGCCTGTCGCAAACGGTTGTTACTCCCCACCGTGCTGGGTTCACGGACAACATGCTACGCGGCACCGTTGAGCTGATCGATGGGATTTTGAAATCGTTCGATAGGAAAGAGAAATTTCCCACCCTTCTCAACGAGCCAAGATCACCTCGACACCGTCTTGAGTCAATTCTCGTCGAAGCGTGATCGATTGGGACCTCTAGAGACGGAGATATGTAGTAAGACGCATTGGATGTAGGGAATCCAAATCTATGTGTCCAGGCCAATCTTCAGTTCGCGGCTCCCTTCGGACTGCTTCTAACTACAAGCTCTTTATCGAAGAGCAATCGGTTCAAGGCGTTTCGTATATGGCCATATCAGAACCGTCAAACGAAGAAGTGATCGCAAACGCACCATGTGCCTATCAAGCTCAACTAAAAGAAGACTTGTCTGCAGCGTATCGGACAGCCAAACGGGGGATTGAAGTGATGGCTAAGTTAATTTGGCAATATTTCAGCCTGGAGATGGTCCAGTTCTCATGTACACTCGACGATCTCCTCAATGAACGCACCCAAGCCTTGCTGCAAGAAGCAGTCCACTGCAGATAACCCATGACAGGTCACAAAGGGCCGATAGAAGGTCCTCAACTAGCAACACTTTCGCTATCTCGGGTAAAGCATGCGCCATTACAGCCTTCTCATCGACGGACAGTTGGTTCAAGGAGCTTCGCATATGGCCGTCTTAAACCCGGCAAGCGAAGAGGTGATCGCAAACGCGCCGTGCGCCGATGAAGCTCAACTGAACTCAGCCGTGTCCGCAGCGCATCGGGCTTATTCCACATGGTCAGCCCGCTGTATGGCCGAACGGTCGGAGCTCCTAAGAGAACTTGCCTCTCGTCTGGAGAGCCGTCTAATGGAGTTTGCCAAATTGCTCACACAGGAACAAGGCATGCCGCTTACCAGATCTTGCGCCGAAATCAAGGAGGCCATCAAAAGAATTCGATACTTCGCACTATTCGATCTGGCGCCAAGAGTCTTGAAGGATGATGATTCTCGGAGGATCATCGAGCAGCGAACACCGCTCGGTGTTGTAGCCGCGATCACGCCATGGAACGTCCCTATTCTCCTTTTGATCAACAAAGTAGCGCCTTCCCTAGTTACTGGAAACACGCTCGTTATCAAGCCAGCTCCCACGACTCCCCTGACCACTCTCCTCTTGGGAGAAGTATGCGCGGACATTTTCCCGGCCGGGGTTGACAATGTCATCACAGGTCGAAACGAACTCGGAGCATCTCTGACTAGTCACTCGAATGTAGCAAAGATCGCGTTCACGGGTTCCACTGCGACGGGCAAAAAAGTGATGGAAAGCGCTGCCGGTACGCTGAAGCGGCTTGAGCTTGAACTTGGAGGCAATGATCCGGCAATCGTTCTGGACGATGTCGATCCCGCCGAAATAGCGCCGAAGATCTTCGCTGGTGCCATGGGGAACTCTGGACAAATCTGTTTTGCCATTAAGCGTGTCTACGTGCACGAGTGTATTTACGACAGAATGTGCGAGGAACTGGGGGCGCTTGCCCGGAAGGCCGTTGTCGGGAACGGTCTCGATGAAAGGACGGAGTTCGGCCCGTTGCAAAACAAGTCGCAGTTCGACCGGGTCCGGGGCTTAATCGAGGATGCCAGGAAGAACGGCACGATTGTGGGAGAAGGTAAGCTGCCACCCGGTCCCGGTTATTTTGTGGCTCCGACGATCGTGCGCGATATTGCTGACGACTCGCCGCTCGTTCAAGAGGAGCAGTTCGGTCCCGTACTTCCCATTCTCAAATACACGAACCTCGAGGATGCCGTAGCTCGTGCAAATGCAACGCCCTTTGGATTGGGCGCGACAGTGTGGTCCGCGGATTTAGACCGCGCGACTCATGTCGCGGGCCGCATCGAAAGCGGTTCCGTATGGATCAATCAAGTCCCTGCGCCCAATGTGGATGCACCGTTTGGGGGAGCGAAGCAGTCCGGCTTTGGCGTTGAACTTAGTTCACGGGGCTTAGAAGAATGTACGCAACTGCACGTTATTCACATCGCAAAATAGGACTACTCAATGTTATTCGATAGCGATATTCAGAAGAAGCCGAAACCTAATCTTTCTGCAAACTACGATTTCATTGTTTGTGGAGCTGGCAGTTCCGGTTCCGTGATCGCTCGACGGTTGGCTGAAAACTCCGATGTTCGCGTCCTTCTACTCGAGGCCGGTGGGACGGACGATGTGCCAAGTGTGAATGATCCCATGCTCTGGGGCGAAAATCTACATAGCGAGCGCGATTGGAATTTTCATGCTGAGCCCAACCCTGCGGTCAATGGACGCTCCTTGCCCTTGTCTATGGGTAAGGTTTTAGGCGGCGGCTCCAGTATCAATGCAATGCTTTGGTCGCATGGTCACCGAGCTGATTGGGACCTCTTCGCATCCGAGACAGGCGATGAACGCTGGAGCTACTCCGCCATCTCAGCACTCTACCGCAAGATTGAAGATTGGAAGGGCGCGCAGGACCCGAACTATCGAGGCAAGGGGGGCCCAGTTCATGTTGAACCGGCCTCGGATCCCGCCCATTCCACTCCTGTACTTGTGCAAGCGGCAAAGTCGATTGGCATCCCGACGTTCGACAACCCGAACAGCCGCATGACGGAGGGCGAGGGTGGTGCCGCAATAATGGACGTGATCGTTCGAGATGGTACGCGTCAATCTATGTTCCGTTCGTACGTCTTCCCATGGATGGATAGACGCAATCTCACCGTCGTTACGGAAGCACTGGTGACTCGGCTGATACTTGAGGGCAAGAATGCAGTTGGAGTTGAGTTCCTGCTCAGAGGAAAGCTCCACCGAGTTCAGGCTCGCAATGAGGTTGTACTATCCCTTGGCGCCATTAATACTCCAAAGCTACTAATGCAGTCCGGCATCGGAGACGAAGCCGAGCTGAAACTTTTCAACATTGAGGTGGTGCAACATCTGCCTGGCGTGGGCAAGAACTTTCAGGATCATCTCCTTCTCTTTGGCTGTGTCTGGGAGTATCGGCAAGAGGGTTCGGAGCCGAATGCCAGCAGAGCGGTGTTGCAATGGAAGAGCCGTCCAGAGCTCGAATGTCCCGATATCCAGATTCTGCAATCAAGCAACGGGAATGTGAAGGCTGCCATGAAGAAAGTCAATCTCCCACCAGAGTCTTGGTGGTCCTTAGCCCCTGGGATCCTCCGTCCGCAGAGCCGCGGGCACCTCAAGCTGACCGGACCCAACGTCGACGATCCACTTGAAATCGTAGCAGGTTCCCTGTCTCATCCCGACGATGTAGCATGCGCCGTCCGTGCTGTGAAACTGTGCCGGGAGCTGGCCGGGGCCGATGCGCTCCGGCCGTTTATTGGGCGCGAACTTCTGCCAATTGGCTCAACCGACAACGAGATACGGCGTTTTGTTCGTGAGAACGCGGGAACCTACTGGCACCAAAGCTGCACCGCAAAGATGGGACGTGATCCTCTTTCCGTCGTGGACGCTGAGTTGAAGGTATATGGAATCGATCGGCTACGTATCGCTGACGCATCGGTGTTGCCGCGAGTTACCACAGGCAACACCATGGCACCTTGTGTGGTGATTGGCGAGCGGGCCGGAGAACTACTAAGGGCCAAACACGGGTTGTGAAAGGCACGGATCAACAATGACAGGGTGAGAGTGCCCGACATAGATCCGAAGATATTGTTCGCAGGTTCTTATTTAGCCGGCGCTCAGCACTAGCAATGAGGGAGATATGATGTCATCATCGGATACTGATTTAATGCCTGCCTTCACGGCCATGCACAGGTCTGTACTCGGCGACTGGGTCAAAGACAGTCCGAACTTCCCTGCGATGCTGTGGGAGAATGTCGAGATCGAGCACCCCCATGCTCCGGAGGAATTCGTACGGATGCTCGGAAGGGACACGCTCATCGGGCATCTCTGCGACACAAAAGCTAAAGCTCACTATAGAACATACGCAGGCTCAGCACGTTTAGCGTTGCGACGAACGCAGGGCCGTCATCGTCGAATTCAATCTGGCGGGCCCCTGGCTGCAAAGCGGCACTCCTTACGGACAGCAATCCTTCGCGATCATCGAGACGCAAGGCGGCCGCATCACCCTCTGTCGAGAATACTGGAACCCCCTGGCCGCCGGTATGCCCGATGCCGGATATTAGTGTCGCTTGACAATAAGCCATGAGGTGAAACGGACATTGCGGGTCAAGCAGTTGGGTTTGTCGATCACGAGTGTCGCCTTCTCGCTGCACAGTTGGGTGGCCTGCGAGGGGTGCCGACCCAGCGCCCGATCCGCATGTGCCGGTGCATAGGGAAAGCGATGTAAGCACCGAGAGCAAGGGCTTCCCTAAGCCAGGCTATGGATTTGCCGCGCAACGCGCTTGGAAGACCGAAGAGCGCTTGCTCCACAAACAGCCTCAACGGCGACAATGATCAGCTGGCGTGAGAGGCGCTTACGAGGACTGATCCTGCGTTCTACCTAGACGCTAATGTGAAGCGAGACCAGCCTTATACTGCGAGAGTGAAGTTTTTCCCCAGCAGCTTTTCCGGCCTAGCATTCTTTCTGAGGATGGGTGCGGTCGCCGTACTCCTGTTGACTTCGTGTTCCGCCCAGGATGCAAAGCAAAAAGCTCCCAACACCATTCTCCGACTAACCCTGAAACCGCAGTGGGACGCATCAGGACAGGTCGAAGGCATGCGTGTGAGTTATGAGCTTGCGGGCCGCTCAAAGCGGCGCAGTGCGCCGCTTTCTCTTCATTTCGACACGTTGCAGCCTGCCCTCCAACGTACCCAGGATCAGGTGACCGATCTCGTTGCGGAAGACGCGACCGGCCCCATAACCTTCCGTCTTCCCACTGAGCGGAGGGATGGCGATGCTCAGAATCAGGTATGGCAGACCACGCGTCCAGTGCGGGGATCGTTCCATGTGTCATACTTCGTCCCCGTTGCGGCGCCACTTACAAGCAAGCGCGGGCCTCACATAGACCTACAGGCGGCTGGGAAAGGTGTTTCCGGGGCATTTGTCAGCTTTCTCCTTGCTCCGCTCTTGCAAGGAAATTTTGAGCTGCACGTCCATTGGGATCTCCCTGCGGGCCAAACGGCAGTGTCCAGCTATGCCTTGGGAGACTTCAGCCGGCGCATTACGCTGAAAGCCTTACGAACAATGTTGTTCCTCGCCGGTCCACTTGAGACCTACCCATCTCCTCTTTCTCAAGGCGGCATCAGCTTCTATGCTCTGGGATTGCCTTTGGAGGCGCTTGCGCAAATTGCCCGTTGGGCCTCGAAGGCTTACGACGCCGAACGCACGGCATTCCATGGAGCTGCCGGCGAGCCGTTTCGTTTCCTCATCCGGTCTTATGCAGGTGGACCGATCACTAGCGGTCGTGCCGACGTGAGAACCTTCATGCTCTACATGCCTGTCGGAACGAACCCGGATCCATTGGCACTGCACAGCCTGATCGCCCATGAGATGGTTCATTCCTTGATCAAGGATCTCGATGACGCTCCGGGGGACGAGGGCGACTGGTATACGGAGGGCACAGCGGATTATTTTGCGATTGTGCTTCCCCGCAAGGCGGGACTCTTCGACTCGTGCGACTATGTCACCGTCATCAACCAAGAAGCAGCCATGTACTACACCAACTCGTTGCGGAACGTGCCCAACCAAAACCTTACGAAGATCATGTGGTCTGGAAGAAACGCATGGACGGTTCCTTATGCTCGCGGGGCGCTTTACTTTGCCGATCTTGATGCGAAGCTGAAGGAGCATCACGCACAGATCGATGTACTAGACCTAGTGAATGAGACAAGCAGGCGCATTCGCCTGGGAACTCCAGCTAACAATCAGGTCTGGAGAGAAGTTCTGGCGAGCCGCGTAGGAGAATGGGCTGTTTCGGATTGGACTTTCATGCTTCAAGGAGGGCTGATGCTTCCAGCGGGTGCCTTTGGTGATTCTGTGAAGAGTGCCCTTATAAGCACCGGGTTTTTCGAACTCGGCTTTATGAAACCGGAGCGCTTGAACACCGGTTCTGAAGTAGAGCAGGTCCAGCCCGGATCCGCTGCCGCAAGAGCGGGACTGCGCGACGGCGATACCCTCACACAGAGCTTCGATCTAAACCCCTCGTACAGGAGCTTCGGAGGTGCGATCACTCTGCATGTATTGCACGATACCGTTCCGAAATCCGTCACTTACGATCCCCACCTAGGTTTTTATCCTGGGATGCAGTGGAGTCTTTCATCGCGAGAGGGTTCGATCTCATCGTGTCGTAAACCGTCCTGATCCCATTAGTAAAATCGCGTTGTATTGTGGCCGTGATCATCCCACTAACAACATGGTTGGGAAATCGAAGTCGTCACTGTAGTCATGACCCGGAAGCTCATACGCTACTCGATCGTGTCAACGCCCCCTCTCAACTGGCTCGTCGCGATGGACGGAGCACGCATCGGAACCGGAGTGCCGACGGGCACATCGCCCTGGCCCAGATGTGCACCATGTGATTCAATACAATCCGTACGAGCCTTTTACTGAATCAAGTAAACCAGCGGAGTCAAGAACACGACCGTCCTGAACGACCCATTCGGTGTTTTCGATGTCTTCTATTTTTGCACTCGGGTCTCCACGAACGATCATGAGATCAGCATTCTTACCGACCACGACAGACCCGAGGCGATCAGCCTTACCGAGATAGATCGCCCCATTTAGTGTGGCAATTTTGACCGCCTCCAACGGAGAGAAGCCAGCATCTACCAAAAGTTCGACTTCCCGCTGATCGCCGAATCCGGGAATGATGTGACCGTCCGATGTAGGGTCAGGGCCTGCGAGCAGAAGGCCACCGGCATCGACGAAGCGGCGTTCAAACTCCTCCTCTCTCTTGAACAAAGCTTGATAGCGCTGATAGATATCACGACGGGATGTCATCTGTGCATTGCGCTCATAGAGGTAGGTCTCTCGTGCTTGTGGCGACAACATATCTAGCGCCCGCTGACGCAAGGGTGGATTACCAATGCCATCGACTTCTTCGACCGGCAATGTACTGGTAAGGGCCACATGGTGTTGAACGAGGAGCGCAATCAATGCGGTCGCTTCCGCGCTGTCGGGCGCCATTAGCTTCTGAGTGGCGGTACCAGCTGTTGCGGGGCACACATCGGGCTGCTTCCCCGGGTCCAACTGTGTGTTGACCACGAAACCGTGTTCTAGATTGTCAATTCCCATTTCCGCCGCTTCGGGGTAGGTGACGGAGCAGAGATGTCCTGTGATTTTGCGACCTCGAGCATGGGCTTCATCGATGGCAGCTTTCAACTCGGCGCGGGTAAGATTGGTGTAGGCCTTAAAGCTCGTCACCCCTTGATCAGCCCAATAGTCGATCATCTTGCGCGTCTCTTCAGGACCATGTAGCGTATGCATCTGAAGAAATCGGTTTCCTTCGCCTTGGATATACGGACCGGTGACATCGAGGTGGGGCCCGGGAATCTGGAGGGCTTCGATCGCGTCACGAAGATTGAGATCGGTATATGGCTCCATCGAACCGGTTGTCCGGGCTGTTGTCACACCGTTCGCGAGATACAGTCTCGGTGCGGAGTAGGTCATCTGTGGTAACACTGTCGGAAAAGTCGATGTATGCTCGGCGTTGTCTAACGCACGCGCGACATAGAAGAGGTGATCGTGCATGCCTATGAGACCGGGTAGCACTGTCCGTCCCGTCATGTCGAGAGCAGTCTTTCCATCTGCTTGTTCCGACGACGTTGTGTCATAGATGTCCGCAATCTTTCCGCCACGAATGGTGACCGTCTGATTTTGCTTTGCAACTCCGCCAGTGCCATCCACTACGCGAATGTGCAAGAGGCGAATCTCATCGTTTGAACCGGAGGCGTCGAACTTGATAAAACGCCGCAATTCAGGGGAGGCGGACGGTGAGCCGACACCCTGTGGCAAAGCAGGCATCCAAGGGAAAAAGCTTAGCAGTGCCACAGACGACATTCTGATACGTTTCGTTGATATCTTCATTATGCTTGTCTTGCTCCTGGGCATTGGACACGGGCCGAACCTAAAGGACGCGGCCTCTTGTTAAATGATGTCCGCGTCTAATCGACAATTGGCAGAAGATGTTCGCGGACGATACGCTCTGGGGGATAATCCATTTGCCTCCTATGTTGCAACTTGGTGCCGGCGGCCCGCTTCTTACCGTTCGCGCTTGAACCAGAAAGCGTCAGCGATCTTCGCCATTCCAGTGTTCTCGTAAAACTTTGTAGCTTCCGGCACTGAGACCAAGATTCAAGAAATCTCTGGCCCAAGAATTCTCTTTGCTTCCATTAGCAGGCCTTTGCCTAGGCCCCTGATTTGCATGGAACTACAAACGGCTAGTTCTGAAAGGTAGCAACACCGGCTCGCATCACTGATTCCCCGTGCACCGGTTGCCCGGTTCCTTCGTCCGGGCGGTCAGAAGCAGGGATGAATTTAGTAGCATCGTCGACAAGCGCTTTTCATCCGCCACTGGCCTGGACGCTCCTAAGCCGGAAGAAATCAAGAGTTTTTTGAAGTCTGAGACAGGGAGACGTGGCTCAACGGCATAATGAATTTCGGGGTCAATCATCAGCACTGGCTCCTTAGCAATCGGAATGGGGTTCTGCCATCGTGTATGTCAGCTCAGGAAGGCAGTCCTACTCGATTAGCGCTCGTCCAAGATGAATTAGAAGCGCCAAAGTCCCACCCAAGACAATCCAAGCTCCGACGGTCAGTGGCCAAAGCAGTTTTGGCCATGGGGGAAACGGATAGACGCTGCTGTACAGTGGCCAGACGAGGAGCAACGCGCCCAACAGGCTCAGGACACACTGGGCGCTATGGTGCCTGGCCAACGATTCTTTTGCCTGTGCGATATTCACCTACCGAAACGAATAGACTCGAACTGATATTCACAGCTGGATCGCTACCACCTGCAAAGCTTTCACGTACCACGAAGATCGCATCCCTTGGATCCTCAATGTCGCTCCGGCAAGTGCCTGAAATGGGTCCGCCGCGATGTACCTCCGCGATGGCACCACAGGCAGACCCGGCATCTTTCAAGCTTGCAAACTTCCGGCCGCCTTATATATCTCTTCAATCGACAGTAAATCCTTCATGCCTTCCTCGCCCGGGGTTGCTGGCTCGGTGTTTCGTAGAATGGAATTTGCAAAGTGTGTAACCTCAGTGACGAACTGGTCGGGATCGTATACAGCACCGCTGCCAGCGAGATCGCCCGACTCGGTCTTCCCCTCGTATTTGAGGATTGAGTCTCCGTAAGTGAATGCCGGCTCTACCCGAACGTGTCCTGTAGTTCCGTTGATCTGGAAATAGTTTGTACCACTCTGTCCGTAAGAACTTCCGCATTCCGCAAGGATGCCGGATGGAAACCTCAAAAGACAATTGACGGTTTCTTCCACCGAGTCAAACTTCCCAGTCTTATCTCGCGTCGCCACCAGAGTCCTGAAGTCCACTGGCTCCTCCCCGGCGAACCAACGGATTGTATTCAGTGCGTAAACCCCAAGATCAAACATTGATCCGCCACCGGCGAGTGCACGATTCAGCCGCCATTCCTGTTTATTCTTCATCCCATAAAAGCCGGCTTGGAACTGCAGAATCTCCCCAAAGGCTCCAGATCGCACCATTTCATGCAACTTCAGAAACACGGGCTCGTGATGTAAACGGTAGCCGATCATTAACTTAACACCACCGTGGCGACACGCATCAATCATACGTTTGCATTCATCGGAGGAAATAGCCATTGGCTTTTCACAGAAGACGTGCTTGCCCGCTTCAGCTGCCCTGATGGTGTATTCGCAATGCATGCTGTTCGGTAACGCCACATACACGGCATCGATATTGTGGTTGTTGCGAATATTGTCGAAGGTCTCGTAGGTGTAGATGGAACTGTCAGCCACACCGTACATTGCTGCGAACTTCTTACCCTTTTCAACCGGATGACCGGTTACCAAACCTGTCAGCTTCGCATTTTCAGACTTGCCTACCGCACGCATGAAAACCTCAGCGATGCTTCCCAAGCCAATTGGGGCGATGCCCACTCGTCGTTGGGAGGAGACGGTTTGTGAGAAACCTTTCAGAGCAAACGAAGCGGATGCGACGACGGCACTTTTGGTGAACGTTCTTCTTGTGAGGCTATGCATATTCATCTCCGATTAATGGCAACAAAGCTCAGCTCCTTTACAAGATCTCAACGTCCCGGTGATGAGCGACTGGAGTTCTGGCGAACAAAATATTCTGTTTAGACGAACGGAAGCTTCATCTTCTGCCCAGCGCTTTCTGACAATTCACTCCCATAAACAGCCAAGCGTCTAGTTTGGCGATTTCAGATCTGATTGAAAGAATGAGTCAAAGCCGATAGCGGTTCGATCCGATCTTTATTTCAAGACAATCTGACTTGAGGCTTTCAAAGGGTGGCGGTTGGTGCTCATCAATCGATTATCAAGCTATGATGTTCGATCCCCCTACAATATACCTTTCTCAGTAAGGGAGTTAGGAGAGAGGCCACCTAGAGGCTGTGGGATGCGTCCCGCCCCAAGCTGCGAGGTCGAAGACCCCCAACAGGCCGCCAAGCAGCAAATGCGCAACGTTCCTAATAGGACGTTTTTCGATATGCTGGTTGTCGATCACATTGCTCCGTGGTTACGCTCGAAAGGCAAGGACGTAGAATAGCGCCTGCGGGCCTGATAAAAAAGGCCAATGACAATACCTTTTCAGCCATTCAAATACATGTTCCCTCCGGGCGGCCAAGGTTGACGTGAAGATAATAGAGATCCTCAACCGATGATCTATCGGTTCAGACACCCTCTGTACACCAGGAGAGATTTATGTCAACTTTGCTCCACATCGATTCCAGCCCCCTCTACGGCCGGTCAGTCTCCCGCGAACTCACGGGCGCGTTTGTCGCACAGTGGAAGCTTACTCACCCGAACGGAGCGGTGATCGAGCGCGATCTCAATGCCTCAGCGATCCCCCCGATCAATGCGGAGTTTGTTGGTGCCATGTACACGCCAGATGAAGCGCGGACCCCGCGGCAGAACGAAGTGCTCTCGCTCTCGGACACCCTACTAGCAGAACTACAAGAGGCCAAAGAATATGTGGTCGGTGTACCAATGCATAACTTTGGCGTGCCTTCAGTGATGAAGCTGTGGATCGATCAGATCGCGCGCAGGGGCAAGACCTTTGCTTACGTGGATGGAAAACCTAAGGGCTTGATCGTAGGGAAGAAGGCGACCTTCATCATCGCGACGGGTGGCATGTACGATGCGCAGACACAGATGGCCTCCTTCAACTTCGTGGAGCCGTATCTGCGTTCTGTTTTTGGCTTCCTCGGACTAACCGACGCGACGTTCATCACAGCAGGCGGGACCATGGGTCTGAATTCTGGACTGGACCGCGGCGCGTTCTTAGCCCCTCATATACAGGCTGTGCAAGCGCACGTGCAGATCGCATAACAGGCTGGACCAGGGCGGTATCCCGCTTGATGTTCTAGGCAGTCGGCCCGGCAGACTACTGTTCCAGAATTTGCTAAGCGCAGCTCAATGCTGCAGTTTTCTGAGAGCCAAACATAACTGGTTAAACATTCAATGATGTCTTCTTGTCGTCCGCAGATGGATATAGGCGACAATGCGGCTTGAACGAAGCCTATCTTCGGCGGACGGATTCGCGTATGGCTGGTCCATCGCAGATGACGTTGGTCTAGGTTGTATTGCTGAGTAGTTGGATTCTTCGACCCATCTACCTCAGCGAATGCTGGAAGCATTGGAACGCCGCAAATACGCCCCCGGTATGTTAGCGCCTACCTCGACGAAGCTAAAGGGGTTCATGTACGTGTTTTACAATTCGGCTCGGAGTCTCCGGTCATGGATTGCTGTCTTTGGGCTGTTGTTTTCTATCTTTGCTTCCGCTCAAACAGACCCTATTCTGCGGCATATGACTAACCCGAGTCGTTCCTTTGGCGGTAGCAGTGTAGATCAGGCTGTGAACCGTCAGCTTGCCCGTATGGAAGACTCAGCGCCTACGCCGACCAGAGTCGCGCTTTCGCCTGACGGTGCGTTGCTTGCGTGGTCTTTGACGAAGGCTACCGGTACTACGCTTCAAGTGAACGAAATGTCGGATCCGAGGCATCAAGTTGTTGTAGCTCCAGTCTCGACTGCTGGCGTCAGATGTTCAAGTGATGTACCGATCTGGTCGCCCGATAGTGCGACCCTCGCGTTCATGGCGAGTTGTACTTCGTCCGCCGCATTCGGCGGGCTAGCCGCGCGACCGCAGCAGGAGATCTTTCTTTGGGACAAGGAAACAGGCACCGTACGACAGTTGACGCATCTGACCGGCGGCCTGAGTAATCTCGCCTGGTCCTCAGACGGCAAGAGCCTGCTCTTCCTGTTCATAGAAAATGCCACTCGCGATCCCGGTTATGGTGATCCGGCGAAACCGCTTGCAGGCGTGATTGACGAAGAGGGCCTCGAGATTTCCCGTTTGTATGAGGCGGACGCAACTACTGGCAGAGGTGATTTTCTGACTCCGGATACGATGCATGTCTATGAGTTTGGCCTGGCGTCCAACTCGCGGGAGATCGTTTTTCTGGCTGCGCCGCCTCCGGGTGAGGCAAGCTGGCCTCGGGCCAAGCTCTATGCGGCCGATAAGGCAGACGATAGTACTGCCGTCCCAACTCTGCGAACGCGGGTTCTTGTGGAAATGCAGGCAACTTCAGGTCCTCTGCATGGAATGCAGATGGCGATTCCGCGGTTGTCGCCGGATGGCAAACGGGTAGCCTTCGTTTGCGGACTGATGAGCGATCCCGTCGCGTACGGAGGCGACCTTTGTGTCGCGAACACACAGGAACGTGCGAATGGTATTGCGGCTGGGGACGCTACGGTGGGTCTTCAGGGGTCCGTTCAATATGAGCAGTGGCTTACGAACGATAAGATCAGCCTAGTCGAAAACCGAAACGGCCACACGCTGCTCGTTGAGTGGGATTTAAGTAAACACCAGCCTTCCAAAAATGGCACCCTAGATCTGGGCGAAGTCACCGTATCTGGAGGAGGCCCGAAAGGACCCGCTGGCCCGGCGATTGCTGACGTCTCTTATGCTCCTGCGCATGAGGCCATGGCCTTTCTGATGCAGGGTCACAGTGTGGCTCCTGAGATTTACATCGTCAGTAAGGGGGCGCTGAAACAGTTCACCCACCTGAACGATGGTCTACAACCTCCAACGCGCACGATCTCCGTTGAATGGGAGAACGAAGGCTTTCACGTTCAGGGTTGGCTCAGTTTTCCCGTTGACTACGACCCAAAGAAGACCTATCCGCTTTTGGTCGAGGCTCACGGCGGCCCTGAGTGGAGCATTGGCTCGCGCTGGGATGGCGATGCATGGCGCGGAATTAGTTCCTTATGGCCCGGGTTGGGATATTTTCTATTTCTTCCGAATCCGCGCGGCAGCTACGGGCAGGGAGAGGCATTCACCTTGGCCAATCGCAGGGACCTTGGATATGGTGATCTACGTGATGTTCTCAAGGGTGTCGACACGATCGAAGCAAAATACCCAATCGACAAGAGCCGGGAGGGTCTGTTGGGCTGGAGCTATGGTGGTTGCATGACCATGTTCGGTGTAACCCAAACCCAACGCTTCCATGCCGCGGTAGCGGGGGCGGGCATTGCAAACTATACCAGTTTTTACGGGGAGACCTTCTTCACAACCTTCACCCTGTCTTTGTTTGGCGGAACGCCTTACGACGACCCTGCAATTTATAGTAAGCTTTCCGCCACAAGCTTCATCAAGCAGGCGAAGACACCGACACTGGTAGTGGTGGGAGAACGGGATCAAGGTTCAACGCCAGAGCAGAGTCTCGAGTTCTGGCGCGGCTTGCGAACGGTGGGAACTCCGACGCAGCTGATGGTCTATCCAGGCGAAGGACATAACTTCAACAAGAAAGATTCTAACGATTCACTGCGGCGTTCAGCGGAATGGTTCGCGAAGTTCATGCCCGCATCTCAGGATTCCCACGAAAAAGTAGATTCGAAGTGAAGTGATTTATGGACCCATGAAACGCTTTTCATGCGAATCTGTCGCCAGCTTCTTCTATGCCGAAGAAGTTTAGCGAGTTCCTCTCTGGCCTTCATCATGGGCATGGCCGAAGCGAGCGCGGTTTATAGGTCCGACGCTGCTTAGCTAGCCCATTTACCTTGAGACCGTCTTGAGACAAGTCTCGTCCACGGGGTGATTCGAAACGGCGACCCCTTCGTCTCGCATGCGCTCACATGATCAGCAGTCACAACGTCTCAATTGGCTTCGGCGAGACAGACAATCTACAAACTGCACTATTGACAATTCTCCGAGGTTTAGAAGTGCGTCGCTTGAAGTTCCGCGCTACTAGCATACTTCACAGCTTGCTGGATGGACGAGATGTGCCCGGAGCCAGCCTCGTCTATGCTTCATAGTTCTAAACTCACTGCACGACGGTGGATGAGATAGGATCAAGGATCTCGTCAAGCAGAGGAGCGTTGTCGGGCAGGCGCTTCAAATGGGGATAGCGCATGCCACCCTTCCATATGATGGAGGCGGGGTGCTGCCATCTACCGCGTTTCACTACTAGGTCAAGCGGGCCGCTACTCTCTGCTGCGCGGATCGCGTCGACCAACACTCCAGGAGCATAGGGTTTCCCGTTAACTGAGACAATCGTTTCGCCGATTGTAAGGTTCGCATTGAAGGCCGGTCCGCCCCAATGAACTGCGTAAATGGCTCCGCTTGGACTCACTCGCATTCCAAGCGAGTATGCGAGATCGAGAGGTCCGGAAGGTGGGCTGCTACCGGGCGACTTGTCGGTGAAAACAAGTTGATAGCCAGTGCGCTCGATGCTGTGGATCAGCCTACCCTGCCCGTAATCGTCAAGATGCGAGCGAAAGAAGCTATGCCAGTCATAAGGTTGTACGGCAGTCAATGAGGCTAACATTGCATCGAATGTGTAGGTCTTTGTCACGTTGCCGGAGTCGCTGCCTCCTCCGAAGAAGCTGCGAGCAAAATCATCGAGCGATCTATTGCCGGCGCTCTCCTGGCGAATGATCGCATCGGCTTCGAGCCAGATCATCTCTCCTGAGTCGTATGGATCGAACATGTTGCGCTGCCAACTGGGCCATGATGCAGGCCTCCGGGCGAGGATGACTGCATCGTTGTTCGTATCTTCCAAAGATCGCCAATCCGCACCCGCGTCGAGGGTCATTGTGGCAGCCAGCCCAGAGAACTGCTCGTCGATATTGTCGTGACTGTAGAACCCTGCGCGAAAGCTGAGCACGTCTGCCCAATAATCGGTGAGCCCCTCGAACACCCAAAGCATCGAGTCGCGTTCTGGCGTGTTCAGGTTCGGCGTCCACATCTCCGCGGGACGGCGATACATACCATTCCAGGAGTGCACATAGCCGTGCACGATGAACGACAGGTCCGCCGCAGTCGCTGTCGAATTCGGCGACGGTTTGAGAAAGTTTGCCGGAGCTGAGTTCTCTCCGGATCGATGATGTTCGAAGTAAGTGCTTAACTCATCGGAGAGGAAGAGCATATGGTCATAATGGTCGTAGTGGTGTGAGCCGAAGAGCCTATTGGCCTGCGGCATAAGCGCGACGAAGTGCTTTGCCACCTCGGAAAGCGCCGAGAGGTTCTCCGGACTTTCCGCTGCAACGTCTAACCGAACAGGAGCCGGGGTTTCTGTAAGAACGATCTGCTTGAGGTATCGTCCGGCCATGACCGGTTGATCGATGAGCGCGTCAAGAGCAATGGTCGGGAATGTGACAGTGTTCTCGCCCGGCTGCGGAGCGGTCACGCCCCCATCGAGAGACGTCAGATAAGCCCACCCGGAAGGCAAAGTGACGGACGGATGGTAGCGAACGTCGCGAATAAAATGGCCAGCGGGATATAGGATGACCGATTGCCACTGAAGGTCGAGCATCGTCGGCGTGATGAGCACGGGACCGGTGTCAGGTCCCGTCGAGCCGAGATATTCATACTGCATTTCGAGTTGAGTGACACCGGCTGGCACATCGACGTGGAAGGCATGAACATCAACGGTGTCACGGATCCAGTGTACTCGACTGCCCTTAGCCGTGATGATTAATCCGGCCATCTTTTCAAGCGGCTCGTTCGGCGCGTGATCACCTGGTGTCCACTCTGGGAAGAGGAAGGTATGCATACCGTGGCCCACCACCGGCATGAGTTCCCGAATTCTGTAGACACGCCGCAGGACGTCCGTTGCGTCGATATGGAGTTCGACAACACCAGGATAAGGCATGTCCTTCGGGGTTTCGGTGGGTTTCGGCAACGGAATCGGCTGCGGCAGCGACGACTGCACCTGTGCAGGAAGCACCTCAGTCAAGACGGCGGTCGCCAAAAGATTCAGGATGACGACTTTCGTCCATCCCCAGAGATTTCGAGTGTGAGGACGCTGACCGATTTGCAAATTCCCTCTCCTGTACGCACCTTAGCAATGTCGATGGCCGCCCCAATCTCCCCTGAGAAAATCCAAAGAGCTAGCAGCTGTCGCCGGCAAGATAACACTACTCTCCATCAATCCATGAAAATGCTTTTTGGGGGACGTGATGTTTACTCGGTCGGCAAGAAACTAAATCCCTAAGGCCATTTGATTTTGGATCGCGATTCGAACCGTTTAAAATTCTCCTGAACCCAAAGTATAGGCAAAGCTTTTCGCATCATTGCTACCATGGCGTGATCCGTGTCACTTTTGTCCTAATTCGGAGCTCCCGCGGCTTGCGCGAAGGCATCTTATATCTATGTGTGAGGCCGCCCTCTGCAGTTTGCAAGCCGCGTCTCCGTTAGCACGGAGAAATGTAAGTGAAACTTAACCGCAACGATTGCATTACCAACGTGCTGAAGGTTCTCGTGCGTCAACTCGGAGAGGAAGAAGCCGTCTCGGCTGGTCCGACTCTGAGGATGACTGATCTGACCGCGCCACACGAGGCAGCTTAGTCTTGAATATCGCTCCCAGCAAGTATGGCGGGATATCGGGTCAAGGAGAGATCTAGGGCGGGGCATTCAAACATTCAAAGTTGCGGGGCGGCTAACGCGCGCATAGTTAGACTCCGCGTACCAGAATCATCTGGGGTGTTGGCAGGACAGGCGGCACACAATCGACTGCACAATTCTCTGGCTTCAGAACCGCCTGAGGCATTCCCTAGAAGATGCAGTAGCTGAAATGAACTCGATATTGATAAAAACGCAGCGGAACTGGCTGCGATGCAGATCGCCAGCATTCAGGGTGGGTATGTCGTGGCAAGCGCCGCGGGATCTCCGATGCCGCTTCGCAGAGCGATTCGGTGAGCACTTGTTACCCTGCGCTGAATAGACAGTCTCTAGCGGAGCGGTCGTCTCCGCCCATAGAACCCGTCGCGCGCTGCAGATGTAACTTCCGTTTCGCGGATCGAGTCTCGATTTCCCGTCCGCTGTGTCCTTAAGTCCCGGCGTTCTGCCAAAGTCATCCGACGAGGCAGTTTCGGCGAACCTTATCCTCACTCCCGTGTGCAAACTACATAGTCGGCTACGAAGATCGCTCGCCGATCCGGCACTCCGCGAGATCCACCTACCCGCTTTGTATGACGAAAGTACTGCCGTAACCGACCCTGATGGCAAAACGCCGCCTATAAAACGAAAACTCCTCCCTGTCTTTGGATATGATGGCTAGTCATATCATAAGACTATAGATGACGTCGCGTCATGGACAAACTAGGACAAGTGGCCCATAATTTCATATGGCTATTCGTCTGGACCAACTCCGGAATGCCGACCTAAACCTGTTGGTTTATTTCGTGGTTCTCGTCGAAGAAAGGAGTGTCTCCCGTGCCGCAAAGAGACTTCGCCTTACGCAATCCGCGCTCAGCAGAGTCCTCCAACGGCTTAGGGGACTCTTTCAAGATGATCTGTTAGTCCGCGTGAACGGAATGTACCAGCCCACTCCACGCGGGCAAGACGTGCTCGAAGAATTGGCAATTGTCTTACCTCATATTGAAAAGCTTATCTCTGGCCGAGCTTTCATTCCTGCTGAGGAAAGCGTCACATTTAGGATCACGGCAGCGGATAGCCTTTCCTACTTGTATGGTCCAATGTTAGCCCGCCGGCACGTCAAGACTCCGAGGCTTGTCTTTGAATTTTCCTCTTATAAGGAAGACCGATATGAAAACTTGGGAGCGAACAGCAGTGATCTTGTTTTGGATGCGGACTTTAGAGCGCTCCCATCGCATTTAGTCAAAGAGACTCTTTTTGACGACTCACTTGTTTGCGCCGTGGCAAAGGAAAGTCCCTACAGGCAAAGGATTTCATTGGTGCAATATCTGGCTGGCGAACACGTCTCGGTAGATATTCTCGATGAACGTCAACCGCTACTTGACATTGCATTAGCCAAGCTGGGCGTCACTCGCAACTGTACCTTTAGCGTACCTTATTTCGGTATGGCCCTACGCATGGTTGCGGGCTCTCCACTCATTGCGACCCTGCCTAAGAGCATGAGCGAATTACTTGTAGACCGAAGGGCCGTCCGCTTAATCAAGCCGCCAAGAGAAGTAGGTTCATTCCGTTACATCATGGTTTGGCACAAACGACAGAATGGGGACGCTCGAAGCATCTGGCTTCGCCAAACCATGAGAGAGATGACAACTGAGCTCCTCTCAACCGTCCGCAGATCGAGCATGGTAGCCCTAGAAAGTGCCAAGTAGGTGCAAAAAATTGTTGCAGCCTCGTAGTGTGCAGACGAGTGCCTCTATAGCCCTTAAGTCATACTAAAGTTAGAACACATGTCGGGTCCAACCCTCCCCACTTGACACAACAGACATTCTTTCGAGCACGAACATTAGAAAAGGAACTTGGCCTCAGTGGCGAATTTCATTTCGATCTGCAATGCATTATTAGTCGAGCTTATTGAACGGCGCGTTAGCAAGGTCCCTCTATGCTTTCAGCATCAACGGTAGCGCCGAGAATGCCGCCATCAAACGGCTACCAATACCAAAGTGGTTCCGATACTCCATTGTCACGCCACACAGCGCACAGAGCGTCCCAGCACCGCCTTTCGTTATTGTCGCGGCGGCCAATTCAGAGAACACTCGAGCCATCGTGCATGACCGGCAATTACTACGAGTCATAGGCGGGTGGCACGCTTTACATGATCCGGAGAGCCTTGTGGGGGCATCGTATTGTCCAGGATGAGAGATGCGCAGCGCGAGAGATCACGGTGAATTTCTAACGGTCTCAATTGATATAGCTGCAAAGAGAACTAACAGCTTGCGCAACTTCGCGAGTGGAATGTGAATTCTCTGCGCAACTGGACCGTAGGGCCGAAGAAGTAATACCGGCGGTCGAAAGTTCTTTGGATCGCTCCTTCTGCGCTCGCAAGTGCTGCTAGTCATTAGCAGTCCAGACAAGAACTTATAAAACAGTCAGATGGAGGTTTTACATTGGTACTAAATCATGCAACTCGGCATTGGATCGCGGGTTAGTGGTCCAACTCAGGACACGAGAAAGATAGTTTTAACCCAGCAACAGGAAAAGCCATCGATCCTATTTCGACGCTTCTTCCGAGACTGCACAAGCGGCCATAGACGCGGCGGCAAGGGCGTTCAAAGAGTCGGATTGGCGGTTGCACCCCGTGAAGAGGGCCGCTGCGCTCAATGCACTCGCTGACGCTTTCACGAGGCGCACCAAAGACGTGATTGATTCGTTGTGTTTGGGGAATGGAAAGCTTCGTCCGGAAGCTACGTTTGAAGCAATGGCCATCCCGAGAGCTCGAAGGTTTGCCGCGGGCTTATCGACGCAGATCTTCGGCCGAGTCTCCGATCCTGTGCCGGGAAAGCAATGCATGTCAATTCGCCAAGCCGTCGGTGTTGCGGGCCTGATCATTCCGTGGAATTCTCCAAGCTATCTCTGCATCCGCGCGCTCGCACCTGCAATGGCTGCAGGATGCTCAAGCGTGATCAAGATGCCTCCCCAAGCGGCCCAAACGTCGGCTGTACTATGCGATATTCTCAGCACCGTCGACGAAATCCCCGAGGGCATCGTCAATTTCTTCATCGAGTCCGGCTCAGATGGAGCACAATTGCTTGTTTCTTCTCCTCAAGTGAGGACCATCAGCTTCACGGGAAGTGCAAACACCAGAAGAATTATCGCCAAAGCTGCGGGCGCAGAGCTAAAGCGGGTCGGATTAGAGTTAGGAGACAAGACTCCTCACCTGATTTTTGATGACGTTGACCTTGAGGCGGTCCTACCCGTAATCGTGAAGTCACCTACGGTTTTCGCTTGGCCAATTCTACATGACTGGCAGCCGTGTTCTGGTTCATCAGAGTATTGCAGACCGGGCGAAAACTGAGCTAACGAGCCGGATCAAAGCCGTGCGCCCTGGACCGGCCGCCGATGTCACCAGCGAGATGGGACCTCTGATCGATAAACAGAGTGTTCTGCGAGTTAACAAAGAAGTTGAAGAAGCGATTGCAAGTGGCGCTAAGGTCCTGTTAAGAGGAGGGCCTGCGTCCGAACCCGCCCTAAAAGATGGGGCCTTTTACTACCCGACTCTTTTGGAGGTGCATAATCCTTCGCTGTCGATCGTTCAAAACGAGGTGTTTGGCCCGGTTCAGACATTGCAAACTTTCGAAACGGAGGAAGAGGCGATCCTACTGGCAAACGACACGATGTATGGCTTGAGTGCATGCATCTGGACAAAGGATGCAGCAAGACAGATTCGGGTGTCTCGTCAGCTTGATGCTGGCCTTATCTCGATTAACAGCTGGGCAAATTTGGCTATGGAATTCGAAGAAGGCAGATTCAAGGCGAGCGGTCTCGGCAGACTCGGCGGTGTTGCCCCTTTGGAGGACTTCCTCGAATACAAGCAGATAACCCAGGACTACATTCCAACCCAACACTAAAGGCGACAGCGATCTCTCTGGAGCGGCACCAGGAGGGATCGCCTTGCGCTCCTATCACTGCCTCATGCTGATTTAACGCTTCCTGCCCAAGATGAACTTTCGGAAAAGGGATGCGGCACAGTGTGCTAGTGTAGGACCTTCGCTTCGCCAAGCTAACACTGCATGATGGAGTGAAGAGCTTCCAAAAGAAGCCGACACCTCGGTTCGGTCGCTCCGCCTACGCGCTTTGACAATTGACACCCTGCTAAGGATCTTCGCTGGCCGAAGACTTATTGAATCTGCCCCGATCTTCAAAGCTCTGTCGCTACTATGGCGTGATCCGAGTCACCTTTGTCCTCATTCGAGCGTCTCGCGCTGGCCCGGAAAGCGTCTTTATAACCATGGCTGAAGCCACGCCGGCTATTTCCAAGCGGTGTCTCGAATAAAACGGAGGAAACATCAATGAAGCGCAGCCGCAACGATCAATCACCGATGTGCTCAAAGTTCTCGTGCGTGTACTCGGAGAGCAGAAACAGTCGCGGTTGATGCCGGGTCTGACGAGTCTGTCCCTGTTCCGTCCTGCTGAGTGGAGAAGCGAGCGATGCGCAAACCGCAGTGGTTGCAGTTCCTATTGGCGTCACAGTGTCCGTCAGAAGCGGCGGACTTGACTGGTCTGGTCTCGCCACACGAGGCAGCTTGTCTTGGCTTTCACGCATGAACCATGTCGCAGGCGCGGTATCCGGACATGAAAGCATACTTGGCGGAGGCGATCAAGCGATCAAAGTTTCGGAGGCGGCAAACGTGCATAGTCTGCCTCCGGTAACCGCAATAACACGGGTATTGGCATGAAGGCCTAGCTTTTGGTGGAGGTCACAATCAATTCACCACGAAATGTGGATCAGCGTCTGACAACATCCCTGGAGTCGAAATGGTGCTAGCGGATCGGAGAATTCCTCAGATCTACCAAGAAACTGAACCTAACTTATTTTCGGGCACGGCATGCCTCAGAGCGAATACCGGCAGTCTTGCAAAGGAAGCAGTAGTCCATGGATTCTTTTCGCGTAGTTCTCACCTTGCTCTTGACGCTTCCATCTCCGAGTTCTGCTGGTGTCTGCAGCGGGATCGATCAGCAGCTTACGCCCGAGCGACAGGGACGGTATGCTTCACTCGTCGCGTCAAACATTCCAGGACAGCACTCCCCCTCTGAAGTTCGAGTTCAGCGTTATATGCACGCCGGTAACTGGACTGCCATCTTTGCCGTTCCCCATGACGGCGAACGGGGTGTCTTCTTCTTTCGCGCCACGGGTAGCAAGGAAGTATTGCGTGATGTCTGGGGAGGAGCACTGGGCCCGGACAGCGAGGACGATGCGGCCAGATGGACACAAACCTTGGGCCCTAATGTTCCCCAGTCACTGGCACGCTGTTTCGCTCACGCAGTACATACCGGCGACTGAAGGAAAAGGCCAATGGAACGACTCCGCCGGCCGGCACCAGGCACTCAAAGCAGTACAAGCCTAAGAGGTCGACCATAATGAATCGGAAACGAAAACTCTCAATGGTATCCACTCTAGCCTTAGCCGGGCTCTGTCTTTTCCAGGCGACAGCACAGTGCCACCTCGCGCACCGAGCAATCCATATCCCTGGAACGGCTCATGGGTGCTCGAGGTGAAGCGCAGTAGCCCGATCGCTGCCGAGGCCGGCGTTCCCCAACTCTATCGCTTTCATCTAGGCCCTGGCGATGGCCCTGATGTCCCGATCACCTGGGAGATCCCCGAACTCGGTGAAATCGTACAAGGGCGAACCAAAGACAGTCCCATGCCAATCGTTCGAGCAAAGCCCACGCCAGGTCTCACCTTGGCCGTCCGCAGAGAGGGCCCCACAGTCCTTCTCTACTCAGTGTTTAAGAACGGAACCCTGGAAGGCGGCGAACAATTGTTGCTGGTGGACATGGAACCGCTTGGATCGGCCTCACTTGGCCAGAGGATCGCCAGGATCCCGCCGCGCAACTCACTCATGTCCAAAAATTGCCGTCCAAAATTGCCGGCAAACCCAAAACCAACCTGAAGTTTCTCAACCAAATGAAGCTACTCAAGTCCTGCCGTATTACGGCGTACGAAGGCCGGGCGGTGGGTAGCTTCGCTCTTTTGGCGAAGAACGGAGCCCAAGGCAAAAAAGCTTCCGATCACCGCCCGTTTCCGCAGCCCATCTAAATCTTCAAAAAGAATCGAGAAAACCGCATGAAACTTGGTCTATTACACCTCTACGCTGCCGGACACCTCAACCCTTCACTTGCTCTCGCCGCGGGGCTGGTGGAGAGGGGCGTAGAAGTTGTCGATTTCAACATCTTAGATAATGCCCCGGCAATCGAAAGAGCAGGTGCTCGGTTCGTCCCATTCGGAGAAGGCGTAATGGGCCTTGGCTATCTCGCTGACGTCGCGCGCATGACAGCAACGCTTTCTGGCGAGGCGAGCCTAAAGTACTTTGGACAAAGAATGGCGTTACTCGAGCTAACGGCCTTCAACGAGCTTCCAAGCCTTATTAAGAACGAGGCCGTGGATGCATTGATCATCGATCAGCTATTTCCGGGCGGATCAACAGTCGCTGAGCATTTGGGTTTACGCTTTATCACGGTAGCAAATGCGTTGCTCATCAACGAAGAAGACGGCGTGCCGCCTCCAAGTCTCCCATGGGTATACGACTCCTCTGATGCAGCACGCGAACGCAATCGGCTCGGCTGGGATGGGACGCGGAAGATCTTTCAGCCACTATTGGATCTGACGAACAAGCAACGTGTTACGTGGAATCTAGCGCCGCACAACGACTTCTTGCAAGATGCTCAGTCCCCTTTGCTTCAACTCGCGCAGATCCCGGCGGCCTTCGATTTCCCTCGTAAGCAGTCTCCCTTGAATCTGCATTATGTCGGGCCGCTGCGCCACGAGCGCGCCCGTCAACGCATATCGTTTCCTTGGGACCGGCTCACCCCACAGCCTTTGATCTATGCGTCACTTGGTACTTTACAGAACGGAATCTCACAGATCTTCCAGGCAATCCTAGAGGCCGCAGAGGGGCTTGACGCACAGATTGTTCTGACGCTCGGCGGCGCCCAGCGGAACTCCTCGCACACTCACGTTCCGGCCAATGTGCTCGTTGTCGACTACGCTCCGCAGGAAGAACTCCTAGACCGTGCTGCTCTCTGCGTCACGCATGCAGGAATCAACACGGTGATTGACTGCCTCAGTCGTGGCATTCCGATGGTCACGATTCCGATTGCCAGCGAACAACCTGGCAACGCCGCCCGCGTCGTCTGGACGAAGACCGGCACGATGGTGCCTCTTGATCAACTTACGTCCGAACGCCTCCGCGGCGCCATGCAGAGCGTTCTAGGCGATGATTCGTATCGCAAGAACGCAAGGAGGTTCGCCGAAGAGATTGCGAGCTCCGATTCTGTTGCTGTCGCGACTGAGCTTATCGCTAATACGCTTTCCTAGCGTCCATAAGGGACGCCATGAACACCGAAAGTTCAGACTGACGCTCCTTAGACTTCAGAAGAGAGTACTCAGCAGTATCGCTGTTGGCGGCAGGCAGCTCTTGGATTCGTTTCGTAAGAAACCATGCTTGGCGGAGGATCGCGCGTGGAGTGTTTTACATCGCGAGTTGCACGATTGAAGACTATTTAGGCACCTCTGGCGGGATTCGTAGGGCATTTGACCGATCAGAGCGCTTGGTATCGCAAACCTCGCACATCAAACGTTAAGTTACTGCTAACCAAGTATCGAAGCATCGGAAGACATCATTTTCAGATGGAGTAACACAGTGTTGGGGAACAGCGTCGGTTTCAATATGCAACAAATAGAGTGCCAATCTGCTACGGCTAGGGGCTTTTCGTTTCGTGCTTTTTCGAAGGTTTTCTGCCAGAAGATCGAACTCACGCGCCGCACAATTCCAACGATTCACTAGATCTCGGAAGATATCGCCTCCCTGATAGGGTGCACCGGACTACCTCTATGGGGGGAAGGAGAGGGACACTTTCCCCGACGACTCCAGTCTGCCCTCCAGATACATTGGGTGAAATCGACTACGAAGGTCGGCTAAGCAACAGCGGTCCACGGAAGTCAGGAAGAAGAGAAATAATTGTGTGGAGAGTCAAATCTTTAGATGCGGTCAGTGAAGTCGACGAACGCAAAAGCCTGCGTCGATCTCTAGGACCGCTACAACTCACCCTTCTTGGAATCGGCTCTACGATCGGCACTGGCATTTTCGTGCTTACTGCCGAAGCTGCCCAGCAAGCTGGCCCGGGCATGTTAGTGTCGTTCATCCTTGCTGCGTTTGTTTGTGGTATCGCGACTCTTTGCTATGCCGAGATGTCTGCAATGGCTCCGGTCTCTGGAGCAGCTTATGCTTACGCCTACGTTAGTTTTGGAGAGTTCTGGGCATGGGCCGTAGGGTGGGCGCTTGTGCTCGAATATGCGATCACGGGCAGTGCGGTTGCCGTGGGTTGGTCGGGATATTTTGTTGGTTTACTTAAGGGCTCAGTGTTTCACATAGTCGTTCCGCCCTCACTCGCAAATGGGCCCTATGCGGGCGGCGTAATTAATCTGCCTGCCGTAATCATCTCGATTCTTGTGACTTTGCTGCTTGTGCGCGGCACGAAGGAAAGCGCGCGAGTCAATGCACTCTTTGTGGCCGTTAAGGTTGTGGTCTTGGCAATCTTTATCGCCTTATCACTCCCGTTGCTCCACGCTTCAAACTTCCACCCGTTTGCTCCATTGGGTGTATCGGGCATTGCGAGCGCTTCCGCATCTATCTTCTTCACATTTGTCGGGTTTGATGCCGTCGCCACTGCCGCTGAAGAGACCAGGGAGCCGCAAAGAAATATCCCGTTGGGTCTATTTGGTGCACTTTCGGTGGTCACAATAATCTATGTGCTCGTTGCGATCGGTGTGACTGGGGCTTACGGATCTCAACCTCTCTTCGGACCACATGGCGAATATTTGTCTCCGGGCTCGCTTGGACTCGGAAAAGCGTGTGAGTCGATTACAGCTTCCGGCACGAGCGGTCCGCTTGTCTGCTCGCAAGAAGCTTTGGCTTTTGTGCTTCGGCAAATCGGTTATCCCTTGTTTGCCAACCTGTTGGGGCTCGTTGCATTTCTGGCCCTTCCCTCCGTCATCCTAATGATGATCTACGGACAGACGCGGGTGTTCTTTGTGATGTCGCGCGATGGCCTACTGCCTCGCGCATTGTCGCGCGTGCATCCGCGTTGGCAGACGCCGCACATCATGACACTTGGCACAGGTACGGCGGTCACAGTTGCGGCCGCCTTCCTGCCTGTCGGACGATTGGCGGCAATCGCGAACTCAGGCACTCTCTTTGCCTTCTTCATGGTTTCCCTGGCAGTGTTGCGGCTCAGAAGGACCGATCCACAACGTGTGCGCCCATTCCGGGTCGCTGTGGTGTGGATCATCGCACCACTATCGGCTGCGGGGTGCGTCCTGCTGTTCCTCTTTTTGTCGACGGAGGCAAAGTTAGTCTTGCCGGTGTGGTCCGCTATCGGCTTGCTGATCTACATCTCCTATGGGGTTCGGAAATCACGGATGGCACGACGGCCAGAAGCAAAATGAGGGAGGACGCGCCTAACGTCTTCGACATTATCCGTGTGAAGCTCGGAATATTTTCATCGACGTCACTTGTGGTGTTCAATTTGAGGGAAAGATGATGGATGTCGATGCTCAGGATGGTGGAATGAGCCATGCGATGTCGAGTGCGGTCCGAATCATGCGGTTGAGTAATTCGTGGGACCAAATTGCTTAAGTTTACGATGCTTTCCTAGACGTGGTCGTCGCGCAGATGCATTCAAGAATACAGTTCATCAAGGATGTCCCAGCTCCGACAGGTGACTAGGGAAAATTGTCCGAATCTATCACGGAAATGTCTTCATTCCGCGGGCCATTTGCATTCACTGACCTGGCGTCTCTTATACCCTTGGAGCAGGAGTCACCCGTAGACACTATGTTTGCACCGTTGAAGTTCATTAGACACGCCGCCAGTGTGGTCACTTTGACCTCGGCCTGTTTCGCTTTGGCGCAGCGCGTCGATGTTCCGCTAAACCCGGGGAGTTGGATATCTCACGCCGAGTTTGCCAGTACTAAGCCGTCTAGTCCCTCGTTCGAGGTTCGAGAAGGCTTTCCGCAAGGTCTGGTGCAATTATCGGAGGGATCTATCCAACTCCAAAACTTCGATTTTGCGAGCGGCACAATCGATTTTGATATGAAGGTGACCGGAGATGGCCTTCCCGGTATTCGTTTCCGTATGCAAGGCGAACGGGGAGCGGAGAACTCCGAAGAGTTTTACCTACGCCCGTCGGTTGACTGCAGAGCTTCAGACGACTGCGTGCAGTACGCTCCCATCATTAATGGCTTCATGCTCTGGAATGTCTTCCCGGAGTATCAGACTCAAGCCCCGGTCTATGACGGCTGGAACCATTTCAAGCTCGTAATTTCGGGCCGACGAATGAATCTTTATGTCAATCACTTTCCGGAACCTGTATTGAAGGTAGGAAAGCTGGAGAGTAGTTCTTCTCACGGAACTATCGGTCTTGTGGGACCGGCACAGTTCGCAAACCTAACAATTCGCGCTGGCCAGGTTGACGGGCTCCTTTCATCGGTCGCGCGAGATCGTTCCGATAACGACCGAAGCATTGTTCATCACTGGGAACTTGGCTCTTCTACCCCTTTCCATCTGGGCAAACCTCCAGCTTTCTCGGATGTTCCCTCGCAGGCGTGGAAACCGGTCAGTTCGGAGAGGTTCGGGTTTGTAAATCTCAATCGTCTCTATTCTGCGCAAGAGGTTTCCCCAGAGCTGACATGGCTCCGCTTCTCTGTTTGGTCCGACAAGAGTCAGACCAAGACTATGTCGCTTGGATGGATCGGGCAGGCATGGATCTTCGTCAATGGCTCGTTCTTGACGACAAAAAAGAACTTCTATTACCCGGAGGCAGAGCGGCAACCACCAGACGGGCGCTACAGCTTAGAAAACGGCACCGTACAGCTCGTTCTTAAACCTGGTAGGAATATAGTCACCTTCGCCGTATACGATTCCATCAGGAACACTGGAGGGGATCGCACCAGGTACGGCTGGGGCGTCGGCGCTAGCTTCAGGGACACCGCAGGATTACGGTTCTAATCTGTCCGCTATAAACATTGTTTTGACGATTGGCCACTGTTTCCCGAGATCGAACACGCGCGGCGAGGAGTGTGGCCGTTCGTCAACATCGGTCAGTAGCTATATGAATGAGGCATGCGAGAAGGGGTATCGCTGTCGCCAAGAGCGGCATATGTCGCGCCATGTGACGCATACTAACCCGCCTAACCAGACCGCTGAAACAGAATTGTGGAGAATGATCATATGTTTCAGCTCCTCATACTCGGAGCATTCTTGGTATCCAATTTGACGGTCGTCAACGTGCAGCCAGAATGTCAGGTTCACATTCTGCAGCCGCTAAAAGACGATCTGGGAAACCATTGGCAAAGTGGGAAGACTCTTTCGGTGACGATTGAGCGAGACAATGCGACCGGAGGAGCATTTTGCGCACACGGGGGTTCATGTTTTCCTCGTCGGATTGACGGTAGGGACGCGGTCAAGCTCTTAAATTGTCACATTGGGCCCGCAATAGGTGGTGGAGATCACCGTTTGGTGCAAAATAACGGCTCGTTCAAGAAGTAACGCCAAGATGCATGTCGATCCGCATGGACATGTATATCTTTAGGTATTCCACGAAAATGCACTCTTGGTCTGCCCGATCTTTGTACCGTGGAGTGTTAGTGTAGCGCAGCTTCTTTTCGATCAATTAGCCGCCGTCGGGCTCTGTTGAACCTTTAGGGTTGGATGAAGGGCGTCCGAGACGTTGCCTGCCCTGAATTTCAAGCAGTCTGTAGTTTGAGGCCTTCACCGATGAGAGCGACTGCCTCGGCGAGCGCACTGGCACCGATCCCGAAGGCCCGTTCTACGTGCGCGCCTCGCTGCGGACGTCTTGTGTGAGGTTGAAGATCGCCGCTTGACCCTTGCGTAATGCACGCATCACCTCAAACCGTCGGATCGTCGCGTAAGCTGTCTTCAGCGTTCTGAAGCCCCTCACTGAACGGATCAGTTGCTTCAGCTTGCCATGATCGGCTTCGACGACATTGTTCAGAAACGTTGCTTGTCGATGCACCGTTTTCTCAGGACATTTGCTCTCGGCTTTAAGTTATGAGATCGCGATACTGTAGGTCGGCGCTTTGTCCGTATTGATGATCCCCGGCCTCCCCCCATTCTTCAAACCGTTCAGCGCCTTGCCAAGGAAGCGATTCGCCGCTTTGGTGTTGCGTGTCGGTGAGAGATGGAAATCGATTGTGTTTCCATGCTTGTCGACAACTCGGTACAGATACGTCCACTGACCGCGAACCTTGATATAGGTTTCGTCAACCCGCCAACTCGTCGTTTGCGGGCGGCGCCACTGCCAGCGCAGCCGCTTTTCGATCTCCGGCGCGTACCTCTGAACCCAACGATAGATCGTGGAGTGATCAACGGGCACGCCACGCTCACCCATCATTTGCTCCAGAGTTGTCGAGTGGCAATGATTATCGAGCATTCCCAGTACCGATGGCTACCTAATCACCTAATCAGGCATCAAAAGGCGCTTGCAAGCTTGCTCGCTTCTCCGCTATTCAGTAGCGACGTACCTAAAGCTCACCCCCGAAGGCTGCGCAGGAAGAGTCAGGATGAAAAAACAGTCAAACGGCGGACCTGAAACCTGATGTTGCAAATGGCCTTCCAAGGCCGAGAAACTTATCAGGACAGGGACGCGGCGTATCTCATCATGGCCGGGAGATATTCTCCACCAGAAGGCCGGATACATTGACGCAGACTTTCTCATCCCTCAGCTTTTCCCTTGCAGTCAGACGGCGGACCATACATTTGCAACAGAGCCGTTTACCGGTAGGCGTCGCGTGCTTTGAGGGTGACCCGCACCAGCGTACCCTCGCCTGGTGCGGTGCGCACCTCTAGGGTGCCGGGTAGTTTGGCGACACGCTCCTGCATGCCGGGCAGCCCCCAGCGGGTCTGGTTATTAGAAAATGCCGCGGGGGGCGTGAAGCCGACGCCATCATCTTCACAGTCCAGGGTGAAGTCGGAGAATGCAAAACGGAGCCGAACGGTGATGCGTGAGGCTTGCGCGTGCCGGACGGCGTTGACGATTGCCTCACGCGCAATAAGAAAGAGCTCGGCAGCTACGGAGTCTCGGAGATTGTTATTGCTCATCGGGTCGCCGATGACATCCAGATGCAGCAGCCGGCCGCTGCCCAGGTCTTCTGCAACGTTTGTTAAGAGACGGCTGAGCTCATCGCCGGTGATGGCCTGGCCACGGAGACCCTTTACGCGGTCGCGGCCCTCCACGATCAGCTTTTCCGCGCTGGTCAGGGCGCGTTCCAGGGCCCGACGGGATGGATGGCGGTCAGGAACACCTTCAATGGCAACGTGAAAGGAAAAGAGCAAGCCCTGTATGCCCTGCAGGAGAGTGTCGTGGAGGTCGCGTGCGATGGTGATGCGCTCGTCGGCGCGCTCTTCCGCGTTTCTGCGGATCCTGTCAGCCGCCATGCGCAGACGTTGGCGGATTGCGAGGGTAAAGAGAGCAATAAGAAGCAGCGTGACCAGGGCGATGAACCAGCCCCGTTCATAATAGTGGGGCTGAACCGTGAACGTATCGAAAGAGACTGGCCGTGTCCAGTTTCCGAAAGCATTGCGGGCCTTGAGGGAGAAGGTGTAGCGGCCAGCGCGGAGGTGCGTGTAGACGGCCTCAGTTCTTTGACCTACCAATTGCCAGTCGTTGTCGTAGCCGTCCAAGCGGTAGGCGTAGGAGAGGCCGGAAGGATCGGAAAAGTCTACGCCGACGTAGTGGACGCTGAAGACGTTGACGCCGGGTGCCAGGGAGCGGTTCTGCGGAAAGGGAGAGCCGTCAACAAGAGCGTCTTTGATCGTGACGGTAGGCAGTTCAAAGGGCCGAATGTCTTGTGAGACAAGCGACACAATGCCATTGGGTGTGTCGAACCAGATGCGTCCATTCGCGTCCTTGTGAACGGTCTCGCTGAAGAGGTTCATCTGGGTAGGGCCGGTGTAGTCGCCTTCTGCGATATTGTTCGTAAGCAGCCGATGGGTGGGATCGCTGAGCGCCTGTTGGAACTCTTCTGCACGAATGCGCACCACGCCCTTGATGCAGTTCAGCCAAAGATCGCCATCGTCTGCTTCCACCAGGCCAGTGACCATGGTTGCGTCGTTTGGGTCGGCAAAGCGCAGCTGATGGAAGGACCCGTTTGTCCGGACAGCGATGTTGCTGACCCCATACGCGAGTAGCCCAAGTCTTGTTTCCGTGAAGCCCAGGATAGCGTTCGAGCCTACGGAGCCCAGGGAGCGGACCCGAGCCGCGCCCGGGTCAAGGACGCCAACAGCGCCGGCGCGATCGCCGAAATAGGTCTCGCCGCTGCGCGCGGTGTATATGCCGCTAAGCTCTGCACCCTGCCAGCCGGGATTGAGCTGCTGCCATCGGTAATGCTGGTATCGGAGCAGGTAGCGCCCGAGGGCCGCGCCGGCGACGACGGCCAGCACGGACCCATCCGCGGTGCGGCCGGAGCCGGTAAAGATGTAGTGATTGCCCAGGCCCGGCTTGTCGGGGAAGGGAGGGGGGAGCATGGTGACGTGATCGTCCTCCAGCATGGCTAGTCCGGTGGACTTGCGAAGCTGATTTCCGAAGGGTGAACAGTCCAGATCCTCAACCTGTGTTTCCTTCTTTTCGATCAGGCCATCGCTATGCCGCAGCAAGAGGTTGCTGTGCGCGTCGATGATCCACTGACCGCCGTTTTTTCCGGGGCAAAACTCCCAACTGCCCGGAGTTGCGTGGGGAAACAGCGGGATGAGCGTGGAGGTTTTAAAGCGCTCCAGGCCCCCCATGCCGCCAACCCAGATGGACCCGTCGCTCGATTGCAGCAACGCGTTCGCAGTGTAGAGACCGACAGCCGTACGCAAAGGGACCATCTCCTCAGGACGCTCCGGAAATGACTGGAAGGCTGGGGTGGGCAGATGCATGAGCTCAAAGCCTGATGTGAGAAGCCAAAGCGAACCATCCCGGGTTACCAAGGGTGCCGAAAGCGGCTCTCGGACGGAAGGGGTCGGGAGAACATGACCGGACGCATCCAGGTGCAGAAGGTGCTGGGCGGCGGTATCTTTGGGCGCGGGTCCGGAGCTTGCGATCCAGAGACTTCCGTCGGCACCGCCGGTGAATTTGCACGGACCGTAAACGAAGACGTCCAGCGCCTGGTAGGCAGCCTCCGGCGAGCGGCGGTAAACGCGATCATCTTCGACCGTCCAAAGAACGCCACTCGTATCCGCGAAGAGTTGCGTGACGTGTGCGCGGCCGTTGCCGGGGTCGGCTACCACGTGCCAGACGAGGTCCGGTCCGAGAAAGACCAGCAATCGCTCGTTGAGAACAGCCCAGATAGTGCCGTCAGGCGACTGTTGCGGATACTTAATTGATTCCAGATCCGCGCCTTCGACTCGACCCAAGTATTCGCCCTGCCGCCGATGAAGAAGAATCGGAGCGCCGTGCGCGAAGATGAGAAGCATATCACCCTGCTGGGTGGACAGTAGATCTAGGAGTGAAGAGCCGAGGACGACACCTGGAACGGTGACGTGCTCGAAGGATGATCCGTCGAAGTGGAACAGGCCCTGGAAGGTCGCGAGATAGAGCAGCCCGTCGTGCCCTAGAGCGAGAGCGCGGACGCCAAGGGGAGCCCCATCGTGGCCAGCCCAGGTGTCGTGCTGCATCTGGCCGAGCGGTTGCATCTGCGCAACGGCAACGGACCTGAAGCAGAGAAACACGGAAAGCAGAAGGACAATGCGTCGGTAAAAGGTGTTCATCGCGTTCCGTGAGAGAGCTGGCAGCGAGAGCCGTCACCCCAAGGGCAACCTGCTGAGGTTATTGTAAGGCGGATACGACCATTGGCGGCCCAAACTGCGGGGTGGCAGGATGTAGCGCACAATTGTCTGCATTTGCTCCACCTTGGAGGCGTAGTTTGCCATCAAATTGATTGATAGTGGTCTGAGAGGATGGAAGGTAGCGCTCCTATTTTAAAGTGGGTAGCAAGTGTACTGTCCATGGCGGAATACTATGTGCTATCCGGTGCGCCGCCGCCCCAGGCAGCGAACGGGCGTTGTGACGTAACGGAGCAACGTGCTGCTGCGTGACGACTAGCCATGGGTTCCGCATGCGTTATACCAGATCGCATCTTAGGTGGCACCCGGCAATCTTGCCCGTGCCGACTAGCATACGGCTGGCAGGGGTGAGCACTGCGCAGGATGGAATTGTGGCGGAGTTGATGAACTCGGCGACGCAACTGAACAACAGCGCACCGGTCCACTTGCTGGTGCCGGAGAACACAGATTCCTCAGGCGATAAGAGCTTCAACTCCGAGTTGTTTGCCTGTGCGAGCTCAAGCAGCCAGTTCAAGCTGATTGAGACAGGAAACATGTCGGCGTTTTCCGGAAGATACACAATGGCGTACTCCACCGGACCTTTTGAGACGCCCTGCTACAAGGTGGGAATTGCCTGGGCTGACACGCTGCTTGGGCCGTACAAGAAGATCCTGCAGCAGGACACCGGCAATGTCCCGTGCAATCCAGCGGCACAGGCTGAGGTGGTGTATCTGCTTCAGTCCTCCCGACCTGGGTGGCCCAACTATGTGAACGCTATGGTCCAGGCACCGGGAGTGCCTTCGCTGGTGCAGTATCCGGCGGGCACCTGGTACCTGTACTTCGCGGGGTATGATCCCTCCGTGACAGCGAGTGGTGGCATGTTCAATCCGGCCGTACGCCAGCCGTATGCGATGCGGCTGACCTTCGCCATACCCCTCAACACGACCGTCTCGGCCACGGCGAACACGTCTCTGGCGACATGGATCACGGCGGCCACCAACTAGCCCGGCTTTTGTTTTCTGGACCCGGGCGATCGCCGTGATTGTGTGCGCGCCTGTACCTGTCCGGGCACGCGTAAACTGTCTCTGCAAAGGAGTTGCACAGTGTCTTCTGGCCCGGCGAAGATTCGCGTTCTGCTTGTGGATGATCATCCCGTAGTACGAGAGGGTGTGCGTTCCATGATCGTCGGCCAGCCGGATATGGACGTTGTTGGGGAGGCGGAGAGTGGCCATGAGACGCTTGCCTCCTACGAAAAGCTTCGCCCGGATGTGGTCCTGCTCGACCTGCGGCTGCCGGACATGGATGGCATCCGGGTGATTGAGGAACTGCGTCGGCAAGACGGCATCGCGCGGGTGATTGTGCTAACGACGTACTCCGGCGATGTGCAAGCCCGGCGGGCGTTGAAGGCAGGAGCGGTGGGTTACTTGTTGAAGGCCTCGGCACGGCGAGAATTGCGTGAGGCGATTCGCACGGTGTTTGCCGGCGGAGTGTGCGTGCAGGCAGAGGTGGCGCTGGAACTCGCTCAGCACACCGGCGGCGTACAGCTTACTCCGCGTGAACTGGAGGTCTTGCACCTAGTTGCCCTCGGCTACTCCAACAAGCTGGTCGCGGACCATCTCAACATCGGCGCGGACACCGTCAAAGCACACATGACGAGTATCTTGGCCAAGCTGAAGGCGAACGACCGTACTCACGCCGTGACGATCGCGCTGCAACGAGGCTTCCTCGACCTTTAGAGTGCCGCGGGTTGCACGTACCCCCCCTCCCCCGGATTGGGGGGGCGCCCCCCCCGCCCCTCATCAGGCAATATCTTTGGGCGGTTCAAACTGTCATGATCGGTTCGTGAGTCGTTTCGTTTTACGCAGCCACTGCCATTCTGTTATGCAAGGGACAACTTCAACATTCAAACGTCCGTGATTCGACTCGTCACGCATGCAGTTAAATCCCCTCGCCAGTAAGGGGGCGCATTGGAGAGGGCTGCGTCGATAGTCTTACAGTCGAAACCTTGCTGAACCGCTAGACGCAACCCAGGAGGTATGATGCCGCTCAACGTGACTTTGCTTGCGCTACCGTCAGCCAGTCTTATGAACATTTTTGGGCCCGCGGAGGTGGCGAAGCACATGGTGCTCTTCCTCCGCCGGTCGGGTGCTCAACCGCAATTGAGTACCACGCTTTTAGCGCAAACATCAGCTGCTCGGTCGATTAGTAATCTTCTGTTTTGGATTGCGGACAATCTCGACCACGACCTCTCCGTTAGCGAACTCGCAAAACGGGTGGCCATGAGCCCGAGGAATTTCGTGCGACACTTTACCCGCACCGTCGGCAAGACTCCTGGACGCCACGTGACTGAGCTGCGACTCGAGGCTGCGTGTCAACATCTTGCGAGCCCGAGCCTGAGCCTGTTTGAAGTTGCAAAAGCTAGCGGCTTTGGCAGCGTCGAAGCTTTCCGACGCCCATTCACAAAGACCTTTGGCATTCCTCCAGGGAAGTACAGAATTCAATCGAAGGAAAGGGGCTGTACTGAAGGTCCTCCTGCTACCAGCAATGGATATCGACTCGGATGGACTTGATGATCACAGGCAGAAGGGGTTCCTATGACGGGCCAAGGACACGAGCAAAGCCGCCGCAAAGTTCGGATCCCGCTGGGCTCAAACGAAAACCTATACGCGTGATTTTTCTGGCGCTACCATCAAGCAGCCCAATCAATGTGTTCGGTCCTGCTGAGGTCTTCGAAGTTGTAAATGCGGATCTGTCCGAGCTACTTTACGATGTGCGGATCATTTCTCTGGAGCCTCGAGGAATTGCACCCAAAACTTACGAACAGTTCGTGGATGAATTCGAGTTGCCTGAGCTTGTTCCGAATGCCGACACTATTCTTTTTGCCGGGGGACATTCAGGGCCCATGGCTTTTCCTGAACATAGGATGAAGGAGTTAGTGGAGTGGGCACGGCTGCATTGCGCCGCAGCCCGACGAGTCGCCGGTGTAGGTTCGGGTAGCCTGCTCCTAGCGGAAGCAGGACTACTTCGACAGAAGAAAGCGACAACTCATTGGACGTACCTGGAGCACATGGCGACAAGGTATCCTGAGGTTCAAGTCCTTTCTGATCGCATCTATGTAAAGGATGGCTTCTGCTATACGGCAGCCGGTGGCACTTCTGCGATCGATCTTGCTCTTGCGCTGGTGGAAGAGGACCTAGGAACCAACGCTGCCGCGGAAGCTGCGAAACATTTGCTATTGTTTCTCCGCCGATCAAGTACCCAACCACAATTGAGTACGACATTGCTGGCACAGAAATCCTCCGTCGGTTCGATCGGCAACCTCCTCGTCTGGATGGCGGACAATCTTGACAAAGACTTATCGGTGTCCAGTCTCGCTCGACGAATGGCGATGAGTCCAAGAAATTTCGCTCGGTACTTCGTCCGCGAGGTAGGTAGGACCCCGGCGCGCCATGTAAGCGAGTTACGTTTAGAGGCTGCGCGCCGGAACCTAGCCGATGAAAATCTCAGCTTGGGAGATGTCGCTAGGGTTAGTGGCTTTGGTAGTGTGGAAGTCTTCCGGCGACTCTTTACAAAGAGCTTTGGGGCCTCGCCCGGAAGATATCGTCTTCACCTGCAGGTCGGCACTTCTCTCCCCATCACCCAGGGGGACGACGAACCGCTGAACTCTGAGCGGACCGATGTCTTGAGTCTGCCGGCCTATACAGCTCAGCTCAATACGTCTGGAAGCAACGAGCGGACGATGAACAGTGAAAGTCAGACCCCGAGATCGAAGTCTGTACCTGACGATGGAGAGTAATTGCATGCTTGGATCAGGAGATGGTGGGCATCTTCCAACTGAGATAAAAGACCGATTTTCAGGGCTAAACGTACTAGTCAACAACGCGGGAATTCATGTTGCAGCAAGTCACCCGCGAAAGCACTAACATCGTTTCCGTACGTATGGGCGGCGAGATTACCTCCATTCGTGATCAAATTTCCGGAATGAAATCCTTGGTAACCCACGCTGGCGACAAAGTTATTCGTCAGCGAATGCTCGAGCGTTAAGGTGTATTCAAGTTGTGGGGCATACTGAGGTTGGGGTCAATCCCAATCGTAGTAAACCCTCCTCCTACACGGCCGCTTTTCCCATCCAACGGAGCGCCCTCAAATGTATGGTCCGCCGCAGGACTGCAAGGGGAAGTTCGGTCGAGAAGACAAGTCTGCGCAAATGTATTCGTCAATAAGGGCGAAGGTGTAGTCAAGGGCAGAGTTCTCCTTACCGTTGCGATGAGCAACGCTCGAGACCAAGGAGTTTAGGAACCAGGGCACGAGCGGGTTCTCATCGAATCAACTACGGAGGAGTATTCTCCACCAACCATCAATACGGTCACAACTGCGACCATGATCCTTCTATGCGGACACCCGGCCTGTGCTGGGTGCGAGAGCGCCTACTCAGCCTGTCGGTCTGGCTTGCGCTGACCAGAATACATTTCAGGCTGCTCTCGATGAGAGAACCTGCGGATACGGCTTTTGAGTCCGCAGGATCCAGTACATCCGAATCGCCAGCTTGCGTGCGGCAGCTACCTTGGCGACGATGAAGTGCTTTTGATGACAGCGGTGGGAGTACTCCTTGCGGAAGTCGGGATCGAAGCGAACGGCGATGTTGGCTGCCTCGACCAGAAGAAACCGCATGAGCCGGCTGCCCTGTTTCGTGATGCCGCCCATCTTCTGCTTGCCACCAGACGAGTGCTCTCGAGGGATCAGGCCCAGATAGCTGGCAACCTGCTTGCCTCGCGGGAACCGGCGGACGTCACCGATGGTCAAGACGAATGCCAGGGCAGTGATCGGAACAACGCCTGGCTGGCTCAACAGAAGCTGCACGTCAGGATACGGCAGAGCGACCTGCTTGACGGCCTCATCGAGCTGTTCGAGTTGAGCATCGAGGATGCCGAGCAGATGAAGCAGATCGCGCCTTCGACGATCTGCCCAGGGATCGAGCGATAAGGCTTGCAGCGCAGCTCGGCCTTCTGTGCTCCAGAGCTTCTGCTTCTTCTGCATGCCTTGGTTGAGCATGAGATGTTGCAGCTCGTTCTTCAATCGTGTCCGTATCTGAACCAGCTTATGGCGGTGAACCAGCGACTGACGGTGATCCCGCATCTCCGACCCGCGAACCCAGATACGAGGGAACCGCCCCTCGATCAGGAGCTTCAGAATGTGTCCGGCATCTCGCCGATCCGTCTTCTGCTTCCGTACATAGCTGGCACGAATCTGGGCCGCATCTCCGACCCACACCTCATGGCCAAGTCTCTGCAATAACTGAACAAACCACTGATCGTCGCCGACCGTTTCAATGGCCACAAGCGCAGGCGATGCCAGTGCTCGATAGAATCGCTCCGCTTCACCTGACGCGTGCATCAGCTTATGCTCCGTCGTCGTACCACACTCAGTATCGAGCATGGCAATCTGCTGAAAGCTTAGATGGAACTCACAACCTATGAAGATCATCGGGGCTCCTTTCTTCCCGCCGACCCTGGTTCCTAAACCAACCAGAGTCTAGAGGAAAGTGCTGAATCGTCGCCCTTATCTAATCAGTCTTTGATGGAGAAGAATCCTCCTGACCATGATGAGTTGCAATCTCTTCCCTATTCTCATCGTCCAGTTTCGACACGCAGACCTTTGATCTCCGTTCGATTAAGAAGACCTGTATCCACATCGCTCACCCGCACGGTGAACGCCTAGTTCCAGATGACACATACAACATGTTCTATAGTGACGACCTCGAACTTGCTCGCCTTGGCACACTTCGCAATGAGGTTAAGGCCGTTCGCCAAGCGGCTCTATTGCAAAAACTCTAGAAACGCTCATCTGCATACTAGCCGTGGGCTCCTTGCCCGCGCCCCACCTTAACATCTTGGGGCATGAAAACGTCTTTGCAACAGAACCGTAGAGATCAGTAGCCAGGTTCAGACCGAGGGCAGAAACTTCATCAAGCTCATACGGCCAAGAATCTAACGATATCGGACAGACTCCGCGCATAGCGCAACCAGCTCAACCCCTTTGGGTTCCAATCTAGCGACGGGCTAATGTGCGAGCTTTCAGTCACCGTAAAAGGAACAAGAAAGGAATTTGTTATGAACTCAAGATTTATCATGCACGCAGCTTTTGTTTTGGTACTGCCGACTGCCTTCGCCATGGCACAAAGCACGCAGACGGAACGCCACTCGATTCAGGAGCGACAAGCCCGCCAGCAAGCCCGCATTAACCACGGTGTAGCCGACGGTCAGATTACTCCTGGAGGAGCCGCTAGGGCTGACCGCAATCAGGCTAAAATTGCAAATCAAGAGACACGGATGCGAAACAGAGATGGAGGCAATCTGACGGCCACCGATCGGCACAGGCTCGCCAATGAACAAAATCGTACCTCACGTGGAATTTACGACCGCAATCACAACGCTGCCACTGACCCCGCGCGTGACACCACAGCCCGTTTCCCCCTCTCGCCCCCGCTAGGCTCACAGCGCTGCCAATCTGGATGACGTCATTCAGGTTGGCAACACTCAAGCAGCGTTGGATGAACGTTGTCGTAGCGTCTCGAGTTACGTACTGCGTTTCGAAAATCGCATATGGAAGTCGGCGTCCGATCTTTCCGCATAATTTTCCAAGGGACCTGCCCGATGCGGTCTAAATGGCATCCTGACGCGGGCACGTCTGGGATCGGTCAATGCCGTGTCGCCAGGCGTAACCATGGTGGAGTGGGTCGAGGCCATGGTAAGCGGGATAACAACGCAACAAGGCCAAGGCTTTGAAGAGGCGGCCCTTGCGACAGTCCCTGAAAGGCACGCTATCCAAGCTCAATCGAACAACGCATTCTTAGCGTCGATGAGATTGCCAACTTGGTTTTTTATGCATGCTCGATGCAGGCATCGGCAACCACCGGCTCCGCTCTTCGGGTTGAGGGCGGAATCGTCGAGTCAATTATCTAGGCGCACTCAACTCTGTATCCGGGTTGGTTCACTGTACTTCTGAAACAAACCATTGTCATAACGTCGTGAAGGAGAACAGTGCTTCCTTACATAGGCCAGGAACTGCTTGCAGTATTTCTCGAAACCTGCACACATTTTGAGCGCACCTTGAAGGGAGTGTGGCGCGAGCGGTTGATGAGCCTTCTCTCTCGGAGAGGCTTACGCCGCAGGTCGCGGTTAGTGACCGCCCTCCCGTCAAAGATGGGCAGGAGCAGACATGTACTACTCCGCCTTCACAGACCGGGTGACCGGCGATCATAGTAGCAGGAGTGAAGCAACACAAGGGCGCAAGCTGAGTGTTTTGACAGCAATGACTTGCCACAGACATAAACAGGAGGGGGTCGTTCTTGAGAATGTACCAATGGATTGTCACCAGCATAATTGTCTTGCTAAGCTCAAACAGCTTCGCTGAGCCGAAATCCAAAATCACCGTCAAAGTTATGATCGTCTCGATGTTTGGTCCGGAAGGAGAGGTGTGGCGCTCGCACCGGGTGCTAGATAGGCTTACGGTGGTGCCTGGTCTCCTGCCCGCCGACTCAGCTGTACACTGCGGCCGTGATGGGGTGTGTCAGGTCACCACTGGGATGGGTTACGCCAATGCCGCCGCGTCGATTAGTGCCCTTATTTACTCACGGCAATTTGATCTTCAGAAGACTTATTGGCTTATTGCTGGCGTCGCTGGAATAAACCCAGCTCGTGGTACCCTCGGCACTGCCGCCTGGGCACACTACTTGGTAGACTTCGGTCTTCAATGGGAACTGGACAAACGAGATGCTCCAGCTGCCTGGCCAAGTGGATATCTTGGCATCAACACAATGAGCCCAGCTGAGAAGCCTCAGCTAATTTATGGGACAGAGGTGTTTAAACTCAATGACGAGCTGGTGAATCGCGCTTTTTCCCTCTCTGAAAGTGTGAAGCTTACCGACAGCCCTAGCGCTCAGAAAGCACGAGCTGTTTACGGTTATGCTCCTGCTAATGCGGCACCTGCCGTTGTCCAGTGCGATACGCTTTCAAGTGATACCTGGTTTTCTGGAACCCATCTGACTGAACGCGCTGATGTATGGGCATCGGAGTTAACGGACCACCATGCCGTCGCCTGCACCAGTCAGCAAGAGGATAACGCAACCTTTGCGGTTCTGATGCGCGCTGCTGGAGAACACTTGGTGGACACAAACCGTGTGGCTGTGCTCCGCACAGGTTCAGATTTCGATCGAGCTCCTCCCGGCGGAAGTGATGCGAGTACTCTCCTCAATTACCAATCGGCTGGAGGCTTCGAACCCGCAGTCATGAATCTTTACCTCGCAGGCAACACGTTGGTGCAGGAAATTGCGAGACATTGGTCAGCTTGGCGGCGTGGAGTTCCGCCGCGATAGGACCTCGCTTGATGTTTCCTAGAAACGATTTCTGAGAATCACCTGCTGCGAACGAAGGTAATGTGCAGCGAATGTAACTGAAAATCGGACATGACGGAATCAATCTGCCATTCCACGTCTACCACGTAAAGCGGAGAAACGCATGACCCGGTTCTCTCTGTGTCTACTCATAACGTTGCGGAGGACATATTGGCTGACGCTCTAGTTGCTCATTCCCAACTTCACCGCGTTCCATCTCACCTTTTGTGATTGGTTGTCCAATGGGCGTACTTACGGACGCTCTCCCGAAACCAGCCATGCAATGGTTGCTCGGTGAGTCGTGGGTGTCAGACCATAAGCTAGGCACCACGAATCGAGTCGCTTGGAGCCTATCGGCAGCCACGAACTCTACTTAGGCGGGAATCATCTGCTTTTTGTCCATATGTGGTGCTTCCTCCCAGTTTTGTGCGATGTCCAAACCTAGATTTCGGCGAAACTCTGATATGGCCACGAATGTGCGCGACCACACACAAAGCGTGCCAGAACGAGAGGGAACGCTGAAAAGTAAAGAGGTGATGATGTCTACACATAGGCTGCCCGGAGCCGTGAATCAAGCTACCGAGCGAAGTTTCGTTTTCTCGAAGAAAAATGCAGAGGCAGACGAGATCGATCGAGTGTGCTGGTCGGTGCCGTTTCGCTTTGCTTTTTGTCTTCTATTCTTGTTTCTTCTTCTGTCCGATGTAGTCATATTCTCACCTCTCTCAATCATTCCGTTCGTAGGCGATGCGATCAGTAACGGAATCTCTTTTGTGGCATTTCACGCCGCGCAATGGACCGGTGTGCATGCGTTTCATCTCAGCGGAATTGCAATGGAAGCGCACCCGACTGACTCGCGCGATACGGCGCTCAACTGGATTACGCTTGGCCTGATCCTTTGCGCTTCCGTGTTCGGCGCACTTGTTTGGCGTGTGTTGGATAGGCGTCGACCGCACTACCAGACCGCGGCTGCTTGGCTACGTTTCTTGTTGCGCATGTTGCTCGTGTTTCTCATGCTTAGATATGGGTCAGGCAAGGTGTTCCCGTTGCAGATGAGCCGACCATCACTGGCGGTGCTGAATGAACCGCTGGGACAGAGTTCACCCATGACTCTGCTATGGACCATGATCGGTCTGCACCCGTTGTATCAGATTCTCTGTGGGGCGTTTGAGATGCTCGCGGGCGTTCTGCTCTTCTTTCGTCGGACTGCTTTGCTCGGCGCACTGTTGAACGCTTTCATCATGTCTAATGTCTTGCTCTTTAACCTATTCTTCGATGTTCCGGTCAAGTTAGGGGCTGGTCTGATCCTCCTAACGACAATTGCCGTGATCGCACCGGATCTAGGATCGCTGTATGAGTATTTTTGGCTCCATCGGATGACGGCTCCCACCGGCCTCTGGGTCCCACCGCTGGAACGACGAGAGTTCAGAATCGGGACGCGTGTCATTGAAGTAGGTTTCGTGCTCCTTGCAATCTATAATCTTGTCCCCGGTGCATACACGATGGCCAAACAGGAAAGCCAAAACGTGCGGCATCCTGGTGCGCTCACCGGCGAATGGCACGTCGACTCCGATGTGCTCCGCCTGGACGGTCACAATGTCGACACACCCGTCCTGACAGCAGAAGGGTCACCCCTGACAGCGCTTTACCTCGAACCGGATGGCCGTGTCATGGCTCGATCAAGCGACGGTAGGTTATGGCGTGCCGGCATACAGGTTGATCCTCAAAAGCGAACCCTATCTCTATACTCGGGGTGGTTTGAGGGAACTCGTTTTCAAGGGAGCTACCTCTTCGCCCAACCAGACCCCAATCATCTTGTCCTCAAGCCGTTCGGTGACGGCGCTGGGATGCTCGGCACCCTCACACTCAGCCGGGTTCCTCTGCCGGATCATTATCCTTTGCTCGACCGCGGATTTCATTGGATAAACGAGTGGGCACTGGAGCGCTGAGAGCGTCCGCGACTGATCAAGGTAGCAAGGCAGTTGTTATAGTAGGTGCGACGGGTGTCCCTGACCGGGTAGAAGCGGATCTACGTCTACTCAGTTTTCGACCCGTCAGACTTCAGTGATCTTCAGACTCGCCCATTCCGTCTGGTCGAAACCTCTCACTTTCATATGGGAACTGTCCTGATAGCCTGCCTGCTGCTAATGTCATTTGGCGTTGAAAAGTGTGATGGAGGAGGTGCGAATCGTTGCGTTCGGCCAACATTATAGGCTCCGGCCCTAACGGACTGACAGCAGCCGTGACACTGGCGCTAGCGGGAGTGCAGGTGTCGGTTTTCGAACGCAATGTCCAGCCTGGTGGGGCTGCGGCGACCGGGGAGCTCACCCTTCCTGGCTTCCTCCATGACATCGGTTCAAGCGTTTTTCCACTCGGAATCGCGTCACCGGCCTTTCGCGCGCTGCAACTCGAAGAGTGTGGTCTCGAATGGCTTCAACCGGGTACTCCCATGGCTCACCCTCTCGATGACGGCTCAAGCATTACTCTCGAATCCGAAGTCGAGTCAACCCTCTCGCAGTTCTCAGCACACGACGCTCGAAACTATCGATTGCTACTTGGCCCGACAATCCGTGCGTGGGAGGATTTAGTCGACGATTTTACGCGTGGCTTGTTGCGCGTTCCAAAGCATCCAGTTGCGATGGGCGTCTTCGGTATCCCGGCACTACTTCCTGCACAAGTTTTAGCTCGGCTCCTCTTTCGAGACGAGCGGGCCCGAGCGCTGTTCGCTGGATGCGCTGCACATTCGGTAATTCCCTTCACGAAGGCCTCGAGCTCCGCCGTTGCTCTCGTTATGCTTGCCGCGGGCCACACTACAGGCTGGCCCATCGCACGTGGTGGAGCCGTGAGCATCAGTCGCGCACTCGTCAATCGCCTTACTGAACTCGGCGGTAAGCTGTACACCGGAGTCGAGGTGACTTCGCTTACAGGACTTCCGTACTCCGACATCACACTCTTCGACACGTCAGCCGAGTCTATGGCCAGCATATCGGGGGACGCTCTCTCCTTGGCATTTCGTCAGCGAATAACACATTTTCGTCCCGGTCCCGGCATCTTCAAGATCGATTACGCCTTGCGGGAACCCATTCCATGGCGAGATCTTGCGTGTCTGCAGGCCGCTACAGTACATCTTGGCGGGACGTTGGCTGAGATTGCCCGCTCCGAACATGACGCGTTCTATGGCCGCCACAATGAGCGACCTTTTGTTCTCGTCACGCAACCTAGTCTCATAGATTCAACCCGAGCACCACTTGGCAGACACACGGCGTGGGCATACTGCCAGGTTCCGTATGGGTCAGAGCGAGATATGAGCGCATCTATCGAAACCCAAATTGAGCGTTTTGCGCCCGGTTTCCGCGATGTCGTTCTCGACCGCTGCGCCTGGAATACGAGAGCGTTAGGACGTTGGAACCTGAACTTAGCGAAGGGCGACATATCGGGTGGTGCCATGACGCTGAAAGGGATGCTTGCACGGCCGACCATTCGTGGACACCGAACCTCTAACGCCCGTATCTACCTTGCCAGCGCATCCACCCCTCCAGGTGGTGGCGTGCACGGAATGTGCGGCTATCTCGCAGCGTCGGCAGCACTGGCCGATCATCGGCAACATTGAGGATGTCGACGGCGGCCGGTCAGGCGCGCACTCTCTCGCCAAATCTACTACGAAGTTTCTGCTCGAGAGCGTCGGGGCCTGACTAGTTCAAGCGGTGGGCGATTGTCGCAGGTACTAAGCGACTTTAAGTCCGCTAGTGCGAAGCCTCCAGTCCTCCAGTCGCGAATCATCACGTTCATCTCAGAGTCTTCGCTCAAAAACGGGCTGTCCAATCGGCGGAAACGCTCGCCGCATCGTAATAGCGCGAAGACAAAAGAACTCGCAATAGCTTGATTAAGCTTTTCCTCAATAGGAATTAGGAACTCGTGCGACCCCCTCTTAAACAACTGGCTCGAGTTGTTATTGGACCCCAACACCAAACGTAGATATCGTGCGCTCAGGCCTCAGACTATGCATGGCCAACTTCCGACAAAGGCGTTGTCCGGGACTGATCTAGGCATGGTTCGCTCAGAGCCGCCGTCCAGTGACAACGAAAGCTCTTGTCGGGAGACGGATGACGCCATCCTCTCCGGCATAGCTTTGGAACGCATCCTGTAGCGCAGCGTGCAGTTTTTCTGCCTCAATAGGGGTCAACGTGGCATAGCCTGGAAAGCCCTTGAACATAGGGTGGCATTCACTTACGACGTCTACCGAGGAGAACGGACTCCAGTCCGCTGTCACAACCTCGACCTGGACGTCGCTGCAGCCCGCAGCTCGCACGTCAGCGCGCAGTGCTTCTTCCGTGAAAACAGGGAACATGTCGGCAGGCCAAAGAACCCGGACGGGAAACAGAGTGCTGAACACCCGTTTCATAAGGTGAGCCGGAGAGCAATCGTCCCTTTGGGTCCACATCGAAAGGTTGATCCGTCCTCCGTGCCTCGTGACACGGATCATCTCGGCTAAGCCAAGCCGCCACTTCGAGAACGCGAGCACCCCAAAATTGGATACTGCTATGTCGTAGCTAGCGTCCCTCAGGTTCAGCGTACTGAAGTCCATGATCTCCGCCCGGCCACGTTGGCCTGGGCCCAAACGTTCACGTATTCGGTCGATCATGGGCGCGCTCACGTCTGTAGCAAGCACCCTTGCTCCACGCTCGGCGGCAACAAGGGCCAATCCACCGGTGCCAGCGGCAATATCTATAAGGTCGAGGTTTAAGATCGGTTGCAACGCATCGAGGATGTGGATGGCAAAGGGTTGCGTGGTTCGCTCGCCCATCTTCTCATAGAGGCTTATGGGGCTGCTTGCCTTTTGAGTAGACTCGTCTCGAGTGCTCGGTGTCATACTGACGATAGAGGCGTGACTCGTCCTCGCGGAGGTCATCTTCTTTTCATCGCTCATGTAAACTTCCCTCCTTCATAGTTGCATAATTGCAGGTAGAAGATCTGTCGCAGCGTCAGTCGGACCAAGATGAACTCGGTTCATCAGGCTAGCGTTAAAAGAGCGGTATACGTACCTCGTTAGTCGCTAGCAGGGAGGAACTAAACTGGATACTATCCCCAGATCCATCCTACTCATTGCAGCACTATCTACTCAAACCCAGCGCTCAGTGAGTGCTTCATCGATGGGGCCATACTGCAGTCCGCGGCGCGATGCGCTGATGTGCTCATATTCGATGTAGCGCTTCAACGTCACTGGCGCTCGCGACAACGGATGCCCAAGACGAACTACACCCACGAATTTATCAATGAACAGGCCTTAAACTTTAACTTCCGGCCCTCGAAGTTTTATATCCCCAACGTCGAGATCGATAATGCCCTCGCGCAATGGCCCGATCTCTTCAGTTCCTTGAGCAAGAAACTGCAGGTTGATTTTGCAGGCTTTCTTGCGAACCTCTCTAAGGATTGCGGATGCGAAAGTCCCAACGAGAGATTCCTCGGCACGAATTGTGAAGCTACGCTCCGCCCGGTCAGTGGTACTGCTCGGGCTTGGATCAAGGACTGTGCTTCCTGAGCGTGCGCACGTACACGAGCACGAACCTCCAACGCCTTCGGCGTGGGGACAAGTCCTCTACCTGCCTGAACCATGATGGGGTCGCCCACTTACTTGCGGATGCGTAGCAACGCGGAGCTCATTGCAGGGACGCTCACGTTCATACGTTCCCCTGCCTGTGTGACGCTACTCTGGTTTGAGGATGAACAAATGAAGCGCTTGCAAGCACGGTATAAAGTGTTGTCTCGGTTCAAACACGCTTTACTTTTCTCCACCATCTCTCTTGTCGCGTGGACCTCGGCCTGCGGACAGGCCTCCATTTCTGTGTCAGGCGGCAGGCTTCAAAGAGACGGTCGTCCGTGGACTCCTCACGGGGTTGTACAGATTGCCTTTGTCGCACCTCCCGCTGCACAACAGGGCGTATTCACCGAAGCGTACCAACACTACTCGCCTTCGGATTACACCGCCATGCGCTCATACGGGATCGACTCAGTGCGTATTCAGATTTCACAACCGGGACTCGACCCTCAGAATCCCTTGTTCACCCCTGCCTTTCGTTCGCAGGTCATCGACGCCGTACACGCGGCTCGAGCGGCTGGGCTCATCGTGATGCTCAGCGTCCAGGATGAAGAGCAGAGTGGCGAGAAAAAAGACAGAGTCGCGTCGCTGCCGAACGACGCCACCCGTCGTGTATGGGCTTCTATTGCCCCTGTGTTCGCGAGAGATCACGGTGTCATCTATGAACTCCTCAATGAACCGAATCTGCCCCCAAACCCCGAAAACTGGCGCAAGTGGGCTCACGAGATGAACGCTACGCTCAAGGTCGTTCGCGATGCCGGAGCTTCCAATGTCGCGGTAGCCGACGGTCTGCTCTTCGCTGAGAGGTTAGGAGGTGCACCAGCGCTGCATGATCCTGACGGACAGGTAGTCTACGCATCACACCCATATGCCCATCGTGCTCAAGATCAGACGGCGCCTTCATGGGAGAAGAAGTTCGGGGACTTTGCACGAACGCACGCCGTCGTTGTGACCGAGTGGACGACAGTGCCCAAGTATTATTGCGACCTGGGTACCCCAAAATACGCGGAGGAGTTTCTCCGCTACCTCAATGGGCGTGGCATCGGCTTGATGGCATACGGCTGGGATTTTACAGGGCCGAAGTTTGGCAGTACTTTCCATGGTTTTCCGCCCCAGATCAGCGCCTTTGAAGGTTTGACATGTGGAGAACCGGGCTTTGGACCCGGCAGGGCAGTCGAGCGATTCTTTCAAGGGCGGCTTCAACCATGAGTCCGTCCTTGAGCAATCGCATCCTGTATAGCGTGCCAGCTTTTCACGTGCCCGTGGGCCACCGTGGCCCGGATGATCCTGAGCTTTCCTTGTGCTCTCTTCAGACAAATTGTGGGACCGCATACGAGCGGCGAGGAGCAAGGAGATACGGCTGCACTGTTCTTCGCACTGCACCCGCAGGAATGTTCAACATTTAAAAGTGTCGGTCGCGCATAACCCTGTCTGTAAGCATTCGCGCTTCGACACTACGAGGAGGAGAAATCTTGGCGGAAAAAGAAATCATCACAATTCTAGACGGTCTCACGCTTGAATCGTCGTTTCAAGCCGGTCTTCAAACTACACCTGTTGCGTCTTCGTAGAGACGACGCCACCAAAAGGTGGACCGCCGCCACATAAGCACCTCAAAGAGGAAGAGATCTGTACGGTTCTTGAAGGGGAATACGAGTTCTACAAAGATGGCGCTTGGATTCCGATGACGGTCGGTCGATCTATCCTTTCCACGCGGAACACCTACCGTGCCTTCCGAAATGTAGGCGAAACGGCTGGCCGAATGATGCTTACAACGAATGGCGGCGGAATCGACGACTATTCTCGCGCGATCTCCGGCCTAAAGCTTCCAGAAGACCTTAATCGCATGACCGAAATCAGCGATCATTATGGCTACTTTACTTCCCCCCGCCCAAGGCGGAGAACTCCTGAGCACCGCCGTAATCTGCGTGCAGACAGTGAGACATCGATGGTGACAGAGCCTGCTGCTTTTGAAGCTTTAACGAAACCACCCTCACAAGAAGCACCGAGCCACACCGTCATCGTTCCTGCTAGTGTTGGATTGCCTCGGCGATTCAGCATCGACTCATTTATCTCGCTAGCGGGAGGGAGATCACTGGAAGTTACGAATCACCGCGAAAGAACCACTCCACGTGGCTTGATGAGCAGAGGCGCGTGTATATCGATGCTCCACCCGCGCCTGCTCGTCTACGGAACAACTATTCGAGCACGGCAGAAGGTGTCCCCGTCGTGAACCAGGTTTGAACGAGTTGACCCGGTCCAACACCATCGTCGATAACGGCTTCTCCAGTCTGCGCATCGATATGGCAAATGGGAGTGCCCGCAGCCGGAAAAGACGTTACCGTGCTGTTTGGAAAGTTCACGCGGATGCTGCCGAAGTTCGGTCCAGCCCAGTCCCATGTCGTCGCGACGAGTCCCACACCTCGCCCCTGCAGGTATTGCAGGAAGGCCACATCGGCGGTCCCTGTGATGTTGTCGCAGTAGTAGCCATTTCCCCACTCCGTGACCATCACGGGGTTGGTTGCTGCAAAGTTTCCGAACATCACGTTCCACCCGGTTCCAGCAACGACGTTCCCGTTCGCGTCTGTTCCGGCGGCGTTCTGATCCTGGTAGTTGTGCGCGTATGGGTGAGAGGCGTAGATCACCGGGCTTACTGTGTCAGTGAGCGGAAGCGCACCGGTAAGCTCTTCGGCATGCTCCAGACCATCGGCGATGAGCACGTTCTTTGCTCCCGTGCCCCGGATCGTGGCAATGAGTGCGTTCATCGCGGTTTGCCACTGCGTCCAATCGGCGGCAGGCGGTGGGCCTTCGCGAGTAACACCCACAAAAGGTTCGTTGTAAATCTCAAGCAAAATCCCGGTGTCCTGCCCGATCCAAGGAGCCGTCGTCAGCAAGTTCGTCCATGCACCCTGTGCCCCCCCAGCCGGAAGTCCCGACTCATTCGTTTCGCCGGTTTGCGCCTCGTCCTGATCGGAAAGGATAACGGTCAAGCCCGCGGCACGCGCAGCTTTCGCTGCGGCTATGACATTGTTCGTGAACGTCTGTGATGGATAAATACCCTTGGGATCAATCCCCATTTGTGCAAACTGTATCCGTACAGAGTCCGCACCCTGCTGCACCATCTGCGCGTACTCCGCCGAGGTGTAGCTTTGCGCAGCAGTCAGAAAGATCTGCTTCGCTCCGTCCGCACTGGTATACCCCGGCGGCGACACAAACGCCACCTGCTGAAAGGCATGCGGGATCCACGGCTTTCCATCGCGGGAGATCACCTTGCCAGAAACCGAAATGAAGCCGGATGCCTGTATGCTGGATGCAGCCGTCGTGGCGCCTCCAACGGGACTGCAACCCAACAGCGCAACCAGAGTGGCAGAGAGAGTCACCGCTGCCAACACAAGACTCGACGTTTCCTTCATTGCTTGCCAACTTTCCGCGCCTGGAGCAGGCCTCAAAAATATGATGCTGCTCAAACGCGATGTTTGAGGCTCCTCCCTACGGACCTCGGACATTTGGCAGCAACAGGCGTCTTTGTGGCCGGATATTCACCATGGCAGCTGCTACGTCTTCCGATGACGACACCCCCGTGTCTAGGAGCGCATCCAAAGCAATGAGGAGATTGGCGTCGAACTGTTGCATACAACGCAAGTGCACAAGGCCATCAGCGATCCTAGTTTACGTCGTGATGAGGAATCGGCTCAGTTATGTTGGGCCTTGATTATTGTTGGCTGACGCCATTGCCACTCGCCCGGAAGAAGCGAGCAATAGGTTCAAAGATCAGAGGGGATCTATTTGCTGGGGATACCGAAACTGTTCTCATGAACGGCATTATCGCTGCCACAATGACTCCGACCCCGCCGATTAGAATGCGAGCGCCACATATGAGCAAAAGCTTGTACGATTTTTAGTAGAGAGTGCATGACGGACCAGCCGAACAGATACCCGGAGAAGCGCACTTTTGCGATGTTCACGCTGGTGTATCACCGGGGGCTGCTTCAGCCTGGACTCAATACCTACTGGGATGAAGGCACAAAGTTCGCGCGTTCCTACAACCATAAAGCATTTCGTATGCAAAGCCCGAAGAAGCTCTGTTCCAGAACGATCACAACGATCGGCAACTGGGTGAGCAGTAATCCGCTTCCATAAAGGTAAGAGAGAAGCTGAGAGCTTAAGGTCAGTGAACGATCGGAACAGCCAAGATGGCCCAAGACCATCAAATCCACTCTTCCAGCCGTAGGAGCGCCCACCATGATTGATGTTCGCCTAGGAATTGCCCACATGCGGCTACCGCGACGGCTGTCCAAAACAAAAAGCTTAAGCTCGCGTATCGGGCCCACTGGCGATACAGTCATTGATCGACAGGTAGTCCTATGTCATCCGATGCCTATTCTGCCAAGGCGCGTTGGAGAATCTTCGGGGCGAGGAATTCCAAGACAATATCGCCAATAACACCTGAATGAGGAAACCTTTCAATAAATCGAGCAGTTTCGGCAGGTGAGAATCGGACAAGATGCGGCCGAATACGGCCATATCGTCTGTACCTCGACACACCGTTGTCGGATTCGCTCATCTAGTCTCACAGATGCTGCTATTTGTTGCCGCTCAAACCGGGCCGTCAAGACGTTTCGGAAAGCGGATTGGGTGTGGCGGCTTCAGTGGCTATTTGGTCGAGTTAAGTCGGGTAGTCGGGTAGTCGAGTTAAGTCGGTTAAAGGGCCGAAGATCTCTTGAAAGGTGGTTCTATGAAGTCAAACACTGAAATGGCGCTGTACGTTGAACAGAAGGGAGACAAGGGAAAGCCGTGTCTCCTTTTCCTGCACTACTGGGGCGGAACACATCGGACATGGAACAAGGTGATTGGTGAGCTAGGAGACTCTTTCCACACGGTTGCGTTTGACTTTCCGGGGTGGGGAAAATCAGATGGCGCGTCGAGTGACTATTCGATCACTTCCTTGGCCGATGGCACAACGGAGTTGATCAAGCATCTCGGGCTTTCCAGCTTCATCCTTGTTGGCCACTCAATGGGCGGAAAAGTCGCACAGCTGTTGGCTTCCCGCCATCTGGAAGGGCTCGAAGGCGTGATTCTCGTCGCGCCTGCAACGCCGTCTCCCTCACAGATGCCCGACGAAGCTAAAGAGCAACAGATTCACGCATACGACAACCGTGATACAGCCCTTCAGACCATCGAGTTTCTGACTGCACGGATGCCCGATTCCAAAACCATCGAGCAACTTATCGAAGACAGCTTGAGTGGAGTTCCCAAAGCAAAGCTGGCATGGCCAACCATCGGCATGTCGGAGGACATTTCAGCAGAAGTTCCCAAGATCGCCGTACCTACGCTGGTGCTTGCGGGAGAGCTGGATCGACTTGATTCTGTAGAACAGCATCGCCACGAGATTATCGCAAGAATTCCGGGGTCAACACTTGAGATCATTGCGGAGAGTGGGCATCTCTTACCGATTGATCAACCAGTGCGAGTCGCGAAGGCGATCACAGATTTCGTCGAGACGCACGCAGGACGCTCTATCGACTGACTCTTCCACGCCAGCGCAAGAGTCGAGTTCTGCTGGTGTGGAGATGTTTCGGACCGGTTCGCACCTCAAAGGGCCGGTTCGGGGCAGATCCTTTTCAGCTAGCTCCGGCTCCGCCTCTCCGCCGTAAGCGCCCGTTCCTTACCGTCTTATGAAGAGATGAGAGTGGATGCGGTCGTCGTGAGCGAGTATGAGCAGCGGTATGCGGTTCGGAACTCCGGTATAGCATTTCGGATCTTGGATCGATAAAATTTGGATGCGAAGGGAGCCACAGATGAACTGCCGGCTGATATGCTTAGCGCTCTTGAGCTTCAGTTTAATGGTCCAAGCTCAGGACAACACGGTTTTGATTCACATTAGGCTTATCGATGGACGTACGGGGCTTCCAATAAGAGTCAAGGAAGTTGGCCTGGAGGATCGCGCAGGCTACCGTGACATCTCAGTCAGGCAAGATTCCTCGGCGTTTGCTGAGCTAAAGATTAGTCGAGACACTATCATCCTTACCCACAACACGCATGAATATGTCAATTGCGCAGACGAACGTGGAGGCCTGATTCCGAATTCCTACAGGATCAGCGAGGTCGTAGCTAATGGCATCGTTGAACCTATTGTGCCGCCCAATCGTTGCACTAAGACTTCCAGTTCTGCGAAGCCGGGAGAGCTGATCCTCTTCGTGCGGCCTTGGGAGCCGGGAGAGGAATTGTAATCGGCGCCTCGCTCCCTTGCCGAGAAGCGCCTTTATTCTCACTTGAGATCAAGCGAGATCCATCTGAGTCTTGTAGAAGTTCCATAACAACAGTTGCTGTATGCGGTTGATCGGGAAATCAGCGGTCTTTTCCAGGATGTGCCGGAGGTAGAGTTCCGGATCGAGGCCATTGAGCTTGGCTGTACCGAGCAGCGAATAGATCGCAGCCGACCTTTGGCCGTCGGCGTCCGAACCGCAGAATAAAAAGGTTTTTGGTCCCAGAGCCACGGCACGCAAGGCCCTTTCGGCTCCAGAGTTGTCGATCTCGATCTGCTCGTCGTGAAGATAACGAGTCAGCGCACGCCAACGTGAGAGCGCGTAGTGAATCGCCGCCGTATCAGACTTGCGCGAAAGACGTGCAAGTGTCTTGTGGAGCCACTGATGCAGTTCGTCGATTTAAGGCCTGGCTCGTGCCTGTCGAACCTCACATCGCAGCTCAGCAGGCTTGCCGCGGATGTCGCGCTCGATCTGGCAGAGAGCGCCGATGCGTTCGATTGCTTCGTTGGCAATCGCCGAGTTGGTGGCCACATGGATATCGTAGAGCGTGCGCCGCACGTGAGCCCAACATGCGGCTTCGATGATCCTGCCGCCTTCGTAGATGTGATGGAAGCCAGTCTTCCTTCAAGATGCCGCTAAACTGACTGAGATGTAGCTTCGGATGCTCGCCCTTGCGATCGGGCGAATAGGCTGGCGGTGTGTCCATGCCTGCTGGACGATCATCGCGCATATAAGTCCAAAGTCGAGCAGTCTTGGTCTTGCCTAATCCCGGAGCCAGGACCGGAACCGGCGTGTGGTCAGCATGAATCTTGGTCGCTGCCGGAACGTGCTTATAAATCTGCTCGACCAGTGGATCGAGAAGATGGCTTGCTGATCCGACCCAGTCCTGAAGACGACGCTTACCCTGCGATCGTTTTCTCAGAAGCAGTCACAATGCCCTGGCGGTTACGATCGGTTGGTGATAGCCACTCGCCTTGGGCATATGCCACTCGATATCTGTGAATTCCGCGAGCCGGAGTGCCTCTCCGAGTTCCGCTCGAAGGAGACACCGATATTGAGATGAAAAGTGATGAATCCCCCATTTGTGATTTCGCTGGAGAGAGATGTATTGGTGCACATCGTAGCGATCGTCTCCTGTCCAGTCCCAGATCTGATGGACGATCCGGCGTTCTCCAGAATCACCGAAGAACGACGGCCCTTGGAACTTTGGGCGTGTGCGAATTAGTTCGTCATAGTCTCTAATGCTGGCAATAAAGAGCCCACCGTCACGGAGAACACGTTTGAACGAATGGGCGGCACCAGCCAATTGATCGACAGAGAGATGAGGTAAAGCGTTGTCAAATGCACCAACAACATCATCGAAATGATCAGAGGAGAATTCCTCCAGGCTTGTCATGTCCGATACGCGGAACTCTACATCAAGTTCACGCTTCGCTGCCTCATGTCTGGCGCGCTGTACGGCTTCATTGCTGAGATCACTTCCAGAAAGCCGGTGGCCGATCGCCGCAAGTCCCAAAACTTGCGTCCCAATGCCGCAAGCACAGTCGAGGATCCTCAAGGATGAAGTACCAAGCTTATACTTGATCAGAGCATCGACGATGTGAGCTTGTCGACTGATTGCCTGATTCCAGTCTTCGAAGATCAGGTGGTAGAAGTCAGCCATGGAATCATAGAACTGTTCAACCTCACTAAACATGCCTCGCACCGCCTCAACGTTAACTTCATTATCTCGAAATTCTCGATAGCCCCCCTCACGTCGCTAGACGACGTATACGTTTGGGCTGTCGAGCCTGACCTATTCTGAGGACATCCGCCGTCAATCCCAGATCTTCTGGCCGGAGTCGTAGCAATTTGCGTCAGATCTACGCTATCTGCACGCAGTGGTAAAGCTCGGCGTCCAAGAACGTTTCCGGCCAGAAGCATGCTGGCGGGAGGGAGTGGCTGAAATGCTCTATGCCGCCTAGCTCCGACTTATCTGTTCGACAAAGGTGCTCGCTGAAAATCCGGCCGCTATCGGTGGTGATGCTGAACGGCAGAGCTGCTTCACGCGCATCTCACGACCACCTTGCCCACGTTGTTCGTCCCTTTGAGAAAGTCGCCAAACGCTTGTTGCAGTGCGGCCGCGTCAAACGGTACCGTTGCGGTAATTGCAGGCTTCAGATGTCCGCTTTCGTACCACGACACTGCCTGCTTCAGTCCATCGGTAAGCTTTGCCGTTTGTGCTTGGTACAGAGGGTCTCGAGCGTACCTCCCGAGGTCGGAAATGACCATCCTAGCACCGCGACCCTCCACTACCGACTGCACGTCGTTAGCACCGGCGCGGGCCACCTGGGCCTCGGTACCAAGCCGGATGTACTCGCCACCACGGGCGACAACAACAGCAGATTGAGCATAGGACGATTGCGTGTAGGTAGAGTCGTAAACAAGATCCGCCCCCTTGCCTCCAGTAAGATTCATCACCTCTTGGACAACATCCTGCTTTGAGTAATCAATCACGTGATCCAGTTCTAGCTCCTTGAGCAAATTCAGGGAGGCAGCCTTCCCGGCGCTACCGACGACCTTTAGTCCATAAAGCTTGGCGATCTGCGCCGCAAAGTGGCCGACCCCGCCCGCAGCTCCGGCAACGTAGATCCACTTGCCACGATGTTGCTCAATGCCTCCGGTCATCACAAGGGACTCGTACGCGGTCAGGTAGGCGACGCCATACGTGCTCGCTTCCGGCGCAGGTACGGCACCTCTGTGAACGATGTTCTCTCTCTTAGCAACAACATATTCCGCAAAGCACGAGCCAGTAAGGGACCGGCCAAGAACTTCGTCACCCACCTTGAATGCTTCCTGGCACTGCGCTCCGAGTCCCACGACCTCGCCACTGAAGTCAAAACCTAATACGTAAGGAAGAGGAAAGTTGAAGACGTTGACGCGGGCGAGGCCCGGATCCATCTTGTTGATCGACGCATAATCGATGCGGATAAGTACGTCGTCCTCATGCAATGCCATAATGCTCTTTCGCTGCATACTGACGGCTTCACCGGCTTGCTCAATCGCCAGAGCCCTGAAAGAAATGGGTAGAGTTATTTCCTGACTGACAGCTGATGCGGGTCTCTCCCGAATTAGAGGAACTGGTTCTGGCATAATGATCTCCTTCACATATGGCACGCCCGCCCGCGGATGTTCTTTCCGCATGATAAAGGAATGTGTGGCACAATCCATTGCTCGGCAGTCCCTAAAATCGGCGCCACAGTCCTGATTGATATCGGGATGCTGCATCGGAGCCAGTAGGGACGTCCGCGCCCATTGTGGACAGCACGCGAAGCCTAATAAGGACGGCAAGATCGCCTATAAACAATGGGACTTCTCAAATGGAGCACTTCGTTCCGACGCGGGGACAAATCCCGACGTCACTCATAGATGGTCTTATCGGATAGGCATGTTGTCGAATAGGACTTTGTATCTTCGTCGACCCACGACTGCCGTTCGGCCGCACACTGAGTCTCATCCGGATCTCGCAGCTCAGATTCGATCAGCAACATCTATTATTCAAGTCCACCTCTAGGATTTGCGCTTCTTCAGTAGCTGGTCAAGCCTTTCCGGTCATGCTTACTCGACTATCGCTTCGCCACTTCTCTGCGACAGTGGCGGACTATGTCGAAACATATCCGGCCAACGCTAATTTAACGTCTCCCTCGGCCGTTCAAGTTTACCTACAATCGATGAGCGAAAGCAACAGGTCGCCACGGGTGAGAGTTGCCTAGTTTCTCAGTCGACTCCGAGCATGACTTCTTTCATGCAGCCAATGAGCGGAGTTTCTAGCGGGGGGAACAATAGACGCAAAGACGGGTCGTTTGAAAATGACCAGGTTGAAAAGATGGCTGCGCTGATTGGGCACGGACACGCTGTTTAGGCCGATGCGATCGATCCGGCTTTGCACTCGTGGGAGAGCCATGGTCTGAGGGGAGGACGTTATGAGGCCGCAGGACAGAGACTTGGAACACTTGATTCGACAGCTGAGTGACTACATCGTTCCTAGCACACTGATGGAGAGTTTCGACGCGTACCGTGAAGAATCTGTCACTGCGTCAGCTCTTAGATTCAACAAGTCCCAACTGTCCTGGTTTCTCGAAACACTGAATGAGTTTCGCGGTGCTGACGATAGGAAAAACTCACTCCTCGACATATTCGATCCAAGCATATTCACGTTTGAACACACAGCCTGGGGCGCCGTTCCAGGCACCCAAATCGAGATGCCACCGCTAACCTCGGAGGTGGCAAACTTTGCAGATCGAGAATCGGAATTTGCATCGGTGGCTGAAATCGAGATCGAGGCATTCCGTCATTATGCAGACCTCCATAACAGAGAGGAGATTCTTGGATTAGCGCAGTTGGCGGCTTCATCATTTGCAGATCAAGGAAGGGCATTCTATGGACGCGAAGAAGCTATTCGATATTTGGCGCTTAATGCCAGTAGCTTACTTGAAGATATATGGGCCACCGATGACAGTTTATGGAAAGACGCGCCGGCTAGACGCATCCACTTCGATGACATGGTCCGCAAACGCAAGTATGACCTACTTAGCTTTCAATCAATCCAACCTCCCTTCGAGCAAGCAGACTTCACTTGCTATTCGGAAGCCGATATAAGGAAGTTTGCAGTTGATATCCAAAGTTTGTTGGCCACCAATCGAATGAAGCACCTCGCAATCTGTACCCGGTGCCAGTTACGGTTGGGATCGTGAACGAAGCTGGCGGAGAGGTTCGATCAAAGCAGCCATCTGATAACTGAACGGCCGACGCAGAGGCGGATCCAACATGAGATCCGGCGTTCCGGAGGATCATCACTATATCGGTTTGCCTTCAACCGCTGGGCGCGCGAATATAAAGTGCCAAATAACTCACAGATCCAGCCAAGCTGTTCAACGAGTTGCTTGAACACTTGCAAAGACGACACCGTCGCTTCACCATTAATGAAATGACTCCGCCCGTCTTCCATCTGCCAGCAGACAGGTCCACATTGAAGAAAATCATTCTGATCTCTTATTCAGGGATATAGCCGTGTACTTCCACTTCCGCGCAGCGACCTCTGAAGACATTCCCGTCCTCAGCGAACTCATCGCGGCCTCGGTTCGCGAGCTTCAAATCGAGCACACGCCCGAAGAGCGAGAGCTTGCTCTCGCCACGATCTTCACCATCGACACGCAATTGATCCTTGACGGTACCTACTCTGTCGCTCTAAGTGAGGAAGGCATATTGGCTGGCTGCGGCGGCTGGAGCAAGCGTAGGACGTTGTACGGCGGCGACCGTCAGATACAGGCCATCGCGCCCGAACTTCTTGATCCATCTCACGATGCCGCGAAGATCCGCGCCATTTTCGTCCACCCCGCCTATTCGCGTCAGGGACTTGGCTCGGCGATCCTCGCGCGATCAGAAAAAGCCGCTCAGGATGCCAACTTTACTGGCTTTGAGATGGGGAGCACGCTTGCCGGCGTCCCCCTTTACACCCTCAAAGGCTATCGCAAGCGTGGGACAATCACGGTGCCGATCGGAGCGGAGAAGACGATCACGATCGTACGGATGGCGAAGAGTGCCAATCCAGCGTAACCGCGTCTCTTCGCGTCGTAGCGCTGCAGGTCCACGCGAAGAAAGGTGAGGCCGTCTCTGCGAGAGACGCAGGGTAAATAACGGAATGCAATCAAACAGCAAACGTCTTATGTCTTTACTGTTCTTAGCAAGCTTCTGCTTTGCCCCCTCGATCATGGCCCAACTCCCGGAGAATTCAGACTCTGAGCTCGCTCGTCGGATCGAGGCATCACCGCCTCTTCCGTTTATAGAGACGAGGCTGTCACTTTATTCGTCATTCTCCGATTGGGAACTTGGGGCTGTGGCCGGGGTCGCGATCGGCAGAAGTGAAGATATCTATGTCATACAGCGAGGAGACAAAGCCGATCCCATCCTTGTGTTCGACAAACAGGGTAAGCTCATACGGTCGTGGGGACGAGGTGACTTCGCTCTACCTCACAGTCTCCGCCTCGATTCTCGTGGAAATGTGTGGGCGGTCGATGCCCAAGCGTCGAAGGTGATCAAGTACGACTCGACGGGTCGAAAACTCCTAACAATCGAGGTCAGTCCGGTACCGATTGATGGCAGTTCTTTCCGCGGAATCACAGACGTTGCGTTCGCTCCAAACGGAAATCTTTACATCACGGATGGTTACGCAAACGCCCGAATCCTTGAATACACCGCGGGGGGTAAAGAGCTAAAGGAATGGGGACACCCCGGTAAAGGGACCGGTGAGTTCGAGCTCCCACATGGGATTCAGATCGGCCCGGATGGCATTGTGTATGTTGCGGACCGCGAGAACGGGCGAATCGAAAAGTTCGATTTGAATGGGAAGTTCATGGGAGAGATCGATGGGCTCGGACGTTGCTACGCACTCAAGCTGGTTCAAGGTGTGCTCTGGACAAGCGTCAGTCCGATGGGTGAGGCGCCTGGGGCTCCGGGCTGGCTATTAAAATTAGACCCGCATACTGGCGAGATTCTCGGGCACGCGCGAGTTCTAGATCAGCGTCAAGGACACGCTCTCGATGTCTCATCGTCCGGTAAAGTTGTAGTCACGGCAGGCAACGGCGTTCTCTCGTTCCAACAAAATTAGGTGGACAATCGGCACTTGCCATCTAGACTTCAAAGGCCGTGACTCCCACTCTTGAGAACGACCGTTCAGCGCGCAAGAGATTTCACCCAATGGATCTTGAGAGGTGCTCCGACCGTCGCTGTAATCACATGAGCGTTGCTCCCTTAAATGCTGATGTCCGAAAGCCGATGAGAACAAATTCGGGGCTCCCCCTGTAAGTGTCACGGGCCACAAACAGAATCTGCCAATTTCACTGTTAAAAAGGCCAAGTCAATCGCTTCCGTCGTTTCGCTCTCTAAGTGCGGCATCTGAAACAAAAAGAGTGATTTAGCTTGTGATCAAAGGTTGAACATTAGTTAGCTCCACTCCAAAATCAGAAATTCGGAGGACCCATGATTACCCCCCATCGTTTGAAACTCCTTCGCACCGCGTTGAAGACTGCTTGTCGTGCCTCGCTTTTAGTTCTCGCAGCGCCCTGTTCATTCCTTTCAACGGTATATGCTCAGTCTTCAGGAACGCAGAATTTGACTGCTGACCCAATTCCTCTTCACCCCATGACACAGGTCGACGAAAAAGAGCATCTCGGGTATTTCGGCGATCCTTATCCGGTTCATGTGGCCCCTTGGACAGCACCCTTTCTTCCTCAGTACTTCTCTGGGACTACAGAGGAGTTGATGACTTGCGAACGTCCGATTAAGCCGGGCTGCTTCGAGACCTCGCCAGTCACTGTGAAGATCGCGGACGGTCTTGAGGCCAAGGCCAAGGACGCGAACAATGAATTCTTCGACAAAATCAATCGAAACATCTATCAGACAGATGACGGCCACTGGAACATGGCAGTGACGCTTTATTTGCGCAAGACGTCTGCCCCCAAGACCAGCTTGGTAGGCTCATGGACAGTAATAGCGCATGCGCATCCGGAAACTGAAGATACTATCACCACGCCGACGTCATGGATCGTCGATAAGATCCTCATAGGCTCAGTGGAGGAACCCGCCAAAGCCAATTATGACGGCAAGTATTTCGAGGACGACAGGAAGCTTTACCTCATCTACAGCAAGCGCGAGGTCGGCACCGTTCACGACGGAATCGTCGCGCAAGCGCTGACATCGCCTACCGATCTAGATTCCACCAGTCCCGTTTGGCTGCTTGCGCCCAGCACTACCGATGGAGGGTTCAACTCCGAGTACTTCCACATCAATTGGGCAGAGGGCGGCCCCAATGCTGACTTCAAGCTGATTGAGACAGGTAACATCACGAAGATTGCTGGTAAGTATGTGATGGCTTACTCAACTGGCGACTATCAGCAGCTTGATTACAAGACTGGAATCGCTTATTCCGACACGCTGCTGCCGAAAGAGGGCGAGATGTACCGCCGTATCCTGCAGCCGGATACCGATGGCGTATGGGGCAAGCCAGGACACCCCGAGGTGCGCTACCTTCTCCAGTCCGACAAGGAAGCGTGGCCTAACTATGTCGGAACGCAGGTGTTCGCTCCCGGAGTTCCTTCCGTTGTCGAGGAGCCAAACGGAGAGTATTTCCTATACTTCGATGGATTCTTGCCCAGCAATGCGCCCCCGGCGACGAGTGCACCCAAGACCTCTTTCGAGGCGACCTACCGGAGGCCCTTCTACGTTCCCCTAAGCGTTAGGGTTCCCTTCAATGGTTGTGTGGAGGCGGCAACCGACGAGGAGCTCGCTTCGTGGATCACGGTCCGTAACAAATAGACTACTGGCTTTTTTCATTCAGCGGGCTGTATCTTCAATCGACGCTGCTACTTCTGCATCGGGCAGAAGTAGCAGCGTTGATTCGTTTCACACCATTCGGGTAGGAGATGGCGTGACTGCAAAGATTACCGAACTCTATGACGAGACAATTTGTCGGTACGCGTGTAGTCCGTAGCTTCAGGTTCTGTGACAAAGTGTGATGGCGAAGCGTTCACAATTTGGCCATACCCTAGCTCACTCTGCACAGATGAGGTCCGAGTTTCTGCAGTAAGCGTGTGATGTTCCCATCTGGCGGGGCCTCTGCTCTGTGTTGAGGATGATCGGATGGATGATTCTGGAGCGTTGGTTCGGCAGGTTCGTAGTAAGCGTGTGATCATCCTTTCAAAAATGGAATGGTCCGCGTGCGCCGTGAAAGGCGTTTAGTCCACAGTGGGTGCAAGTCCCGCCCGGGAGCTGGTTCGTTCCGCCCGGTAGCAATCGGAGCAGCGGCAGAGGTAACGAAGCTGCTGAAGCCTCCGGTGGAAGAGGGTCGTAAAGGCGACTCTGCAAGCGTGCAGGCCGTAACGTGAGTGAACGCTGAGCAAGCCTCGAAATCCATGATGCAGGAGCCGACCCGCCGCGGACTTGGGGAAGGCCGATGAGGGGGAAGAGTATGAGCGAACAGCTTCCTTCAACCTGCCGGGGTAGTGGCGACGGCATGTAAGCAAAGGGGACTGAAGGCAACACGGGAAGCCCCAGCGGTGATTGTGGTTGGATCAACTGGCAGCTCGCGAGAGACAGGCCGGGCCGTTTGGGGTGGCGGAGAGGCCTGTAGTACCGATGAAGCCGGGTAATGCCGGTGGAGGGAAGAGGCCTCAGTTGAAGGCGAACGTAATAAACGACGAGGGACAACGGGATTGGTGATGAACCTAACAACCCTGATAAGCGTTCAGAAGTTGCAGATGGCGTTACACGCAAAAGCGAAGGAATCGCCCTACTTTCGTTTCCACGCGTTGTACGACAAGGTGTACCGCGCGGATGTTCTGGTGTATGCCTACAAACGCTGCAAAGCCAATGGCGGGGCAGCGGGAGTGGACAATCAGACATTTGAGGACATCGAGCAGTACGGTGTGGAGCGGAGGTTAGACGAACTGGCGCAAGAACTGAAAAGTCGAACGTATCAACCGCAGCCTGTGCGGCGGGTATACCTACCCAAGCCGGATGGGAAGCAGAGGCCGTTAGGGATACCAACAATCTGGGATCGGGTTGTGCAGACGGCGGCAATGTTGGTGCTCGATCCAATCTTCGAGGCCGACTTGCAACCTGAGCAGTATGCCTATCGGGCAGACCGCAGCGCATTGGACGCAGTGCGGCATGTCCACAAGCTGATCAACACTGGCCATAGAAGGATTGTAGATGCGGATCTCAGCAGCTACTTCGATAGCATTCCACATGCCGATCTTATGAGGTCGGTCGCTCGAAGGATCGTCGACGGAGCGATGTTGCATCTGATCAAGATGTGGCTGGAAGCTCCGGTTGAGGAAACCGATGAACGCGGGAATAAACGTCGGAGCCTGCGCAATCGGGACGAAGGTCGGGGCACTCCACAAGGAGCTCCGATCAGCCCGTTGCTCAGCAATCTGTATATGCGCCGGTTTGTGCTCGGGTGGAAGGAACTTGGGCATGAGGCGCGTTGGGAAGCGTATATCGTGAACTACGCCGATGATCTTGTCATCTGCTGTCGGATGGGGGCGGAACAAGCTCTAGCCACAATGCGGAAGATGATGTCGAAGCTGAAGTTGACGGTGAACGACTCGAAGACGCGGGTCTGCTCTGTGCCGGAAGAGAAGTTTGATTTTCTTGGATACACGTTTGGTCAATGCTACAGCCCCAAAACTGGACGGGCCTATCTTGGCACCGTTCCAGCGCGAAAGCGGGTGCAACGCATCTGCCGGGAGATACGCGAAATGACCGGACGGAGTACAACCTCGTTGGATCCAGCGACAATAGTGACGAAGCTCAATCGCACAATGTGCGGATGGGCGAACTACTTTTGTCTTGGGCCGGTCAGTACAGCCTATCGTGCTGTAGATGGTTACGCGACGATGAGGCTGCGTCTGTGGTTGCGAACGAAACATAAGGCCTCTGGACGTGCAAACGGGATGTTTCCGGATACATATCTTCATGGAGCCTTGGGTCTCGTTCGTCTGGACAAACGGACACGCAACTTTCCGTGGGCGAAAGCGTGAGTCTTCTCCGAGAGCCGGATGCGGGAGATCCGCCTGTCCGGTTCGATGAGCGGGATGTGGAAACGGAGCAAGGTGAACCTAGTGAGGCACCGGCAGACGAAAGAGCCGGAAACAGATAGGGATCACCTAAACCACCGCGCCACATCTCGACTCTACCGCCTGAACCAACCCGGACGGATTATCTTAGCTGGCAGGAGGCTTCACCATGGAGATTTCAACGATCGGCATTGATCTGAGCAAGACCACCTTTCACCTGATTGGATTGAGCCCACGTGATGAGATTGTGCTTCGTAAGAAGCTTTCGCGGAAGCAGCTGCTGATCTTCACCGCAAGTCGTACGCCTTTGTTGATCGGCATGGAAGCGTGCGCTGGAGCCCATTACCTCGCACGTGCCTTGAGGGATCAGGGGCACGATGCACGATTGATGCCAGCGCAGTACGTGAAGCCGTACGTCAAGACGAACAAGAACGACTACCTGGACGCGGAAGCGATTGCAGAAGCTGTGCAGCGACCGACGATGCGCTTCGTGCCGATCAAGACCGACGAACAGTTGGATCTGCAGGCGCTGCACCGCGTACGCGACCGCTGGGTGGCAAGACGAACGGCCGTGATGAATCAGATCCGCGGGTTTCTGCTGGAACGTGGAATCGCTATCCGGAAAGGACCTTCTTACCTGGTGAGCCAGCTGCAGGTCATCTTCAGCGATGGCGATTCTTTGTTTTCCGGACGACTGCTGCACCTGATTCGCGAGTTGAAGCATGAGTGGGACGAGCTCGAACGCAAGATCGAAGAAGCTAGTGCCGAGCTTGCCCGCATTGCCAAGCAGGACGACGGATGCTATCGCTTGATGGAGGTTCCGGGCTTCGGACCGATCGTTTCGACAGCACTGGTTGCGGCTATCGGCAACGGCATCAGCTTCAGAAAAGGGCGAGACCTGGCAGCCTGGTTAGGGCTTGTTCCCCGACAACACTCGACAGGCGGCAAGACCAGACTGCTCGGCATCAGCAAGTTGGGCAACGAGTACCTCCGACGCATGATGCTTCACGGCGCCCGATCCGTGGTGATGCAGATGGAACGAAAGCCTTCGGCTCTCGGCGAGTGGCTGACCAGCCTTTCGGCAAGACGCCATCGCAACATAACGGTCGTCGCTTTGGCCAACAAGATGGCTCGAATCGCGTGGGCCATCCTGAGCAAAGGCACACACTACAGCGCACCTGCCTTCGTGGCGGCCTGAACCGAGGCATGGAAAAGACGCCCAAAATACGGGCTTTGGAAATCGCTTCGCGATTCCACACTTTTCCACCCCTCCGACGACGATGAATAAGGCTTTCTCCTCAAGTTTGCGAGACAAATCGATGTGTGAGTGAACGGTCACAACCGGCGTTGCTCAAGCCTGTGTGGGAATGAGAACCCTTTGGAGTTCGACCCACTTTGTAGGACAGCGACGCGCGGACTCCATTATGGCCAGGAGCGGAAGCTCCACAAACAGGCCGGATACATTTGCGCAGACCCTAATCACTCGCCACAAAGATTTAGCTTGCAATCCGACGGCGGACCATACAATTCCCAACGCTTCGACGGCGGGAGATATTCTTATTACAGACCGGGCTCGGCCAGCCTTTACCCAGAACCAGAGCCAATTTCCCCGCAAGGGCCTTGTAAACTCTCTTCCCGGTACGAAACGTAAACCATCTCCCGGTGCTCTCACCATTAGCGGCTTGTCTACCGAATACGGCGCGGTCACGCGCAAGGCGCGTTTGACCTGGTTCAGTAGCCGCCGCGTGAGAAGTCGCAAGTTATGCCGCCGGTACTTGAAGAGTGCTCCCAATTGAACATGGTGTCCGATAAGAAGTTTCTCCTCTAGCCACGAAACAGTTGCCGAGGGCTCTATGCGTCTTCTCGACGGTTATTGCCCGCTCATCCATACTGCCTTTGTCGTCTATCGAGCGCACCGCCAGCGGTGATCTCGACTCAGAGACAACGATCTCGTCGGTTCCGTCGTGGGCGTATTCTACGTCGTTGCTCTACCAGCCTGGGAACCCAGGGCGCGCCGCATCTCGACATCAAAAAAAGAGAAGGCTGATCAGTGTGCTTTGCAATCAAGCGATCGCCTCCAATTCATACACCCTTTCGCAACGTGAAAGTTCCAGCGGCTAGAAACGTGCTTGCGGGCGCACGCATCTCCGACGTTCCGCGATCCGATCGACGTTGCGTAACACGGACTTGGGCGACGCAGACTCGCGTGATCCAGCAGCAAAGGGATTGAGAAATTCAGAAGCACACGCGAACCTGGCGGTAATCGGCGTAGAGGAGATCCACTTGTCCGGAGACGCGACCATCTGGTTCTGCTCGATGAGTAGCGAAAATCCCGCAACAATGTGCAAGATGCGTTAGAGGACAAAGAGCGGCCGAGGGCAGCCAAGATCGGATCCCTCGGACCTGAACGCCCTTCAAGCACTCTATCCTGAAACAGACTGATTCTGGCTAGCGCGTCGTACTTAGTTGGACTTTACGACATTCCCGCAGACTCAGCCATGGCACCTGTGAATCGGTACATTCACAGCTCCGCGACTATGTAAGCCCCGATATTCAAAATCTCGGTGATCAGCCGCGCTGATCAGTCGTAGGAGGATAGCTCCCGACCAAGAAGGCGCCATTCATAGACCTTGCTTCAGGAGTGCAGACGGCAATCCACCTACAGCGCCTAGGAAGCCCACAACACCGGAGATTTCCGCACCCTTTGCAGCATGTTGCTTAACATTCCCGAAAACATACTCAGAGGCAAGATCTTCCGAAATTCGAACTATGTCATTCACCAGTCTTCTTCCGCCTTACTTGAAAGGATCCACCATGTCCGCACCATGCAGCAAGCAACGCATTCGCAGTATGCTCTTTCTTCTTCTCGGAATTGCTTTCATCGGGGTACCGGCGGCACATGCGATCAGCGGGGGTTCCAACGCCTCAAGTCTTCAAGGGCAGGTCCAATTATTTGAATTCGACAATGGAGTCGCCACCTATCAATGCACTGGAAGTCTCATCGCTCCCGACTGGGTGCTGACCGCAAAGCATTGCATAACGGACACCGGTATTACCGCACTGAATGGTGCGGTATACGTCGGAACCTACCATCTGCAGCAGGGACAAGCCTTTTTTCTTCAGAACATCTACAGCAATAACGTCTATGACGTAGCACTGTTGCAACTGCGCTCGTCAGTGACGCAGCCCGGCCTGGTGATGCCATACGGCAGGGGCGTCCTGACAGGTCCAACCGCTGCGCATCAAGCCGCTACAGCCCTTGTCCAGGGATGGGGCTCGACGACGCCCCCTCCCCCCATCACCCTAGCCTCCTACCTGCAAGCTTCAGTCCAAGAGATACAGGGGGAATACTCCCCCGGGGTGCTATCGTACACCTCGCTTCGCGGAGTTACTCAGAAGGGTGATTCTGGAGCCGGCTTCATCTATTTCGGCACGGTGTGTGCCGTGCTGGTGAACGGGGGGGAGGCAACCGAAACAGACGCTGTCGCGACTTACATCCAACAGGTGACTGGGGTCGCTCCAGCGCCCCCTCATGCGAACGGCACTCAGGCCTGTGACCCTCCGCCAAATCCACGTCCCTGCGACATCTATGCTGACAACGGCACGCCGTGCGTCGCCGCGTATAGCACGGTACGGGCGCTGTATGCTCACCCCACTGCAAACGTAAGACTCTACCAGATCACGCGCTCCTCGGATGGAACATCGTTCGACATACTCGATGGTGTCGACGACTCCTATACCGAGAATGATTATGCCGACGCGGCCGCCCAGGACAGTTTTTGCGCGAACGCCACGTGCATCATCTCAAAGATCTACGATCAATCAGGGAATAGAAACGACCTAACCATCGAGGGGCCTGGGGGCAACAAGAACAGCCCCGACAACGGCGCGGTAGCGAACGCGCTACCCATCGAAGTGCACGGCCACAAGGTGTATGGCGTGAGTGTGACACAAGGCGTGGGCTATCGGAACAACAACACAGTCGGCGTGGTGAGGAATGTCGGAATCCAGCCCGGAGGCCAGGCCGCTGAAGGCATGTATATGGTGACCAGTGGCAAGAACGTAAATGGCGGGTGCTGCTTTGACTTTGGGAACGCCGAAACGAACAGCGACGACAACGGAGCCGGCCGCATGGATGCGCTCAACTTTGGGACTTTCTGTGGCTTTCCACCGTGCAGCGGACCCGGTCCATGGGTCGAGGCCGACTTGGAGAATGGACAGTTCATGGGAAATCGTAACAACCCTAATAATCCCTCGATCAGTAGCAATTTCGTTACTGCAATGCTCAAGAATAATGGCATAAGCAACTTTGCCTTGAAGGGTGGCAATGCACAATCGGGTACTCTGACTACCGGGTATGATGGGCCGCTTCCCACCGGGTACAGAATGCAGCAGGAAGGGGCCGTCGTCCTTGGAACTGGTGGCGACAACAGCGCAACCGGCGTTGGCTCTTTCTTTGAAGGCGCCATGACGGAGGGCTACCCATTGGATTTAGCGGAAAGTGCAGTCCAAGCAAATATTGTTACTGCTGGGTATTCGGGCAACAGCAATCCCACGAACGGGGAACCGCCCTCGTATACTGGCCCAAGCGACCCAAATGGCCCCGGACCGCAAGATGGATTGGAGGGGCCGGCCGATGAACAGCCGAACGACCTCATGGGAAGCAAGCCGGGGATGGCCTTCTACCGCGGCAAGATCTACGCAGCATTCCAGTCGAACGATTCGAGGCACGAACTCTACGTGACCTCGACGGCCAATGGCGGGCCCTATCCCACGGCAACCGGCTACCCTGATATTCATATCGGCAGTGCACCCGTTGTGGCGGAGTTCAAGCATGCACTGTATGTGGCGTTCCAAGCGGATGACGCGAGCCACAAACTCTTCGTCACCTCGTCTTCTACCGGATCGGATTTTCCTGCGGCTACCGGGTACTCAAATGTCCTTATGGGCAGCGCGCCAGCGATGGCGGCATTTCGACATCAGCTGTTTGTCGCCTTCCAATCGAACGACTCGAGTCACGGCCTCTACGTCACTGCATCGAACGATGGACGGGACTGGCCGACGGCAGTGGGTGTGCCCAACGTCCAGATAGGCAGTGCGCCTGCTTTGGCCGTCTTCCGCAGCCAGATGTTTGTCGCCTTCAGGGCGAACGATTCCAGCAACGACGTCTGGGTGGCCTCCTCGACTGACGGGTTCCACTTCAGCTCAAAGAGGATCGCCGGGCCGACAAAGCCGCAAACGATGGGGCCGGACAGTTCACCTGCTCTTGTAGTTTCGAACAATGTCCTCTACTGCATTTACGGCGCCCAGGACCTCGCCAACGAGATGCTGGTGATGGCTTCGACCGACGGAGTGACTTGGCAAGGACCCAAAGCCTATCTCGACGTTCAGATGGGAGCTTCGGGGCCGGGAGCATCCGTGACCAACGACGGATTTACGGTTGGCTTCCAGTCAAACGATTCCAGGAACGTACTGTTTACCTCATATAAACATACGGAAGCGCTGTCATACAGCGGCCCGAACAGCTCGGGCGGCCCACAGGATGGGTTTGCCTCGCCGGCAGTCGACCAAGGGCCTGATGTCATGGGGTCTAAGCCATCATTTACGTCAGTCAATAACAATATTCTCGTGGCCTTTCAGGCCAATGATGGCACCGATGACCTCTTTGTCTCGACGACGCAAATTGGAAACCCCTACCCGACAGCGACCGCATACCCGAATATTCAACTAGGAAGCGCACCGACCATCGTGGCGGCAAATCCAACACCAATCGGAGGCGACAAGAATGTAGTGTTCATGGCATTTCAGGCCGATGACGGGAGCGACAATCTGTTCGTCACGACATCACCGGATGGAGGGCATAGTTGGCCGACCGCGACGGCCGTCCCCAACGTCAAGATCGGCGGCGCACCCGCGATGGTGGGTTCGAACGGCACACTATATCTTGCTTTCCAGGCCGACGATCCGTCGCATCAACTCTTCATCACGACCTCGTCTGATGGACAAAACTGGCCGCCTGCAACGGCAGTGCCCAATGTCAGGATTGGCAGCGATCCAGCGATCGCGATCTTAAACGGGACGATCTATGTTGCCTTCCGTGCGGATGACGATAGCGACGGTGTGTGGATTGCGTCCTCTTCGGATGGCGCCCACTTCACTTCGCAACGGCTGCCCGGCCAAATGGGAGGAAACAGTTCGCCAGCTCTGGTGGCCGCAAACGGCACTCTCTACTATATTTACAGTGCGAATGACCAGGACAGCGAAATGCTGGTCATGGCCTCCACGGACGGAACGAACTGGCAAGGACCTGAGGTTTATCCCGGTGTTCAGGTGGGACCATCAGGGCCGGGAGCATCTCAGTACCTCTTCATCATAACAAGCCCGTCCCCCATATTAAAAACCGGTATAACCGCGGGCTTTCAGTCCAACGATGCCTACAACATCCTGTTCACCACAACCAAAACGATCCAGTGAGCCGATGCAGGACTTTGGAGTGCTGCACCATACTGCGTTCAGGAGGGACCAATAACCGTAGCACCAGGTTACGAAATGATGGCTCTCTCATAAGATTCCAGAGCGGCACGCCGACATAATCGTAAGGCATCGTCTCCTTCGAGACGGACCGCTGACGCGGAAGATCGAAGCGGGCGCCGCAGCCCCCTTTGAAGAAGAGAAGGTTCCGGTGTACAACAACGGAGCATCGTCCTGGTTCTTCTGCGTCCGCGGTGTCTTGCTCATTCCAAAGTATTCTCATGCGACAAATGTTTCGCATGGAGGAAAGTGTTTGCAAAGCCGCTTAACTTAACACACCAAGGGGTCTTCCTCATTGAGCACTAGCGACACCGCACCTCTATCAGAACTCAACTCAGTCTTCGCGCCTAGGTCGCTCAAGCCCCGCATCGAATCACTAGATCTCCTGCGCGGCCTGATCATGATTCTGATGGCGCTCGACCACACACGCGACTTCTTCACTCGCTTAACGATCGATCCTGGCGACCCACTTCAATCTTGGCCTACACTTTTCGCAACCCGTTGGATCACCAACCTGTGCGCTCCGGGTTTTGTTTTCCGGCTCTGTTGCATTAACTATGGCTGTGAAGGCCAAGTCGGGACGGAGGCGGTAGGATGAGTCATGTTCAAACGCCGGCGCTTCCCCGTTGAGATCATCCTGCTTTGTGTGCGCTGGTATTGCAAGTACGGCATCAGCTATCGGGATCTCGTGGAGATGATGCAGGAGCGTGGCGTGGAACTAGACCCGTCTACGATTATGCGCTGGGTGCATCGTTATGCGCCTGAATTGGAGAAGCGGGTGCGCTGGTACCAAGGCTACCGAACCAGTTCCTGGCGCGTAGACGAGACGTATGTGAAGGTCGGCGGTCGGTGGAAGTACCTGTTTCGGGCCGTCGACAAGCATGGCCGCTTGATTGATTTCATGTTGGCAGATCGCCGCAATACTCGGGCAGCCCATCGTTTCTTGGGAAAAGCGCTGACGACCATGCGCCACTGGCCACCGTCCTCGATCACCACCGACCAACTCGGTTCCTACCCGAAAGCAATCCGCCGACTACAGCGCGAGGTCAAGCTGTCTGCAGACACAAAACATCGGACCTGCAAATACCTGAACAACATCATCGAAGCCGACCATGGCGCTCTTAAGCGCGTCATCCGACCCACCCGAGGCTTTCAGACGATGAGGACCGCTGCCGCTACGATCAAGGGCTTTGAAGTGATGCGTATGATCCGTCGAGGGCATTGCCTCACCTGTAAGCCGCGCGTCAAAGAGGAGATCCGATTCGTAAACAAGCTGTTCGACATCTTCGCTGTCGCTGCCTGATCGAGCGGCCCACCAAGTGAACTGCGACCAGTGAAGTTAATGCAACAGAGCCCTCAAGCATCTCCGCGACCTTCTATTGGAGTTGGGCCGCGGCTTCGCCTTCGTGGGAAGTCAGGTGCAGCTAGAAGTCGATGGGCAGGCCTATTTCATCGATCTGCTCTTTTACCATCTCCGGCTGCATTGCTATTTTGTGATCGAGCTAAAAAACGGGGCCTTTAAGCCGGAATACGCGGGCAAACTGAGTTTTTACCTCTCAGCGGTGGATGCGACGATGCGGACGCCGGTCGATGGTCCAAGCATCGGAGTCCTGATTTGCGAAAGCCGCAGTGGTCCTACCGTGGAATACACATTGCAGAACATCAATCGCCCGATCGGCGTTTCGACCTACCGAGCCACCCGCGAACTTCCCGAACCACTTCAATCTGAGGTTCCATCCATCGAAGACCTGCAAGAGGTGGTCGAAAAGTTACGCAAAGAACTGAACGAGACCCGCCAGGCGCAAGAAATGGATGTGGAGGAGCCATGATAAGACACTGGTCTTTGTCCAAAGGCGAATCGCTACCTGTAAGCGAATCGCCTACAGGTTCATGAGTACCGCACTGGTACTGCGCGAGCAACCGGCAGGGAACTGGGCCGTATACGTTGCCGGCGTTGCTGAGCTGCGGCGAATGGTGCTGCTGAGCGTTGCTTCCCAACATTCGAAGCGAAACTACGCAAAAGCACTCGATGAGATCTTTGCGCTTTGCGAGATGCGACAACAGCCACTCTCTCGCGCTCTTCTGATGGAATATCGTGCTGCGTTGGTGGAAAAGAAACTGAGTGCGTCGACGGTGAACGTCCGCCTTTCTGCAATTCGGAAGTTAATCGGTGAAGCACAACGGAACGGCATTCTTGATGCGGAGCAAGCCGCGAAGATGACGGACGTACCAAACATGCGTCAGCAGGGGATGCGGTTGGGAAATTGGCTGACGCGTGACCAGGCTAAAGAACTGCTTGCCGTACCGGATCGATCGACCATCAAGGGCAAGCGCGACTACTGCATCCTTGCTCTTTTGGTTGGCTGTGCTCTGCGCAGAAAAGAGTTGTCCACACTAACGCTCGATGACATTCAGCTCCGCGAGGGTCGGTGGGTCATCGTGGACTTAGTTGGTAAAGGCGGCCGAGTGCGGACGGTGGCAATTCCGGTGTGGGTGAAAAACGCGATCAACGCCTGGCAAACAGCAGCCAAAATCGAAGATGGTCGTCTCCTGCGTCCGCTTTCGAAAAGCGGACGCATCCTGGGGGAAGAGTTGGGCGATTGGGCAATCTGGAGTGTGGTCGAGGCCTCCGCGAAAGAGATCGGTATCGAGCACTTCGGGGCGCATGATCTACGAAGGACCTGCGCGAAGCTTTGCCGAAAGAATGGCGGCGACCTGGAGCAAATCAAATTTCTTCTCGGCCACTCGTCGATCCAGACGACGGAACGTTATCTGGGCTCTGAGCAGGAAATTGTCATCGCTGTGAACGACAATCTGGGACTATAACCAACGACGAATGACCAAACCAGCTCAACATAGACTAGAGCGCTGTGTAGCGGGGTCACCACATGAAAGGATCAACGACAAGTGCTAATAGCATTCGGGGGATTGCCTGGTACAGGAAAGACGACGCTTGCCCGGACTGTGGCGAGCCGGTACGCCGCGGTGTATCTCCGAATAGACACCATTGAACAGGCGATTCAGGATAGTGACGTGCTACGAGCTAACATCGGCGCCGCTGGATATGTAACTGCCTATAGGGTGGCTGCTGACAACCTACGCGTTGGCCGCTCGGTTGTTGGAGACTCGGTTAATCCGCTTACGGTGACTCGCGATTCATGGGCCGAGGTCGCACACCTCGCCAATGTGTGCCTAGTTGAGGTCGAGGTTATCTGTTCCGATGTGCAGGAGCACAAAGGGAGGGTGGAGAGGAGAAGCTCCGACATTGAAGGAAGACCTTCTCCAACTTGGGAAGATGTAATCGGGCTCAAATTCGAACCCTGGAAAAGACTACACATCATAATTGACACAGCCCGTAAATCAATTGTCGAGGTACAGGATGAGTTGATGAGGGAGCTTGTCAAAGCGCGTCATTCGCTAAAGTAATGCGCGCGGGCCGTTGATATCATGTCCTGCCTGGCGGAAGGAACGTCGGATAATGAAACGTCGAGTCTGCTCCTATTATATGTTTGCCGTTCCTGACCCTTCCTTCGTATTGAAGGACAGTGTTGGTGAGATGTACTTCTGCAATTTGCGATGTTTCTGTGTGTGGTCGGTCCAACTCGCTACAAGGCCGAACCTTTCTGCGGAAGACAAAACCGAGGAGTATACGCTGACCACTCCATCGGGCGAAGAACATCAGTTCGTCGGAATTGTGGATGTAGCGCGTTGGGCGACAGCCACTGCATTTGAATAGAGAGGATCGGCGAATGAGATTTATGTTGATCTCCAAAGTTGTGCTCGGTCCGGTGCTCTTAGCGCAGGGTCGAAGAGTTCGTCGTACCGCTCTTAGACTCGCCGAAGCGGCAGGCGAGCGAAGTGGACTCGTCGTGATTGACAGTTCCCAACCAGAGTTGAAGCTGCTATTTGTAGGGGACTCTACCATGGCGGGGGTTGGTGTTAAACATCAATCCGCTGCCCTTGCCTCTCAGGTGGCCTCTATCCTTGCGAATCGGCTTGTTCGATCCGTTAGATGGCAACTGCTGGCCAAGTCAGGTGTGAATACCGAGCAAGCGTTCGAGTTTGTGACGGGTAGAGAGCTCTTGCCTGCGGATGTGCTTGTTACCGCTCTCGGGACCAATGATGTTACGTCTCAGAGAAAGCCTCATCAGTTCATTTCAGATTATGAGGCGTTGGTCGATATGGTCTTTGAGCGAGTTGGAGCGCGGCTCGCAGTTATCAGCGGTCTGCCTCCGCTACACCTCACACCAGCTACGCCGCAACCGCTTCGTTGGTACTTGGGTAGATACGCGCAACTGCTTGACGAAGGTCTACAGCGGTGGATTGCTCCGCAGAGGAAGTTCGCCTATGTCTCGCTCCAGTGGGCTTCAAACCCGAAGGATATGGCGGCAGACGGATACCACCCCGGCGAAAATCAATACAGAACGTGGGCCAATCTCTTAGCAGAAAAGATTGCCAACTTGCTTCCAAAACAGAACCCGCTCATAGAAACCCACGCATCCGGTTTTTGACGTTTGGAGTGGTCTCCCCCATTACTCGGGGAACAGTGATGGAGTGACTTGCATCGCCTCAGACGGGGTTGTCGAAGGCTCCAGCAATTGCGGGCCATCGCCCTTCAAGCTTAGTTGTTAGCTCTATGCGTCCATGGAGAGTTTCACACGGGTGACGGAATTCCTCCAGGGAGAATATAGACGCCGACCCGGAGCACCAAATGAATAAGCTTAAGACGGCCTTCGGGGCGCCGGCAGTGGACAATAAAAATACCGCCGGAGCTCGCGGACCCGCGTTGTTGCAGGATATTTGCGTTGTTGGCGCGCAAATCAAAGTTCAGGAACGCCACACCGGGAACTGCGCGGAAGCCGATCCATTATTACGAGTTGTAACGAATGCGTTGCGTGGCGAAGCCTGTTTGGAGGACCGTGATGAAGTTAGGTGATAGACGATGGCTTGGACACACCGGGAAGCCGAAATCATTTGTTTCACTCGCGAGTTTGTCTCTCATTTTCTTAGGATACTTCTCGCCGGTCCTCGCGACCGCAGAAACACGAAGCCAGCGTGCCGACGCGATCCTGCACCGGGCAATGCAAGACCGAAAGATCCCAGGCATGCAGGTAGCCGTGGTCATCGATGGGAGGATCGTCTTTTCGCCGTCATACGGCGTTGCGAATTTACAGACGCCTGTCCGAGTGACCTCGAAAACTCTCTTCTCAATAAATTCCATCACTAAGGCGTTCACCGGAATCGCCGTCATGGAGGAGGTGGAGAAAGGGCGGCTAAACCTGTCGGTTCCAATCTCCACATATCTGACGGACATCCCGGCTACCTGGGGAAGAGTGAACACACTGCAGCTACTTGGCCAGATCTCCGGATTGCCGGACATCGACGCATACGACGACATCGACTTCAGTGGCATCAGGGACGAGAAGGCAGCTTGGGCTTGGGCGCTTTCCCAGCCAGCGTCGCCTCCGGGCGAAAAGAGAGATTATTGCCAAACCAACCTTCGACTAGTGCAGCTAATTATCAACAAGCTTGAGGGACGAGATCCCGACGCGTCTCTGATCGACGAGGAACTCTCGAAGGCCCACATGGTAGCCACTGCTTACGGTGATTCTCGAGATGTCATCAAGAACAAGTCGCAGCCGTATCGACTTGGTGACAATGGTGCAATACGCAATCACTTCGAGCGGTTTGGACCGATGATGCGAGCCAATTCGGGCCTCAACACCACAGCAGACGATATGGCGCGCTGGATGATTTCGGTTCTGGATGGCAGGCAGATGAGTCGAGAGTCCCGGGAAGTCATGTGGACACTCGTTTCCCTGAACGACGGTTCGCGGAGTTCCTTCGCCCTTGGCTGGGATCGTGAAGAGCACGCCAACTATACGTCTGTCGGAGGGGTGGGAGGAACTAGATCAGCCTTTTCGCTTTACCCCGGTTATAACGTAGGCGTCGTAATTCTCACGAATCTCATGGGCGCGAATCCGGAGGAACTTGCGGATGAAGTGGCAGCTTCGTTCGTTCCCGGAATTAAGCTGTCCGGCGTCACGAAGTTTCGTGCCGAAGCGGAGAAAACTCGATACGTAAACCTGGCGACAATGCTCAATGCCGCCAAGGCGCAGGGCGCAAGCAGCAGTTTTGACCAGGAGGAGCTTGAGAGTTGGATAGGGAGGCTCTTGTTCAGCAAGAAGGCGCAGCGCGCTCTAGCAATAGCGGAATTCGATAGCGAGCTCTTTCCGACTAGCATCAGGCCGCTGGAATTGATCGCGGAAGCCGAGGGCGCCAGCGGCCATCTTGAAGCTGAAACTGGAACTTATAGAAAGATCCTTTCACGAGATCCCAGCAACGTGACTGCGCTCGCCTTTTTCAAGAGCAGGTGAGTTCGCCAGTATTTTGGCGGCGTAGGCTCGGTGCATCAGTACAGATAATTTCCGACAGCGCCCCCGGTCTGCAGCGAAGGTGACGAGTGTGGATAAGCATCATATGTACCCAAAAGGGTAGAAAAGGTCTATCATAGATGGAATGGTAGCGACCGTTAAAGAACTCGATCAGAACGCAACGTCGGTGGGCCAGCGAGGCCCAGCGGAACATCAGCGGAGGGAGCAGATTCTCCAAGCGGCGGGAGAGCATTTCCGGCATTACGGATACCGAAAAACGACAGTTGCCGACTTGGCGAAAGCAATCAGTCTTTCGCCCGCATACATATATAAGTTTTTCGTATCGAAGCAAGCAATTGGTGAAGCTGTTTGTGCCCTTTGCCTCGGAGAGCGAACAAACGCATTGGAGAAAATTGTCCAAGAAACGGCCTCGCCCGTGGAGTGTATGCGTAAGATTTACAAGAGTTTAGCTCTTAACGGGGCCCAACTCTTCTTCAAAGATAGAAAGATGCACGATATCATTACGGCCTCATTTGAGGAACATTGGGGCAACCTTGAGGCCTATAACCAGGCTTTGATCGAAATCATCCGGCGTGTGCTTGTCCGAGGGCGCGAACTCGGGGAGTTTGAGCGCAAGACTTCACTTGAAGAGGCGTGCCGCGCTATATATAACACGATGCAGTCATTCTTCCATCCCATTCTGCTCGAACAGAACTTGGATCACCTCGAAGAAGACGCCACGGCGGTCGCAAATCTTGTGCTTCGCTCTCTTGCTCCGTGAAGTATGAGAGTTGATCGTGACCATCACTCAATCGGACGGCCTCGGCTCAAAGGATTCGTCGATTATGGAATTACAGATTGTCTAACCTCATCTCAGAGTCGTTCACAACCAATTTCTGGGTGACTGGAATCGCCATGACTCGATACTCGCCTCGCGCAATTCGAATGCCTCAAGTGGATGGCATGGCGTTCTTCAGTGAAGCTAAGCTGGCCGAGTATCATACCCAGGTCGCCGCTCTCAAATCCACGTCTACTCACTGTTGGGGGACAATGACGGTAGATCAGGGGCTGCATCACCTCAACGTGGCATGCGGGCATGCGCACGGTTTCTACAGGCTTGAGGACGAGAGCTACCTCACGGCTCGCACTCTCTTCCGTTGGATACTTGTGGACGGGTTCCCGGAACAGCCCGTAGGGTTGGGGCTACCCACCGGTTTCAAGCTCTCGCACGCCGAGCACTCAGGCCAAGTTCTTGACGATCATCCAAGCGGCTTGGAATAAGCGATCGGCGAGCGAGTGGGGTCCACACTGCATGTTTGGGAAGATGTGCTCCGGGAGTGGGGCAAGCTATTGCAGATCCATATCGACTACCAATCAGGGAATTTGGGGCTTGATTGAGCCCGAGGGCCGTGCGGTTGCGGCTCTATAAACAAACAGGCCAGGCGGCCGGTAGACAGGATGTCATTGTGATTCCGATTGAGGCTTTTCCAACCCTCGAATTGAACCTCGTGGTCAACGGGCTTCCCCGTGCGGTAAACGTGAACCCCTGCGTTACTCTACTGGACCTATTGCGAGAATATCTGCATTTGACGGGATCGAAGAAAGGTTGCGATCACGGCCAATGCGGAGCATGCACAGTTCTGCTTGATGGCAAGCGTGTGAATAGCTGCCTCATTCTGGCGGTGAGTCGTGAAGGCTCGACGGTAACCACAATCGAAGGGCTTGGATCTACGTCGAAGATGCATCCGCTGCAATCCGCCTTCATCCGACATGACGCTCTTCAATGCGGCTACTGCACTCCGGGTCAGATTTGTTCCGCTGTGGGCTTATTGCGCGAGGGTCAAGCAAAGTCGCGAGATGAGATTCGTGAGGGCATGAGCGGAAATCTCTGCCGTTGTGGAGCTTATATCGGTATCGTCGATGCGATCGCGGACGTTATGGCGTCAGGATCAACTCTTTTAGAGGACCAATGAGACATTTCCGCTATGTGAAAGCAACCGACATAAAGGAAGCGATTGCAATGATGCTGTCGGAACCTGAGGCTGCATTGCTGGCGGGCGGCACCAATCTGCTCGACCTGATGAAATATGACGTCTCGACGCCCACGCTCGTGATCGACATCAACGGACTTCCGCTCCGGGAAATCAGGGAGACCCCTGAAGGTGGTCTTAGGATCGGGGCTCTTGCGACCAACGCGGACGTCGCGTATGACGAACGGATTTCCGCACGATACCCGTTGCTTTCTAGCGCAATACTTGCGGGTGCGTCTGGGCAGCTACGAAATATGGCCACCATCGGCGGCAACCTGCTTCAGCGCACGCGGTGTTCCTACTTTTATGACATTCAAATTCCATGTAATAAGCGCAAGCCCGGCAGTGGGTGTCCCGCTAAGACAGGTCTGAATCGCGGGCACGCCATATTGGGTGCCAGTGAGCTTTGCATCGCAACCCATCCATCAGATATGTGTGTGGCCCTCGCCGCAATTGACGCTGTCGTCATTGTGGAGGGGCTTCGTGGAACGAGAGCGGTCGCGTTCTCGGACTTCCATCGCCTACCCGGCGAGATCCCACAGTTGGACACGAATCTGCTGCACGACGAGATCATCGTTGCTATAGATCTTCCTCCCATTTCTGCGCAGATAGGGCATAGCTATCTAAAAATTCGCGATCGGCTATCCTACGCTTTCGCCTTAGTGTCCGTTGCAGCACTGGTGAAGGTAGACGATGGCGTCATAACGCGCGCCGCGCTCTCTGTCGGTGGTGTTGCCCACAAGCCATGGCGGGACAGGGAGGCCGAGACTCTTCTAGTCGGCGCGAATGCCGAGAGAAGCGTGTTTGGCCAATTCGCGGATCGGTTGCTCCATACAGCGGTGGCAGAGGAGCATAACGGCTTCAAGATTGAATTAGCGCATAGAACTGTCGTCCGATGCCTGGAGCAGGCGGCAGCACAGACACCCCAGTCGCAGTCCGATAAGCGGATCCGTTAGGAGAATTCATGGCCGATGAACCCGTCAGTACAGGTAAGCCTCTTGCGCGTGTCGATGGTCCGCTTAAGGTAACCGGAGGAGCAAAGTATGCCGCGGAATACGACGTCCCGGATTTGCTTCACGGGGTGATCGTTCCCTCCTCCATCGCAAAAGGCAAGATTACTGGCTTCGACACCGAAGAGGCGATCGCCTTTCCTGGCGTACTGAAGATATTCACACATCAGAATCGGCCGTGGGGACCACACTTTAGCCTGTTTTTCAAAGATCCGATGGGGCCTCCCGGCCGACCGTTCCGACCGCTCCATAACGAACGAATCCATTTCAGCGGACAACCGGTGGCCCTCGTGGTCGCCGACACGTTCGAGGCGGCGCGAGATGCCGCCGCGCTGGTCAGAGTCTCTTATCGTGAAGAGGCCCACGCTACTGATCTTGAGAAAGAAGCGGTAAGCGCCTATGAACCGCCAAGGCATCGTATCGGCGTTCCGCCCACCCCGAAGCCGACCGGCGATGCGGGTACCGCCATGGCGGCCGCACCGGTGAAAGTTGAGGCCACGTACCGCACCTCCCCAGAGAACCATCATCCGATGGAACTCCTTGCTACCACCGTCCACTGGGGCGCGGATAACACAATTACCGTATACGACAAGACCCAGAGTCCCAAGAGTGTGCAGATATATCTCAAAACTGCATTCCTGTTCTTCAGGCGCCATGTCCGTGTGCTGAGTCCCTACGTTGGCGGTGCTTTCGGCCTCGGTCTTCGTCCTCAACAATCCGTCTTTTTAGCGGTGCTGGCCGCTAAAGCTCTCAAGCGATCCGTCAGGATCGTGATCCCGAGAGATCAGATGTACACGCTTGGCTATCGAGCTCACGCAATCCAGACGGTAGCTCTTGGTGCAGATGAGTTCGGGCGCCTTCAGGCATTAAAGCAGGACGCAATTGCAGCCACATCCCGCAATGAAGATGCACAGGATCCAATGCTTTACTTCTCGGGTCTGCTGTATCGGTGTGACAACGTCAGCCTCTCGTACAAGCTTGCGAAACTCGACACGGTCTCGCCTTGCGATATGCGCGGACCTGGAGCGACTACCGGAATGTTCGCACTCGAATCGGCCATGGACGAACTCTCCTACGCTACTGGTCAGGACCCGCTTGCTCTGCGCTATGCGAACTACACCAGCGATGATCAAATGGAGCACCGGAGAATGAGTAGCAAAGCCCTAATGGATTGCTACGAGCAGGGCGCTGAAAAGTTCGGGTGGTCTCTGCGTACCCCCGCGCCACGCTCCATGCGCGATGGACGGGAACTGATCGGCTGGGGCATGGCGACCGGCATTTGGGATGCAGCGCTCTCTCCGCTCCCGGCGCGAGCTACCGTCACCCTGACGGCCGACAACTGCCTCGAAGTCGCAACCTCAGTGACTGACATTGGTACCGGAACGTACACGATTCTCACGCAACTCGCCGCCGACGCGATGCAACTTCCAGTCGATCGCGTTACAACCCGTCTCGGAGATTCGTCCCTTCCTTACAACCCAACTCAAGGTGGATCCTGGACTGCTGCGACCGCTGGATCCGCTGTGCAGGCTGCATGCGACAAGTTGAAGAAGAAGCTTCTCAAGCACTCAACAGGCAGAGAGCCCTTCAATCCAGACATGGTTCCAAGACGCCAATTCGTAGATCTTCTCAAAGGAGCCGGGAAGTCGAGTATGAAGGCGACTGCCACGATCACACAGCTTTCCGCAGGCAGGGGGTTTACGAGCGCTACTCATTCCGCAGTTTTCGCAGAAGTGCGCATTGACGAGGAACTTGGTGTAATTCGAGTGACCCGTATTGTCTCAGCGATCGCTGCGGGCCGAATTCTCAACCCTCTGACAGCGCAAAGTCAGATTCGAGGTGCGTCTGTCATGGCCATCGGCAAGGCGCTTCATGAAGATGCGGCCTATGATCACAATCTCGGTCGGTGCATGGCACACAGCTTTGCCGATTATCACATTCCGTCAAATGCCGACATCTTCGATCTGGACGTGATCTTTGTGGACGAAAAGGACGAAGAGGTCAGTCCGATTGGAGCAAAGGGGCTCGGGGAGATCGGCTCCGTGGCCGTGGCTCCCGCCATCGCTAACGCCGTTTTCCATGCTACCGGCCACCGTGTCCGGGAACTCCCCATCACAATTGATCGACTACTTCCGGGATTACCACGCACGGGCGGACATTAGCAGAACGAAGAATGGCTATTCAGGCGCGTTCAGGCAAGCTCTCCCCCAGCGTCCAGAGCCGTCCCGGTAATTGAACCGGCAGAGGGCGAGACCAAGAACATAACAGCCCTGACCACGTCATCCGTTGTTACGGCCTCTTCATAGATGTCTTCTTGGGCGTAGAAGCCGCTCAGGTGGCCTTTACGCGTTTTCGGGTCTCGAACTTCAAGGTGCCAGCCAAGACCACAGTTTCCCGTAATTCGCGAAGGATGAAGTATGAATCAGGATGTCGAGGTGTTTGAACGCCCTTGTCACGTCCCGGAGGAGTGATGCAGCTTGCTTAGTATCCCAGGATCGTGTTTGATTGCCGTTGCACGATTGCCCCGAGCCTTTCTAGGATTTCAACGTGCTCCCTTGCTCTTGCCTGCGAAGCAGAGTAGGTAACAGCCACGTCCGCACCGGCGTGAGCAAGGGCAATCGATACGGCTGCGCCGACGCCGCGGGTTCCCCCAATTACTAACGCGACTTTCCCTATCGGGGACGGCATCTGCTGCGAGGTTTGACTAGCTTCAAGAAAGCCAGTGGTCAAAATGCTCGCGTTCGCCGTTAGGGCTCCCAGTAGTGCCATTTCGCTGAACATCCCTAACATGTTCGTGGTGTTCTTTACAGATCGCATAGAGAGAGGCCCGGCAGTTAGGCCGGGCCCAAATTGATCGATCACCCCAAAATGTGCTAGTTCATCTGCTTCAACACCGTTTCGCTAATCGTGACCTTGGGTACCAGGCCAACGATGCGTTCAACTTCTTTCCCGCCCTTGAAGAGCAATAGTGCCGGGATGCCGCGGATGGCAAACCGGCTAGCTGTTGCGTTGTTTTGATCGACATCCAACTTCATGACCTTGAGCCTTCCATCGAATTCAGCAGCGATCTCTTCCACTGCCGGAGCGAGTGTTTTGCACGGGCCACACCATGTTGCCCAAAAGTCAACCAATACCGGCTGTTCCGATTCCAGAACATCCAGTTGAAACGTGACGTCGGTGACATCGGTAATATTTTTTTCTGCCATGATTACTCCTCGTTGCTTCGCTGCTACTTGCGTGGTGGGTGTGCTCGATCCAGTGCAGCTTTTGTTATCCGTCCCGAGCATGAGGCCGGCAACAGGATGGGGAGATCCCGCCGCTGGCCTGAGCGTTATGCCTCCGCCAAGAGAACTTCTCCCTTGTTCGCCGGTACAGAATTCGGCTTGACGCCATACCAGATCGAGTAGAGAGCTGGAAGGAACGAGAGCGTCAAAAGCGTGCCGACGAAAGTACCGCCAATCAGGGTGTATGCCATTGAACCCCAGAAGACGGAGAATGTGAGAGGAATGAAAGCGAGAACAGCCGCGAGAGCTGTGAGCAGTACCGGCCTTGCGCGTTGCACCGTTGCCTCGACCACGGCATCGTAGCTGTTCATGCCCTCTTCTTCCTGATTGGATTTGATTTGGCCGATCAGGATGAGGGTATTGCGCATGATGATTCCCGCCAAAGCGATCAGTCCGAGGATGGCATTGAAGCCAAAGGGCTGATGGAATAGAAGCAACGTCGGCACCGTACCAGCGAGCCCGAGTGGGGCTGTCAACACCACCATGAACATTGCGGAGAACGATCTGACCTGCAGCATGATTACGGTTAGCATCAGGATGATCATGATTGGGAAGACGCTGGCGAGGGCGACATTTGCCTTGTTGGACTCCTCGACGTTGCCGCCAACTTCAATTTTGTAGCCCGATGGCAGTTTGGCAATGATCGGCTGAATGGACTTCAGGAGTTCACCCGATACCTGTGGAGGCTGGAGCCCCTCGGCGATGTCGCACTCCACGGTAATCGTCGTGAGCCGGTCGCGACGCTTCAGGATGGGTTCCTCCTGCCGAACTTCTACGTATCCGATCTGGCTGATTGGGATTAGCTTCCCATCGTGGCTGATGATGGTCATATCTTGAAGTCGGCTTGGATCGAGACGATCCGCTCCAGCACTCCTAGCAACGATATCGACGGTTCTGATGTCTTCCCTAACCTGCGACACTGGAATTCCAGTGAGCAGGAACTGGATCTGAAGACCGGCGTCGCTTGAGGTCAAGCCGAGGAGATGTAGACGGTCTTGATCGAGGACAAAATGAACAGTGGGAGCCTTTTCTCCCCAATCTTCATTGGCTTGCCGCGTGTTCGGACTGGCCACCATAACCTGTTTGACCTGTGCTGCTATGTCGCGAACCTTTTCGACATCAGGTCCCATTACGCGAAACTCGACCGGCCAGGGCGTGTACGGACCAAAGACCAGTTGCGAAGCGCGGATTCTGGCTTCAGGCGCGATGCCTGCTGCGACTTGTTGTTGCAGACGAAGTTTCAGGGCGTCACGCTGCTTTTCATCCGGTGTCAGAACGATGATCTTTGAAAAGTTTGGGTTGGGGAGCTCAGGGTTGTAAGAGAGAAAGAACCTTGGTGCGCCTCCACCGATGTACGCAGTCACGATCTTTGCTTCCGGCTGCTTACGAAGCCAGTTTTCCACCTTGGCACTTGCCCCGCTCGTGGTTTCAATGCTGCTGCCCTGAGGCAAGGTGACTTCAACCAGCATCTCGGGACGGTCGGAGGCAGGGAAGAATTGCTGCCGCACGAAGCTCATGCCAACGAAAGATGCCACCAGGATAGCCACCACAATGCCCGCTACGAGGAACTTGAACTTGACTGCACCAGCCACGAGCCTGCGGAGCTTTTGGTAACCGGGGGTCGAATAGATCGCCTCGTGCCCTCCCGCGATGGGCGTTACGTTCGGAAGAAGAGTTACGCCGAGGTACGGTGTAAACGTCGCTGCCACTAACCACGACACCAGCAGGGCGAACGCTACAACCCAGAAGATATTTCCCGCATACTCGCCCGCCGTAGACTTACCGAAACCTACCGGCATAAGTCCGATGGCGGTCACAAGAGCTCCTGCAAGACGGGGTGCGGCCGTGTGACCCCATGAATACCCGGCCGCCTGAACGCGGTCCCAGCCCTCTTCCATCTTGACAACCATGCTTTCGATAACAATGATGGCGTCGTCGACAAGTAGTCCTAGAGCAAGGATGAGCGCACCGAGCGTCACGCGGTCAAAAACGCGGCCGGTAGCGAACATGACCACGAATACAGCAGCAAGTACAAGGGGGACGGCTGCAGCGACCACAATACCCACGCGCCAGCCAAGACTGATCAAGCTCACAATCATGACGACCGCAAGCGCGACACAGAACTTGAGCATGAATTCGTCATAGGCCTCCCGGATGTTTACAGCCTGATCCGTGACCTTGCTGAAAACCATGCCGGCAGGGAGTTCCGTCGAAATCTTCTTCTGCTCCGCTTCGAGTGCCTTGCCGAGATCAAGGCCATTCCAGGCTTCCTTCATCACGATGCTGAGGACGAGGGAATCTTCGCCGTTGTGCCGGATCATGAAGGTCGTAGGATCTTCGTAGCCGCGCTTCACCTCGGCGATGTCAGATAACGTCAATGTGCGTCCGCCGGCTACGATCGGTGTGTCCCGAATCTTTTGTAAGTCGTTGAGCGCACCGTCCAACCGGATGAAGACCTGCTGGTCCTTTGTATCGACCGAGCCGGACGGTGTCACGGCATTCTGCTTCACGAGTGCGTCGAAGATCTGCTGTGGACTGACGCCGAGCGTTGCCAGCCGCGCATAGGAGAACTCAACGAAGATGCGTTCGGGACGCTCACCAACAATATCGATCTTCTTTACACCAGGCACCTGCAGCAGTCGTTGGCGCAGCGTTTCTGCTTCACGCGTCAGCGTGCGCAAAGGTAGACCATGTGCTTCCACGGAATAGAGTGCAAAGGTGACGTCCGAATATTCGTCATTGATGAACGGGCCATACGTGCCCTGTGGCAACTTATGTGCTTCGTCCCCTAGTTTCTTGCGAGCCTGGTAAAACTCCTCAGGAACCTCCTTGGGGTTCATGCTGTCCTTCAGGGATACCTTCATGAGGGCTAGGCCGGGACGTGTAAACGTCTCTACCCTATCGTAGGTCCGGAGTTCCTGCATTCGCTTCTCGAGCGGTTCTGCGACTAGATCCTGCATCTCTTGTGCGGTCGCACCCGGCCAAACGGCGGCGACTGTGAAAACTTTCACGGTAAACGTGGGGTCTTCAGCCCGGCCAAGCTGAAAGAACGCAAAGACTCCGGCTCCGATTACGGCAAGAAGCAAGAAGAACGTGACGGCTTTTTCGCGTACCGCTATCGCTGAAAGGTTGAGGAACGACTCGGTGACTTTCTCCCGGAACTCGGGTCCAGTCGTGTCGTGAACATGGAACTCGCTGTGCTCTTTGTCGTGAAGGTTCATCGTTTAACCTCCGCGCGAACTTCCTCTACGCGAACACGTTCTCCGTCGTGAAGAAGATGGACCCCAAGCGCGATGATCTTCTCGCCCGAATGCACGCCATCTGTCAGAATCGCCTCCTCTTCGGTCAGATTATGTATGTGAACAGGATGGAAGGCGACGGTGTTAGTTTGAGTGTTCAACTCCCAAACGCCGGTGCCTTGACCCAAATCTATGATGGAAGCGATGGGAACTGAATACAGGTCCTCGCTTCCGCCGTCGAGTCGCACCGTGACCGTTGCGCCGAGAGGTGCATTCGCGCCAGGGCCCCCCAGTACATAGCGAGCCTCGAATGTCCGCGTGAGAGGATCAGCGGCGTCAGAGAGTTGTCTCAGCCTGGCGGTTACCCCACTTGTTTGGCCATACACCGATGCATTCGCAGCGGTTCCCAGCTTTGGGCGTACAGTTTCGGGGAGGTTTATTGCAGCTTCGCGTGGGCCGGCATGTGCGAGACGCACGACTGTCTGACCGGCGGCTACCACCTGTCCTGGTTCCCCCATTGTTTCGACGACAGTTCCGTCGGCATCTGCGGTGAGTTTTGAGTAGTCGCCTTCGTCCTGTGCGACATGGGCTTGCGCCTGAGCGGCCTGCAGTTCGGCCTGAGCAGCATCAGAAGCTGCCTTCACTTGGTCATAGGTGGAGGCTGAGATCGCTCCCGTCTTCACCAACCCGCGGTAGCGAGCCTCATCTGCGGCAGCTTCTTCAGCTTTGGCCTTCGCTGCGGCGACCGTCTCGTTCCTTGCGGTAATCGCATGCGAGTAATCGGTCTGGTCGATAGTCATCAAAAGCTGACCGGCGCGGACAAACTGACCGGTATCTACGAGACGCTTTGTGATCTTTCCGGGAATTCGGAAACCCAAGTTGCTTTGGACACGCGCGGTAACGACGCCGGTAAATGAACGGGTGGAGCCGGATGAGACCACCACCTCGGCGACCCGGACTAATTCGGGCTCGGTTCGTGGATCGGCTTCGACCTTGTGGTTGCAACCGGCGAGGCCGATTACATATGCGGCAAGGGCCAGGGCTGTAATGCTGAATTGAAAATTCCTCACTGGTGACTCTCCTGATGCTCCTGAAGCCGAATCTATATGCAAGTGATGAGTTTGTCAATTCGTCATTCATCATAAAGTGAGTGATCTTCGCACCAGCTTTGCCACAGCGACGGCCTCCTCCGGCAGCTCTAGCGGGTTCTGTTGAACAAGAATCGGATCGTAGAAAGGTTCCATGGTGTAGTGAATTGCCTCGCAGGTCTCATCGAGGGGCGTCTTCCTTTCAAATTCGCCTATTTCGCGTCCGCGAATCACCACCTCGCGAACGATTTTTAGGAGGTCGGAACGGTATTTTTCCGTTGAGGCCCACTTCTCTCGAAATGACAGAGCCATGAGATCATGCATCTTTCGATCCTCGAGAAACATATTTGTAGAGGCTACAGCTATATTGCTGATAATAATAATGATGCACTCCCCTGGTGAGTCTATCTGGGCCAACAGGTTTGCTAAATTCTTGATTAGATCCTCAAGCATCAAAGTACACACGGCTTCTCCGATTGCCTGTTTTGAATCAAAGAAGTGGTACAGGTAAGCAGGGGAGAGCTGGATGGCTTTTGCGATGTCTGCGACGGTCGTTTTTTGGTAACCGTAATGGCGAACATGCTCACTGGCAGCCTGCAAAATGGCCTCGCGTCGACCAAGTTCGAATGAAGAGCGGTGGCTAGTATTTTGACTCATAGTGGATTCAGATTCAGAGCTTTCCATAGTTTTGACCAAATCATCTGGCCAGCTTCAGCATACAGTTTATTGACAATGGATGATGATTTCCAATACTCTTCACTAACAATGAATAGCCGCGATCGTTCTCGTCAACTCGAAAGCAAGTTTCCCCGCAGCAGTGAGTTCAGCCGCCAGCACGTGGCGGCTGTCAGTTTTGCGGGCCGGCTGGGGTTAGCCCTCACTCTGACTGCGGCAATCAGTGGCTGCCGGGTCGGCCCCAACTACCATGCGCCGTCTGTGCAGTTGCAGCCGTTCCATAATGCCCCGTCGATTGAGGCGAGGACCGACGCCCCACCCGCACCGTCACTCGATCAATGGTGGGTCGGATTCCAAGATCCGAAGCTCACAGAGGTAGTGCAACGGAGTTTGGCCGAAAACCTTGATTTGGCGGCAGCGCTGACCCGTGTTCAGCAGGCACGAGCCGTCGCAAAAGGGGCGGGTGCGGCAAGGCTGCCCGCCGGTAGCTTATCCGCTTCGACTACTTCCCTTCGACAATCATTGGAGAGCCCATTCGGTCGCATATCCCCTGTCATCCCCGGATATCAACGCGATCAAAACTACTATGATCTCGGCATTTCGGCCAGTTGGGAGACCGATCTCTTCGGGAGCTTGAGAAGAGGTGCGGAAGCAGCCACTGCAGAGGCGCAGGCGGCGGAGGCTATGCGTACTGGTACACGCATTTCAATTGCGGCTGAAGCCGCAGATGCGTACTTGCAGATCAGGGGTGCGCAAGCGAGGTTGAGTTTCGCGCATGAGCAGATCGAGACCGATCAACACCTCGTGGATCTCGTGCGCCAACGAAAAGATGCAGGCGTTGCGTCCGATCGGGAACTTGCGCAAGCAGAGGCCCTGCTCTCTGGTGCAAAGGCAACGATTCCATTGCTCGATACAGTCCTTGAGTCGGAGCTCAATCGTCTCGATGTCCTGATGGGAGCGCAACCTGGAACCTATGCTGCCGACCTCAAAGTGGTGGCAGACATTCCCGTGGTGCCGAGCATTCCGAATACTGCCGCCCCTATGGATCTCTTGCGCCGACGGCCTGACATCATTGCAGCCGAACGCGAGGTAGCTGCTTCAAATGCCCGAATCGGCCAGTCGCTCGCGGAATATTACCCAAAGCTTTCGCTGTCGGGCATCGTCGGCTCTGAGGCACTTGCACCTGCTCATTTGTTTGAGCAGCAAGGGTTTCAATCGATCGGCGTCGCAGGTCTTCGTTGGAGATTATTCGATTTCGGCAGGGTAGATGCAGAGGTCAAGCAAGCCCGCGGAGCCAATGCTGAGGCCCTATTGCGCTACCGGAGCTCTGTACTTCATGCCGCTGAGGATGTTGAAGACGCATTCACTCTCCTAGCGCAGTCTGAGAACCGCCGTTCGGAGCTGCTCCTGGAGATAGCACAACTGCAGAGGGTACGTGACCGCTCGCAGGAATCATACAACGCCGGCGTCATTGGCCTGACCGATGTACTAGACGCAGATCGACAACTACTTGCCGCAAAAGACGAGTTGGCAGTCAGTCGTGAGGGCGCCGCCCGCGCAGCAGTAGGGTCTTTCCGCGCTCTCGGCGGAGGATGGCAGCCGTAAGACCGGCAAGTCTCTTGAGGTGCATCCTTATGTTCACGCTGAAGCGCGAACCGAAAGCCGCCAATCAAAGCTCTATACGGCACCGTCGGGAACCCGGTAATTCGGAAGGCGCTGAGAAGCATGAATCTGAGTTGGGAGCTGGTTCATCCAATATCATTTGCGCAAAGTTTGTCATGGGAGGAATCGCGATGTTTGAACCTCTGTCTCTTATTGCAGTCGGCTCGTTAGCGTGGGTCTCTGGGATCATTTGGATGCGACGTAGAGCTAGACGACGAGAGATGCTCAGTCACACGATCACCCCTGAGACCTTGCATGACTTGCTCGACTCAGACCAGAAGCCCGCGGTTGTGGATCTGCGCTTGCCTCTCGACTTCCTTGTGCACACAGAGATAATTCCAGGCGCACAGAGAATCTCTCCGAGAGAGATCGTCGCAAATCCCGACATGCTCTCTAAAGATCAAGACTACGTGCTCTATTGCACCTGTCCAGGTGACGACAGCAGCGGAATCGTGTTAGAAACCGCCCTAAAGATGGGGTTCTTGAGAGTGAAGATGCTGGCAGGCGGGCTTGAAGCATGGAAACAGAAAGGGTACCCCGTAGCCCCCTATGACAAGCCGTTTCGTCTTGACGTCCAGTAGCAGTTTGGGCCATCGCATGGTTCATGCGCGGTCTCCCGGCGCACTACATAAATTTCCCTTTCTTGAGGTGCCCCCTCTAATGACGCAGCCCGCACACAAACGCCGGATATGTTCCTACGATATCGCGGAGGTGCCTCCAGAGGAATATGTACTGGCAGAAGAGCAGGGAGAGATGTACTTCTGCAATGCACGTGGCCTCTGTCTATGGGCAGTGCATTTTGTGACGAATCCCGGGCGCTCCGAAGAACAGAAAAGGATTGCTTGCGAATAGGCCATGCCCTCAGGTGAGCGACGGAAACTTACTGACTTTATAGAAGCGGCTCAGTGGAGTGCTGCGAATGCCCTGCAAGGCGATTCGAACCCCTGGCGCGAAAATGGAATCAAGGTAGACTAGAGCGCCATTACTCGGGGAACAGTGATGGAGTGACTTGCATTGCCTCAGGTTGGGTTGTCAAAGGCTCCAGCAATTGCGGGCCATCGCCCTTCAACGGCGCTACTCTCCACGCCTTCATACTTTCAGAAGGGTATGTCCTCACAAGATCAATCGGCAGGTGCGAAGATTCGGCGGGCGCAAGCCAGTGGTCGTAGTCCTTCGGCTCAAGGATGAGTGGACAGCGATTGTGAAATGGCTCAAGAACCTCGTTCGGGTCCACGGTGACGATTGCGAAGCTCTCCAGCACGTTGCCGCTTGCTCTATCCTTCCACCTATCCCAGATGCCGCCGAATGAAAAGAGCCTGTCATCCGTGAGCGCAACCGCCCACGGTTTAGTGATCTTTCGTTCTTATCCTCTGGAGTGGGTACCTCCCACTCATAGAAGAACTCACCGGGAATCAGGCATCGGCGTTGCTGAAAAGGCTTGATCCATGCCCCGCTAATGGTGAGCTTGTCATCGCGGGCACAATTCGAGACCATCTTGTGCATTTTCGACCAATACGGAACCAGGCCCCACTCCATTAGGCTCATCTCCCGCTCGCCTGTTTCTTCACTTAGGCGCACAACTGGTTGGAATGTGCCGGGGGTGATGTTGTACCCAGGTGGCATGGGCGGAAGATCGGCAATCTTGCGGCGCATGGCGTAGTGCTCTGCGATGTATTGCTTGTCGCTTCGTCGTCCGTATCGTCCGCACATAGGAACAGGATAGCGCCTGTCTCAGCGTTGTCTCCGTATGGCGGGAAAAACGGTCAAGGGGAAAAACCGACGGGGTTTGTCCCCTTGCGCCCGCTTCGGAGTTCGCATCGCGGCGGTTTACTCTGAAGCGGGCGGCACCTGGTTATGCGTCCAGCATGAGGAGCACGGTGCGAACGCTTGTACCTGTGCTGATGAAAGTATCGGAAGGCAATTCTTCCCAGATACCGCCGCGCGCTTCAACGATGGGCCTTAGCTTGTCGTTCTGCCTCGGGCCGTTGGCACAGATGGCGACCAGTCGGTCTCCGGGCTTCAACATCTTCAAGGCGTGCATAATGTGCTTGATATCATCTGCGTTCGAAAACGGAGGATTCATAACAATGCGGTCGAATGTTCCTAGATCGCCGTTGCACTCCAAGAAATCGGCCTGCCGTGTGTCATCGACACAATCAATCGTGCGGAGCCGGTGGGCCATATTGCAATTCAGCTCAACAGCTGTGATCGCGTAGCCGTGAGCATTGCGGCGAATCGCATCAATGATTCGGCCTGTTCCTGCGGAGGGTTCTAAAACCTGTTGCCCGGGGCGAATGTCCGCAAGCGCGACCATACGGTCTGCCAACTCGGGCGGAGTGGGGAAGAGTTGCGGAACGGCTACGATCACGACGCCCTGAGCGGCGGTCTTCTTCATTTCGTGCAGTTCATCGTGCGAGGGGATGCGCTCGTCATGCTGGCGCGGTGTGTGCGGCGTCGGGACTGGGTTTTGTGCCTTCAGGTCTTGCGCCATCGTTGCAAGCGTCTCGGGGGCGGTGGGCTCCGCTGGGGTCAACGGAGCTTGCTTCGGGGGTGGGTCGATACGCTTGGCGTCGGTGAGATAGACAGAAACGGTCTTCCAGTTTCCGGCCCATGTCGAGCGGGTGCGGTACGCTCCGTGGGTATCGGTCGCGGCGTGAGTCGTAGACTGTGGAACGTCGGACATCTTCTTTCGCTTCCATTCGTCTGTCGTCATGTGTTTGAAGCCGTCGCCGGGATAGTTGCACATCGGGGGGGAGCTTGCTAGCTGCCTTGACTGCTGCGGTCTCCTCGGGCTTCGGTGCCTGATAATCCTTGACGCTCTCGATACCGGCTTTGTATTTGCTCCCGTAGAAGTAACGGCGCGGTGTAGTGGTTAGGCTGCTGATGGCGTCGCCGGTCTTGTTGATCTTCAGAATTACAAGCCACTCATCTCCAATAAAGACCTTGCCCCCAACTTCAAAATTGAATCGGTCGGCGGCGAGGCCTCCAGTCTCCCCCAGCATTGCCTTCTCGTAAGCGATACGGTTCGTATAGTGGTCGATCCAGCGGTCATAAGTGGGAATGACACGAGGGTAAGTTTCGAGAGCAACCGCTAGAACCTCGTCCAAGGTGCGGGGTAGGTAGAGTGTCGGGAAACTGCCCTGTAGCGCGTCGTATGCGCTCGGGGTGTGCTGGAAGTCTTCGCGGTCGCCTTCCTTGCGTGGCATGTGTAGATGGCACATCGCAGCGATGCGAAGAGCAACCTTAGCCTGGAGTTCCTTGTCCGGTTCGTTGGCGCATTTAGTCCAGAGTTTTAGCCACATCTCGGCTTCTTGTTTGTTGCGCTCCTGCTTGCGTTTGTCGGCTTCCAATCCCTTAATGCGGCGATGGCGGACGCCGGGAAGCGCCTTATACTTCGCGTGGTGGAGTGCTCCTGCTGCGCGTTGTTCCCAGTAACGGGCGGTCTGCCACATCTGGACCGTCTTCCTCATGCCGTTCTCGATGCGCTCGGCGTCCTTCCGGGCATGGCGTTCGCTGTGGTGGCCGACGAGAATAGGCTGACCAAACGGGATATTGTCGGCGATGCGGTGGACGGCATCATGTGCGCGTTGCGCGTCTTCGATGCGGCTCTCTTTGTAGTCGCTGAAGCGGTCGGCGCGTTCCTCGGCGCGGTCTACTAGGCTCCTGTCTTCGTCTTCGATCTCCCCGGCCAGCTCAATAAGCAAATCCTCGCGGCTGTGTGTCCACATCGGCGCGACGAATAGGTCTTGCTTTGGTGCCCAAATGAAACCGGCAGCTTTCACGCGAGCATACGTCTCGCTGTCGAGGCGGGTTGTTGGAGTAGAGGCGGAGTTTGTTGTCTTCGGGGGAATAGGTAGCGGTGTAGCTCATCGGGTTTTCTCTCCTTCGGGTCGTATGGTGCGGTGGTAGGGTCGGTGCTAGATGAGGCCTGCAGCTCGCATGAAGGAGGGGCAACCGTGGGGGCATGTGCCGTCTGGTTCCACCTCGCAATGCTCGGTACAAAGCGCGAGTGCGTTCGCGTCGCCAAACATCACCTCTTCGGCCATAGCCTCAAAGGTGCGTCCTTCTTGTTTCAGCATTTCGGTCAAGCTGATGCGGTAGGGATTTGCTGTCGTGCTGCTCATTGGGTAGTTCCTCCGTTTTTGAATGGCTGTGCTGTGTTTGCTAACAAACACGCCTTGGCCCTGGCCCACGCCAGCAGGGGCGGCAAGTGCAAGAGGTGGGGTTCCCCACCCTTGGAACGGAGCGATCAGCGGAGTGGAGGGGGCGTAGCGTTGCGGAGGTCTGCACAAGCGAAGCGCGGAAGATTGGGGTGCCTCTTGTCGCGCGCCAGGGACGGAGTCCCTCAGTAGGCTTGGTTTCCTTGCATTAGCGCGAACCGCGCGGAGATTGCTTTGGCAGTTGTTCTTCGGGCGTACGTTGCGGGTAGGAATAGGGCGCGCAGAGGCAGGTGGAGCGGAGACATTCGTGGACGCTGGCCGACTTCACGGGACCAATCGATGCTTCTCTTTCCAAGCGACCAAGAACCACGCGACTCAGCAGCAGGACACCAATATTCAGTAATAGACAGTTCGCGCTGTCGTGCGTTCGTCTGCGTGCGAAAATAGTAACCGGTCCCGTCGAGGCTGTATGGGAGACCCGATATAGGCGAGGTGGAATCCCGAGCCAAAGAGGCGGCAGATGGAATTTTCGAGAAGAGAGCAGTTGGATTCAGCTATAGCCGCACTGGATAAACACGGGAAGTTCGGAGACGCCATCCGGAAGGCTCACCAGAATCACTTGGCACAGACGAGCCAGCTCCGAGGTCTGTACGAAGAAGTCGATAAACTCACCAAAAGCAAGTCGGTGGTGCCTCCCTCCGATCTGCTCGTAGAGGTTGTCAATGCGCAGATAGCGGATGCTAAGGCGCTCATATTTCGAGACGCTTACCTAGGTCGTTTGAAATCCTTCGTGCCTGCTGGCGACAACCCGAGTTATCCCGATCTCCTGCTATCACTCCGAATCCTTCAACAGACTAGCGAACGTTTTACTTCGATGTTAGAGGTGGAAACAAAAGGTCATTTCTCTATAGGAAGTGAGCTACAGACGATCGCTTCTGCCTTGAGAGTCGCCGAGCAGGAGGAGGTTGATTTTCATAACGAGGTCAGCGATGAAGAGGAATCCGACACCTCTGACAACGATGAAGACGAGCAAGAGGATGTAGCGAGCGACGACGATGATGATGACGGTAGCGATTCGGACGATGTTGAGGAAGAAGAAGACGATTCTGGGCTTACCGAAGAGGATGGGGAAGAAGGTGAGGATCAGACGGAAGAATATGACGAGTACGTCCGTAAATCCGAGGTGAAAGCGAAGATTGACGGCCCCATCTCAGACGCGTGGTTTCGGAAGCATGGCGACGAGGTATTCTTCAATTTTGAGAAGTTGGATCGAGTTGGTATTCCGTCTTACGAGCCTCCAAAAGATGGAATCACATACGAGCCAGATCAGAAATGACCAAAGATTCCAGCGTATTCCCCCAATTGCGACAGCTCGAGGTTGATTTCGTCATTCCACACCTCGTGGGCGATTTGCCTCTATGCATCGATCCTTTCCTCCTATTCAAGAGTCGGGACCCAGAACTACGGTTGCTCCATGCAAGCATTGTCGAACACTTTGCGGATGGGGTTAGTGCAATCGCCAAAGACGACGAGCTAGACGCCAAGTACATATTGGATTTCCCCGAGGTGGCAGAAATCGGCTTCGGATATGGCGCGAGTAACAAAAGAGGGTCCGGCTTGGGCAAGACTCTGACAAATCTGCTTATCGGCTCGCTGAAATTGTCCCCGGCGATTATGGAGCGTGGCATCAGGCACGTCGAAGAGATGCAACTGATCTCTCCGGGAATAGGGCCTGATCGAGTAGGCGACATCGCTTCAAATATCCTGAAGGAATACTTAATTCAATACACTCAACGCCAATGCGAGGTTCATAACCTGCCGATCCGGTCGTTAGTCCCTGTCAACCATGTCTACGATCCAAAAGAGCGCTGCTGGCGCGATGGATACTATGATTTGCCGGTCAACTCTGAGGATGGGAGAGCAATTCTCTTTGTGCCTCGCAGGATAGTTCGACAGCTTCCTTGGATCAACTATGACAACTTCGTCAAGACCGAGTTTCGGGCATATCTGGAGGCTAGGAAGAGGGTCGGGAGAGTGACCGGACGCGCGCCCTCAAAGGCAGAGGTGACATCTACCAGTCGCGTGGAGACCTCCATCATCGACGCCTATGTCAAGCAAAGGGAGCAGCAAGCAGCGGCTGCTCAACCGATCCTGCCACCACTTACGGATAGCTCGGCTGACACGGGAGAGTCTCTGCTAACGCGTTTGGCGACGATTCCTCCAGGGCAGTCTGACGCAACAGCGTATCAAGAGCTTGTCCTCGACATCCTTACATTCGTGTTCTGCCCAGATCTGATCGATGGACGTCTTGAGGAACGCACGATTGACGGTACCGAACGCAGGGATATCATTGTCACGAACGACTCTGACGCGACGTTTCTCGACTACGTGCGCACGTCCCACGACTCATTGTTCGTCATGTTCGAGGTCAAGAACACGGACGAGCTCACGATGGCAGCTCTTAATCAGGCGGCGACGTATCTAGGCGATAGGATCGGCCGGCTGGGATACATCGTTACCCGGAAGCCCCCCGGTGATAACTTGCTTCGGAAGCAAATCTCAATTTTCAATGATTCGAATCCTCGGAAAGTTCTGCTGATACTTTCAGACCGGGATCTTGAGGAACTAATCAAGCTGAGAATGCAGGATGTCTCCCCCATCCTGTGGCTTCAGAAGCACTACAGAAGGTTTCGGACCGCTGCCCAATAGCTAGCTATTGGTTCGTCGAGTTGGACGGTTTGATTACGAATACAATTGGTACCGCGAAACGTCGATTGCGACGGCGATCGTCGATCCGGCACCCGATTATGAGATTCCGGTCGCGATGCCGACTTCTCGGTACGATATAAACGCAAGTTCAGCACCGTCGCGGGGTTGTATTTCTAAAAAGGGATGTCATCGTCGGTGATCTTCATCGGCTCTCGGAGCGCACCGTCAGGCAGGGGCAGATTGGTTACGACGTAGAGGTTCAAAATGTCGTCTCTGTCCATGAACATGATCTGGCTGCGCTTCGTCGCATCGAGCTTCCCGCCGAGCCAGTTCCTTGCAGCTTTGGTGATTTGACCACTAGGACACGACTGTTTGTCTCGGGATCGAAAATTTCATGGCCAAGCATCATCAAGGCCTGCTGATGAATTTCTGCGATGTTTTTGTTTGATCCTTTGCTGTCGCCCGCCGCGTCGAGCTTATCTTTCTTCGCCTGAATACCGAAATACAACGTGTGCATTGTCGGCAACGTGTACTTCATCCAAATGTCTTTACCGTATTCGAGCGCCTTGTCTTTATGACCGGCCGCCGTGATGCGATGAAAGCCAAGCTGACGCAACAATGGCAGGAGGACTTCCCCGATTAGCTCATCTTCTGAACAGCGGTCTAAATAGGCGATTAAGTCACCGCGTCGTTTCAGCTCGGTTGCCGAGAAGGGTCGGTGCGGATTTGGAACCGGCTGCGCAATCGTGTTCGTCGCAATGTGCTTCAGGTAGCATTGCCGATCTTCTGCATAAAACGCTTCGTAGCCTTCACGGACCAAAGCCACGTTCAAGAGCGCCATGGCCTTTTCGCGGGCGGGGTCCGCGTCCTGTTTGTCGCCCTGATCCATGAGCGTGCGTATTACACGGGCGAAGGTGTCGGGCGGCGCGTTGCCGCTTGTCTGTGGCTCCTCCAGAATTGTGACCAACGTGCTGCCCACCCAAGCGTTGCGCGTTGTCCCATCGTGCACATAGTCGGTATCGCATTCTTGAAAGAAGCGTGTGATGTAGCTGCTGCTCCGGTAGGGGAAAAGGACCTCTTTGCCGGCGTCGGTATTCCCGCAGATCATGTCGGCCAATGCGTTAATCGTTCGATCTTTGAACTTCAAGTCCGTCTCCGCATAGGTACGATGGCGTCCTTTATGATACGCAACTCTAGCCAGTTCCCACCTTTTCCGTTCTCAGACATACCTCGTCGAAGTGTCAGTCCTCATAAACGCCGATGTCGCCGAGAACGATTCTCGGTTGATGCAATGGAGCAAACCCAGCAACGCTGACACCCGAGATGATCTGAGCCTACTTGATCTCACAGCCAGCCTCTATCTTCACAACAAATGGTGGATGAGACCTTCTCTGTCTCATCCACCTGAAAGCCGGCGATTACTCGTCGCCGGCTCCGTCTGTTGGGTCATCAGCGGCCTCGATCTTAGAGAGCCGCTTCATGCTGATGGCGTGGATCTCCGCTATCCGGTGCTTGAACGTGGTGCCCTCGATCTCATCCTCGACCTCGCGATACCGCAAGGTGCCTTCCAAGGTGATGAGCTGCCCCTTCTGGAGAGTCTTGGCGAACTTCGAGAGATTCCTCCAGGCAAAGACGCGGTGCCATTCGGTGCGGGTTTCGTAGTCGCCTTTGTCGTTCTTCCAGCTCTCCTGCGTAGCGATGTTGAGGACGACGTACTCTTTGTTGTTCTGAGCGGTTTCGGCTTCTGCGTTCTGTCCGAGGCGGCCGATGAGGATGATTTTGTTGAACATGGTGTTTGGCTCCGTTTCTTTTGGTGTATCCGCTGTCTGCGGTACATGCTTGCCCAACGGGTGTGCCGTCGCGACCCACTCCCTCGGCGACTGGACGGAATCTGCGGAAGGGGACCCAAACTTGTTTTGGGGCAGGAGTCCGCACCTCGCAGAGGCGCACAGCGGATTTTGGGAAGGAGAGCGTGCGTCCGAAGGGCGGGGGTGCTTTGAGCGCGGCACGCTGAACGCAGAGAGAAAGGCAAACCGGAAGGGAGCCGCCCTGTTCAATGGTTTTCCCTCATGGTGCAAGTAGCGAAAGCCAGCTCAGAAACTCGAAGAGTCAATCAGAATGCAACAGGGAAGAACGACAAATGGACTTGAAGCACCGATGCTTATCGCTCAGCCCATCTCCTCGCCTTTTCCATAGTTCTCCGGATGTAGGCAGCTCGCTTTGAAGTGCTGGGATCGCGGGATAGATAGTCGTCTTCAAGGGAACGTTCGATACGGTCCTCTGTTATCCCGTTGGCATAAGCGGCGACACAGAAGGCTATGTCTGCGGCGGCGGGTCTGTCCTGGTACTTGGTGGAGGTACGGAATCGTTCAAGAGACAGATTCGATAACCTCGGTCCCCGTTGGGGAGAAAGAGACGCTTGTATGCGTCGTTCCTCTCGTTCCTGTTCTCGCTCTTCATAGAGCTTCGTTATTTCCTGCGCGAAGGTCTCGGCCATCGGATACTGCTCGCCGCTATAACTCTTGAGCCGAACGAAAGGGAATAGACCATCGGGCTTGCGGTACTTAGGTTTGCAATTTGTGAAGCCGGGGAGCCGCCCGAACCGCCTCCAGTCCGCCGCGCTTGGATCGGCATCGTAGCGTCCGGCAAGAGTCTGTGCGGCGAAAGTTCCGAGGGGCTTTGGAAACACAGCGGGGTGCTTCAGCCAGGCTTGGAAGTTGCCGGCACTTGTCTCAACGACGGCGCAAGGATTGAAGCCATCCGCCGCGAGCCGCGCGAGCGTGGTCTCGTTGAGATCGTCTAGCACGGTGAAACGATGTTCCCCTGAAGGACGGACATAGATATGGGAGCCGCGAGCGTTGCGATACTTGAATAGCGAAAGCCGGTCGAGCACCGCCGCGGCGGGGATGCTGTCGAGACCGGGAAGCATACCCCGATCGCTCAGGACGCCGATATCGTAGAGCGGCGCTTCTACTGCTGTGAGGATGTTGCGAACTGTGGATTGGGTCTTGTCCATCGACGTCACCCTTCAAATGTATTTCACTGTGGGAGGGGTGCCGGGGAGGGAACGGCCCCGGCAAAAGGGGTGTGGGCGACCCTTTCCCCTGGTAGGAAGGGTCGCCGCGTTTGCTGGCGGGCAAGGAGCGCTTCTAGGCGGAGATGGCGAGCGGGGCGGGGGACTGTTCACCCTCGCCCTCCTCGATCTGTTCGCCTGAGTCCTCAATCATGCTGATAATCTTCTTCGCGGCATTGCCGATGGTCTGAAGGGAAGCGGTCAGCATCTCGGCGGTTACGTCATAGGTTGCAAGATAGAAGCGGCTTTCGGAGTGGATGCCGAAGTGAGCGAGGACCGCATAGGATACGGACTCGGCCTCAAGCTCTCTCTGCTGGCGTGTGGTGCCTTCGCGGTTGGTTCGGTGCATCAATTCGTGGCCGATTTCATGGGCGATTACTCCGCAACGTGCGGGGGTGTCTAACGTCTCCTCAATCTCGATTAAGCCGCCTTTGCTATAGCCTTCTGCGTTACCGGCGATAGCCTTGTAAACGAGCGTGATGTTGAGGTGGGCCGCTGCCTTCTCCAACAGCGGGAGAAGGGTTTCGCCTCCTTCTGTGGCGTTGGTGTTCAGTTCGGGGAGTGGTTGGCCGTCCGTCTGTTCCTGAGCGAAGACCGACACGGAACGAAAACCAAAGGGCCGGGATACCTTCTCCGTGGCGCCGTCTTTCTCCTCGTCCACCTTACGAACGATAGGAGCGAGAATGCGGATGCCGGTCTCGCCCTTCTTCACAAATCGGCCTAATGATTTCCAAGTGTTGAACCCGGCAACGCGGGTTGCTTCTGGCGCTTGCGTCCAGATCAGAAGGCAATTGCCAAACGAATATTTATAAAAGCGGCTCACGGTGGAAAGCCATGCGAGATAAGTTTCTGACTGCTTCGCGGCGTCGGTCTCGGCGCATAGTGCGGTGATGGATTCGTTGATCCTTGCGGTGAGTTCCTGTGCTTTGTCGTTGCTCATGTTCAGTGCTCCTTGGCTTTTGAATGGTTTGGCTGTGGCTGTTCTCACAGACACGCCTTGGCCCCCGGCCATCCGGGTGTGGGTAGCAAGCGCAAGGGGAGGGGAATCACCCATCCTTGTCGGCGGAGCTGAAGGCGGAGACGCAAGGGCAAGCGCAGCGAAGGTCTGCACAAGCGCAGCGCGGAAGACTGCGGGAAACCCCTTGCACGCGCGGGGAGCGAAGCTCCTGAGCGTACTTAGCACTTGCGTTACAAAACAGACCGGAGTCATGGTTTACAGCGAAACGCGACGGTAACGGACACGAGCCGTTTGGGTGACACAGACGATGGTGTATGCCCTGGAAAGAGAGTTGTATCTTGGATCAACGTTTGCAGTTTTTATCGAGTTATCAGAAGGAAGAGATGTCAGTGGCGGACCTGTGTCGCGCGTATGGGATCTCACGTCCAACGGCCTACCGCTGGATCAACCGGTACAACGAGACGGGACCAGAAGGACTCGTGGATCGCAGTCGCCGGCCGCATACCTGCTCGCACGCAACCCTTGAGCCGATGGAGAACGCTATTCTCGTCCTTCGTGCCAAGCATCCGTCTTGGGGCGCACGCAAGCTCAAGGCAAGGCTGGAAATGTTACAGCCAGAACTGGTATGGCCTGCAGCCAGCACATTCGGGAACATCCTGAGCCGCGCCGGCTTAACAAGTCCACAGAAGAAAAGAAAACGCATCACGCCTTGCTCAGAGCCGTTCTCAATGGTGACGGGACCAAATCAGTTGTGGTGTATGGATTTCAAAGGCTACTTCGTGACGGGCGACGGCAAGCGATGCGATCCGTTTACGATAACCGATGCGTATAGCCGTTATTTGATTCGTTGCCAGATCGTCTCGCGCATTGACCTTAGCCAGGTTCGAGCAATCTGTGAAGCGGCTATGCGGGAGTACGGAATGCCCGCTCGAATCAGGACGGACAACGGCGCGCCGTTTGCGGGCACGGGGCTCATGGGACTTTCGAAGCTCGCGCTCGGCTGGATGAAGCTTGGGATTGTTCACGAACGGATTCAAGCAGGCCGACCGCAACAGAACGGTCGCCACGAGCGCATGCATCGCACGCTGAAGGAGGACACGACAAAACCGCCTGCGTCATCTCTTCGCGCACAGCAGAGCCGCTTCGATAATTTTCGCTACGTCTTCAATAACGAGCGCCCACATGAGGGCTTGAAGAACGCAGTTCCGGCCAGTCTCTATCACCCCAGTTCTGTCCGACTGCCGCGCAAATTGCCGGAGTTCACCTACCCCAAAGGGCTTCTTCTGCGCAAAGTGAATAACAGTGGCGACATCAGCTGGCACAAGACCAGAATCTTCATCAGCGAAGTATTCCGCTTCGAAGAGCTCGCTCTTGAGCTAACCACGCCCGGGTTCTACAGGGTTTACTTTCGAGATCTCGAGGTCGGAGAGCTAAATGCGGAAGAGCTTCGTTTCAGAGCTGCACGAAGAGTCGTTTGAGCCTTGATGAGTGCATCGGCCTGATATCGACAGTTGAACTTCGAGATGCCTAGCGTTCGGCAAAGCGCGGCTCACTGATAGGCGCGCCGGCCGGCGATGCTTGTTTTGCCGGGAGGAGCGTAAGCAGTGTGCCTCCAATCACGACAAACATCACAATGTCCTGGGGACTATCCTGCCTGTGCATCCCGTGCGCCACGGCTTGCGCCGACATGATTGTCATCGTGAACGCATGGGCAAGGCTTGACCACGCCCCATAGGCGATCATCAAGCGATGCTTGGCCGGCTGCTTGACGGCCAACAACAGACAGACCCCAAGCGTCGTGTTAAGGCTCAGGAACATTGGCATGACGTCACTATGCCCGCTAAGCCACTTAGCGTGCCACAGGTTGTCGAACAGGAGATAGCCCCAAAAGCAATAAAGCAAGCCCACCAACACCAACACTACCTGTAAGGCGCGTTCACGTTTCATATCGTCCTCCGTTTTGTGCGATTGTCAGCTGTGATGCGTTCGATACTAAGAACTCTGCGAGTATCCGCAGTGGCTGCAGAATGCTTCTCCCTCGCGAATAGGTTTGTCACAGGATCTGCAAGGCACAAGGAGAGGCCCTCGGAACAGAAAATAAAGGATGAAGCCAATGAAATTGGGTATGAGGAAAGCGGCAATAACCCAGGCCCAGGCAGGCTTTCGACGCCTTTTTGCGTCCCCGTAGATATATCCGAGGGCAAGGAAAAAAGCCGCGGTGAAGACGCCAAACGTCAAGCCAAACCAAAGCGCTTCCGGCATCGCACTAAGAAATCCCTTGGTGGCAAGTAGTGAACGGCCCTTGCCAGAAGCAAAATAGAGCACCCAAATCGGGATCGCCAGTGCCGCGATGCCCATTGCAGATCGGGGTAGAATCTTCCGCGTTGCCGTTCCCAATAAGACAGCCGCAACTAAAATTCCGGCAAAAAACGCTATCAAAAGCACCGCCGATTGCTGTGTCATGCAATACCTCGATTCTCACTAGGCGCCGCGAGCAGACATAAGGCCGCGCAAAGAGATGGCAGTAGCCAAAAGACGAGCACGCCTGCCTGGACTTGAGCAGAGACAAAATGCATTGTCACCGCCAGGCGCTCGGCCATCTGGTACACGAGTCCCGATCCGACAAATGACATCGAGAGTGCTACAGCAAATGCAGCCCAGTTCTTGAATGGCACGCTGTGCTGTCGCATTGTCCCGGTGTGACGTGCCAGAATCCCACGGTGCTCTTCCGCCTGCAGCCTGAGGGCTGCGAGAACCCTGGCATTGAGGGTTGGATTTACCTCGAAGAAAAAACCGCTGAGGCCCGCGATAACCCGGTTGCTGTCGCTGAGATACTCCCTGCAGGTAACGCAAGTGGAGAGATGCTCGCGAAGAGATTGTTCCTTCTCCGCTGAGAGGACGCCCGCCAGACTCTCGTCGATCATGCGTTGGAAAGTGTCGTGGTGGTCAATGTTCATGCTGTTTCTCCCTCGAACTGCGGCCGCAGCGTTGCCAGTCCTCGATAAATTCTGGAAGCTACGGTAGAGACCGGCGCTCCCACGATCACGGATATCTCCTGTAGAGATAAATCTTCTTGAAAGCGGAGTACGAGGGCTTCGCGATAGACGGGGTCCAGAGTTTGCAGCGAGTTGGCAAGCCGCTCGGCATCTTGTGTCCGCGCCGCAAGCGTGTATGGCGAAGGCTCACCGGAAGCAGGCGATGAGCGAACACCATCCCCCTCATTTGAGTCGAGACTGAACATCGGTCGCTTACGCATGGCATCGAGTGCAATATTGCGTGCCACCCTGAAGAGCCAGGGCTCAAAGCGGGATTGCCCGTCGTACGACCCACCCCGCTCCAAGACTCGGAGCCACGTCTCCTGCACGAAATCGTCAATTCCATCGCGTCTGCCCAACAGGGAGACGAGATAACGCACAAGCCGGTATTGGTATTGCTGGACGAGAGCCTCAAGGACGACGACATCTCCCTGGCGCAACCCAAGCGCGATTCGTTGCGTTTCGCTTTCCATGGACGCCCTCGAAGTCAGCTCACAGTCGAACATACGACGGGTATACGAACCTTGGCCCCGAAATTACGAAAAGTAGAACCAGTGGCCATCGTGCATCCAGGTCGCCGGGCAAAAACAGACCATGGAAATGACAGAGTATGGAAAGCATGGAAAGCCATGATGCCGGCTTTCCACCCTTGTATGTTGCGTTCAGAGGCGTGACGATAGGTTACGTTTCGGCGGAGAGGCCGTTCCCACCCGAGGCCAGCCTTGCTGAGCCTGATGCGAAGATCGGCCGCCGTCCCTCTCTTTTTATGCTGTGGAGAATCGGAGGCCTTTGGAGCCTGCATGTTCAAGGTCAGCAGAAAGAGGAAGCCCGTGGACGCGGACAGGGACGGCTGCTGAAGCCCATCCTAGTGCCGAAGGAGGTCTATGAGCAAGCAGATCGTTGCTCTTGGTAAGCCCGCAGTTTCAACCGAGAAATACCCAGATCGCCAAGTGAAGAAGTTGTTTTGCGGTATTGATATAGGCGCGGAAACTCTGGCGATTGCAGTGATGGAGGTGGACCATCCGTGGGTGCAACGCGAGTTTGCCAACACCGTTGCGGGACACAAGGCGCTGCTCAACTGGCTGGGAAAGATGAAGGCGCCGGTGCGGGTATCGCTGGAGGCCACCGGCATTTATTCGATGGACCTGGCCTTGGCCCTGGATGCGACCGAGTTTGTGGAGGTAGCGGTGCTGAACCCAAAAAGGGTTCACGACTTTGCGCGGACACTTCGCCGGTCCAAAACGGACTCAGCAGATGCTCAGGTGCTGGCAGAGTTCAGTCTGCGCATGCCCTTTGCAGCCTGGCAAAAGCCCAGTCAAAGCGCCCTCGCTCTGCGCGCCATCAGCCGGCATCTGGAGGCGTTGGTGGTCCAGCAAAGGCGGGAAGGTAATCGCCTGCACGCCGCCGAAAGATCGTTAGCCACGCCGCGCTGTGTGATCGCGGACCTGAAGCGTTCGCTGGCCGGAGTTGACCGGCGCATCGTGAAGCTGCGCCGTGAGGCCCTGACGTTGATCGCCGCTGATGCCCACTTGAGCCAGCGTTTCAGGCTGTTAACAAGCGTTCCGGGCATCGCGGCCGTCAGCGCGTTGCAGATCCTGGGCGAACTGGTCCTGCTGGCCCCAGACATGAAGGTGCGTCAATGGGTCGCGCGCAGCGGGCTCGATCCGGTACACCAAGACTCTGGCACTTCGGTGCATAAACCATCGCGCATCAGTCGCGCTGGCAGTCGCCACCTGCGCCGGGCGCTTTATATGCCGGCTCTGGCCGCAGTGCGTTGGGACCCACATCTAAAGGCGTTCTATGAAGCCTTGCTTGCGCGGCACAAACGCAAACTGCAGGCACTGATCGCGGTCGCTCGCAAACTGCTTCACGCCATCTACGGCATCTTCGGCAGCCAAACTCCCTACGACGGAAGCAAGCTCTTCCCGCATCTGCTGACCATATAAACGCTACAATCGCCTCATCAAGTGAAACGGAAGCGGGCTCTGCTGGGAAGCAACCATGCCGAGGGATAACTTGGTGGGCTCATCCCGACGATGAACCAACAGCCGAGCGGGGATATCCTCGCTCGGCCCAGACAGGCATCGGAGGGAAAGACCCACCATGCCTTGAAAATCCATTCCATCCCCACCGAAAATGCTTGCACTACAAGAGAGAATCTTCCCACACTCTTTGGAAATCCCTTTGCGCTTCCCACTATTGGAATGGTCCGCGTGCGCCGTGAAAGGCGTTTAGTCCACAGTGGGTGCAAGTCCCACCCGGGAGCTGGTTCGTTCCGCCCGGTAGCAATCGGAGCAGCGGCAGAGGTAACGAAGCTGCTGAAGCCTCCGGTGGAAGAGGGTCGTAAAGGCGACTCTGCAAGCGTGCAGGCCGTAACGTGAGTGAACGCTGAGCAAGCCTCGAAATCCATGATGCAGGAGCCGACCCGCCGCGGACTTGGGGAAGGCCGATGAGGGGGAAGAGTATGAGCGAACAGCTTCCTTCAACCTGCCGGGGTAGTGGCGACGGCATGTAAGCAAAGGGGACTGAAGGCAACACGGGAAGCCCCAGCGGTGATTGTGGTTGGATCAACTGGCAGCTCGCGAGAGACAGGCCGGGCCGTTTGGGGTGGCGGAGAGGCCTGTAGTACCGATGAAGCCGGGTAATGCCGGTGGAGGGAAGAGGCCTCAGTTGAAGGCGAACGTAATAAACGACGAGGGACAACGGGATTGGTGATGAACCTAACAACCCTGATAAGCGTTCAGAAGTTGCAGATGGCGTTACACGCAAAAGCGAAGGAATCGCCCTACTTTCGTTTCCACGCGTTGTACGACAAGGTGTACCGCGCGGATGTTCTGGTGTATGCCTACAAACGCTGCAAAGCCAATGGCGGGGCAGCGGGAGTGGACAATCAGACATTTGAGGACATCGAGCAGTACGGTGTGGAGCGGAGGTTAGACGAACTGGCGCAAGAACTGAAAAGTCGAACGTATCAACCGCAGCCTGTGCGGCGGGTATACCTACCCAAGCCGGATGGGAAGCAGAGGCCGTTAGGGATACCAACAATCTGGGATCGGGTTGTGCAGACGGCGGCAATGTTGGTGCTCGATCCAATCTTCGAGGCCGACTTGCAACCTGAGCAGTATGCCTATCGGGCAGACCGCAGCGCATTGGACGCAGTGCGGCATGTCCACAAGCTGATCAACACTGGCCATAGAAGGATTGTAGATGCGGATCTCAGCAGCTACTTCGATAGCATTCCACATGCCGATCTTATGAGGTCGGTCGCTCGAAGGATCGTCGACGGAGCGATGTTGCATCTGATCAAGATGTGGCTGGAAGCTCCGGTTGAGGAAACCGATGAACGCGGGAATAAACGTCGGAGCCTGCGCAATCGGGACGAAGGTCGGGGCACTCCACAAGGAGCTCCGATCAGCCCGTTGCTCAGCAATCTGTATATGCGCCGGTTTGTGCTCGGGTGGAAGGAACTTGGGCATGAGGCGCGTTGGGAAGCGTATATCGTGAACTACGCCGATGATCTTGTCATCTGCTGTCGGATGGGGGCGGAACAAGCTCTAGCCACAATGCGGAAGATGATGTCGAAGCTGAAGTTGACGGTGAACGACTCGAAGACGCGGGTCTGCTCTGTGCCGGAAGAGAAGTTTGATTTTCTTGGATACACGTTTGGTCAATGCTACAGCCCCAAAACTGGACGGGCCTATCTTGGCACCGTTCCAGCGCGAAAGCGGGTGCAACGCATCTGCCGGGAGATACGCGAAATGACCGGACGGAGTACAACCTCGTTGGATCCAGCGACAATAGTGACGAAGCTCAATCGCACAATGTGCGGATGGGCGAACTACTTTTGTCTTGGGCCGGTCAGTACAGCCTATCGTGCTGTAGATGGTTACGCGACGATGAGGCTGCGTCTGTGGTTGCGAACGAAACATAAGGCCTCTGGACGTGCAAACGGGATGTTTCCGGATACATATCTTCATGGAGCCTTGGGTCTCGTTCGTCTGGACAAACGGACACGCAACTTTCCGTGGGCGAAAGCGTGAGTCTTCTCCGAGAGCCGGATGCGGGAGATCCGCCTGTCCGGTTCGATGAGCGGGATGTGGAAACGGAGCAAGGTGAACCTAGTGAGGCACCGGCAGACGAAAGAGCCGGAAACAGATAGGGATCACCTAAACCACCGCGCCACATCTCGACTCTACCGCACAGGCGCTGGATAGGCTAAGTTCTCCCGGCGCGAGTCGCTGGTTCATGCTTCATCCTCGGCTTCGTCATTAATTTGGCTACCGCGTTCCTTCGAGTCGGGCGCCGCTTGAGTATCCAACACACGTCGCGGGATCTTGATCGAAGAAGACGATAGCGTCCGGCAGCCTGATGGTCCCTCGCCGCGCTGCCGGGACTCTTTTCAAATCCGGAAAAGCAAGTCAGCCTCGCTGGTGTTGAATGGCAAAAGCAAAATGGAGTTTGCTAGTCACCGCGAGGCTACTGGCGAAGTGAGGAGCCCTCACGAGACAAAGGCTCTGTGTGCCGTGCCCCTCACATCGCAGGTAGTGGACTCTTGCTTGGCGCCAGAATGTCGTCAAACCGGGGCGGGGTACCGTCAACACGATGGAGTGAAGGGTAACGCAGGCCTCCATGGTAGTCGAGCGTGATCATCTGATATCTGTCGCCGCGTAGAACGACAAGCTCGATCGGCTTGATATCCTTTTCCGCAGCCAAGATGGCCTTGCGTAGAACCTCAGACGTGTAAGCAGATCCGTTGACTGAGATGATGCTCATGTCAGGTGTAATCCCGGCTTTGTACGCCACGCTGTTCCAATAGACCGCACTAATCCCGCCGCTGGAATCGTTCCCACCGCGCGGGGAGCCGACTTCAGGATGTAGATGAGTTCCTGACTCTGAAAGGGACGGGCAGTTGGAGTCGGACATCCGTATCGGTGGCAGCGCAGGCGCTGCGTGCCTTTTTCCGTCATGCGGAGCGGCGTGGATGGTGCAAGGCGGGTATCGCAGGAGCGATCCAAGGGCCCCGCAGATATGTTCACGAGGGACTGCCGGATGGGCCGACGTGGGAAGAGGTACAGCGGTTGCTGCTCGGGATCAAGGGAAGCAGTCCATCGGCGCTCCGTGCCAGGGCGGTCCTGTTGCTGTTCGCAATCTATGGGCTGCGCAGCGGCGAGGTGTCGCGTCTACTGCTGAGCGACTTCGACTGGTCGGCGGAGACGTTCTTGGTGACGCACTCCAAGCGCGGCGGAAGGCAGCCGTATCCGCTACAACACGAGGTAGGTGAAGCGGTCCTGGAGTATGTCGTCAAGTGTCGCCCGCGCACCGGGAGCCGCCATGTGTTCTTGACTCTCCATGCTCCTTACCGGAGCGTCAGTCCTGCCAGCTTATGGGCGTTGACAAGCCGGAGGATCAAGGCGGCCGGCATCCAATGCCGGCGAAGCGGGCCGCACTGTCTGCGCCATGCCTGCGCGACGCACCTGTTGCAGGAGGGCGTGTCGTTGAAAGAAATCGGCGATCTCCTTGGACATCGAAGCGCAATTTCGACGGGGATCTACGCCAAGGTCGATATCTCGATGTTGCGCCGTGTTGCGGACTTCGACCTCGGAGGGCTGCTATGAATCTAGCTGAATCAATCACCCTCTACATCACAAAGCGTCAGGCTGCAGGGGAAAAATACTACAGTCCGGCCAGAGTGCTTCGTGCCTTATCGCGCAGTCATGGTGAAATCGAACTCGCCTCACTGACATCGGATCAGGTATCGTGCTTCCTGGCCGGCCCACGCACTGGACCTGCAACGTGGCGGAACAAATATGGCACGTTGCGAGTCTTTTTCGAGCACTGGCTGCTGCGAGAGGAGTTGCACACGGTTCCTCTACCGCCTCCGGCCCCGAAGTACACGAGCAGCTTCGTTCCCTACATCTACTCTGTTTCCGAGTTGCGGCTGTTGTTGGCTGCCGTTCCTCGCTGTCAGCAGAGAGATGCGTGTCTCATGTCGGCCCCGATGTTCCGTACCTTGCTCCTTCTGCTCTACGGCACGGGGATGCGAATCGGTGAAGTTCTACGACTGCGCGGTGACGATGTGGACCTTGGTGCTGGTGTCATCACGGTGCGGGGAACGAAGTTCTACAAATCGCGGCTGGTGCCACTTGGGCCGCATGTTCAGGCACATCTGCGAAGCTATCTTGCCCTGCCGGGGAGGATCGATCGCAACCATCAACCGCTCTTCCAATCCCGACTGCACAAGGCTGTTCGATGTCAGGTAGTTGAGATCGGCTTCCGGCGGCTATGCAATCTTGCGGGCGTTCGTCGGGAAGATGCAAGTCTCTACCAGCCGCGCATCCACGATCTGCGGCATACCTTCGCCGTGCATCGGCTCACGGAGTGGTATCAAAATGGTGCCGATGTGCAGCTTCTTCTGCCTGTTCTCTCGATCTATCTTGGGCATGTCGAGTTGCACTCCACCCAGCGCTATCTGACGATGACGCCGGAGCTTCTGGGAGAGGCCAATCGCCGCTTCGAGCGCTATGTATGCGGAGGTGGCGATGAACAAGAAACAGAGCGATAAACATACCCTCGGCTCCTGGGTCCGACGCTTCCTGATGGAGCATCTCCCCGACGACCGCAACCTCTCGCGCAATACGCAGCAGAGCTATCGGGATGCGCTACGTCTGCTGATCGTGTTCGCCGCTAGCCTGTTGCACAAGAAGGCTGACGAGCTTCGTGTTGCCGACATCGACGCCGATCTGGTCCGGGCCTTCCTGCGCTATCTGGAAGAGAAGCGCGGCTGTACGATCTCCACGCGCAATCAGCGCTTGGCGGCCATCCATGCCATGGCTACCTTCATCGGACAGCGCAGCCCTGAAGACCTTGGCTGGTCGGCCCAACTTCGCGCGGTGGAGTTCAAGCGATCGACCCACCTTCCTGTCGGGTACCTGGACAAACGTGAGATCGATGCGTTGCTGGCTGTTCCCGACCAATCCACACGGATCGGGTACAGGGACCATGTCTTGCTGTTGTTCCTTTACAACTCCGGAGCGCGTGCGGATGAAGCGGCGCAACTGGAGATAGGCGATCTGACTCTGCGCAGCGATGGAACGAGCACTCTATCTTCGGTGCGGCTAAAGGGCAAAGGAAATAAAGTCCGCCTCTGCCCGCTGTGGGCTTCTACCGTACTCGCACTGCGTGAGCTTACACGCGGGCGGGAGGATCACGAGCGCGTGTTCCTGAGTCGCGCAGCCGAACCGCTGACACGCTTCGGGGTGCATGACATCGTCACGCGCCATGCGCGAGCTGCGGCAACCTCCGTGCCCGAGATGCAAAAGAAGAAAATCGTCCCGCACACCATCCGTCACACGACCGCAACGCACCTGCTGCGCGCCGGAGTGGACATCAACACCATCCGTGCGTGGCTGGGGCATGTCTCGCTCGACACCACCAATATCTACGCCGAGACGGACCTCGATATGAAAGCAAAGGCGCTCGGCATGTGCGAACAGAACCAGCCACCCGGAAGGAAACGCTGGCGGGACAATCCCGACCTGCTCACCTTCCTCGCCCAACTCTAATCCATACTTATGTGACGTTCGGTAGTGCAGATCCCCAGTGTCCATAGGGACTCAACGGCTGAACGTCACATAACTGCGAAGACAACATAATCAGCGAACTTCGACACAATCACGTGAGCAAGCAGACCAGGTGCGGGAAGACCGCGCTCGATCGGACGTGAGGGAGCAGGTGCTTCAATGACGCGATCACAGCCAGTGCAAGTGAACTTCGGCCGCACGTGACGGATGACCTTGAAACTGTCGGGGATGTACTCGAGCTGTTCAGAGACATCTTCACCAAACTGCCGCAACTGGCCGCCGCAATCAGCACAGCAATCGCCGGTCGGAGTGTGCGTGACCACTTCGCGTGACAGATGCTCCGGAAGAGGCTTGCGCTCGGGCCGCGCCTTGGGTTCTTTAGCCGGGGAGACTCGTTCGGCTACGGCCTCGAGCTCGGCATGTGTCGTCTCGTCGTCTTCAAGCTCCAGTTCCATCTGCTCGAGCTTGATGACGATCTTCTCGCTCTTGGTCCCGAAAATCACATGCCGCAGCTTGTCGACCATAAGCTTGAGATGTTCGATCCGCTCGCTGCGGGAGCGCAACTCATCAGCCTGGTCGGAGAGTGTCTGTCGGTGGGAATCGAGTTCGGCTTCCAGCCGGCGAATCTCCGCATCTCGATCTGCGATGAGGGAATCGAGCTGCTCTTGTTGTTCCATGAAGAGGTCAAGCAGGTCTTCGCGATCAAGGCTGTTCAGATCGGGGAGAGGAGCGCGATCCATGGACAAAGTATGCCATCGAAAAAGAGAGAAATCATCTGCAAAACCCGCATGAATAAAGGAGAATCAGCTTCGTCATCAGACTGCCACTTCGGGCTGCCATGTTCTCTCAACTCTCCGCCAATCGATGCCTTCTAAAAGCATCGAAAGCTGTGCACGACTCAGGTGAACCGTTCCGTTCTCCGCCTTCGGCCAGATGAAGCGGCCACGCTCCAGTCGCTTGGCGAACAGGCACAGACCATCGCCGTCCCACCACAAGAGTTTTACGATATCGCCTCTGCGCCCGCGAAACACGAACACGTGTCCGGAGAATGGCTGTTGCTGCAACACAGTCTGCACCTGGCCACTGAGTCCATCAAACCCGCGGCGCATATCGGTAACTCCGGCCACAATCCAGATCTTCGTTGCGGTGGGGAGTTGGATCACTTGCGCAGGCTCTCAAGAACCGTTCGAATCAGAACATGGTCAGCACCACTCTCGATGCTTATCACCGCTCGCCCGGGAAGCTCGATATGGATCGAGCCTGAACTCGTCGTCTGCGTCTGTGGCAGTTGCTCTGCAGGCTCGATCTCGGGCTCACTCAAACTCGACACCGCCACGGGCAGCAGCGCGGTATATGGCTCGGTCAGTTCACCACGTTCAAAAGCTCGACGCCACTTGAAAACCTGGTTGGCGTTCAAACCATGCGCCCGAGCCACTTCGGCAACGCTCGCACCCGGCTCCATGGTCAACTGCACGACCTGACGCTTCTCCGATACCGATCGCCATCTGCGCACGCGACGCCCGCTACTCGACTCCTCTATGTGCACCATGTGGTGATGTTCTGCTCTGGAGCGCGACTAGGAAAGAGGGGAACTCCGGACGCTTACGTGTCAAGCCCTCATATACCCACAGCAGGTCGTCGCGCATAGGCACATTGAAATTCGCAGTCCACAAATCCGCTGGTCGGCGGAACTTGCCGTTCCAGGAGTGGGCGTACTCGTGGCCGAGCAGATCGACACCGCCAACACCCGCGGCCCAGTCGGTGAAGTAGTTGGCCGGGTGCCCGTTTTCGCTCGACTGGTGATGCTCGAGACTCACTCCAAGCTTATCGCTCAGCGTTAGCAGGAAGTCGTAATGGTCATAGTGATGTGAGCCGTAAAGTTTGTCGGCTTCAGCCGTAAGACGCTTGTGCCACACGAGCTGTTCAGGCTTGATCTCGAGGTCTTGGGGTGAATCCGCAAAGAGATTAAGATGCACAGTGTCGGTCGGGGTAGGCGAGAGATCAACACGCTTGTAGTTCGAACCCGCATAGACGGGAGAGTCGACCAGCGTGTCAAGCGTCGTCGTCTTAAAAGTGACGATTTCTACTGCGTCAGTGGCAGTTTCAAGCGCGGTCGCGTACTTCCAACCGTTCGGTAGTTTAATGGTTGTGTCGAACGGGATATCGCGCGAGAAGTAACCCGCAGGATACATCAACACTTCATACCATGCGAGGTCGGCGATTTTATCGGAAATCTCGATCCTACCTTCGGTCCGCTTGATCGGCGAGAGGTATTGGAAATCCACGCTCACTGTCTTTGCGCCCGGCGTCAGCGGAATATGGAACGCATAAACGTTGGCGCGATCACGCACCCATTGCACGCGTCTCGCATCGACAGTCGTCACTATGCCGCCCAGCTTTGAAATCGGTCCCGTTGGCGAGTGATAGCCGGGGATCCACTGCGGGTAAAGGAGCACCATTTCCTTGGCGCCAGCTTTGCCTTCGGGCGCAACAGGAATCTCCTCGTGTACAGTCACGATGCGATCGACGTTATTGGTCAAGTCAACCACAAGCTTAATCGGGCCGATGTACGGTTGGTCCACCGGATCAACGATCGGGGGCGTCATTGGATCAGGCTGTGGTTGTGGCTGTGAGGACATAGGTCTTTGCGCCAGCACGGGCGAGAAAGTAGCACTTGTCGCGAGCAGAAGAGGCAGGCTGCTGCGGAGTACTCTGGAGCACTCACTGTGCCACCAGCGCATCCACTGCGGATTAGTGTTTCTATTTGTCGTTGAACCAGGATATCTCAACGTGCTGATTCACAGTTCTTCTGGCTGTTGTAGGTAAGATTTACGATCAGCCATTTGCCGTTGAGCTTTGCCAAGGTGAAGATATCCGTTCCGCAGTTGGTTGGCGTTCCATCGATTGTAAAAACGAAAGGCGCCCAGACCGAAGCAATATTGTTGTCTACCTGCACGATCGGATCATGTATAGGCTCGGCAAGGGAGCCACTCTTGATGTTCACGACGAGATCCGCAAGATTATCGATTGTCAAATGGCGCAACCCGCCTTCGCGGCTGATTGTGACGGCCGTGTCCGGTACTGTTTGAGCAAGCATCGCGGCTTTATCACGATGCGCGATCGCATCAAAGAAGCTGTAGACAGGAGCCATAACTTCCGACTGGGGAACTGCTGCTTGAGATAGTGCCGGGGAAGCGGCAAGAGCTAGGCTTATTGAGAAAAGAACTGCGCACGTCATTTCTATGCGACCTCGAGTGGTTGTGATTGGGTGAATCTAGTTAGCCGCCGCGGGGACCCACGAAACAAGCTCTCATTAATAGAAACATTTCAATAACACTTCGTTCCAAGCTTTATTCCGGCCCCGGCGCATTAGCGTCTGATGGTTGATGGTTGATGCAGTAAGCTTACCTGCTGGTCAGTGGCTGCTTCCAAATCTGCTTTGACTGTGTCTCACGTGTACAGGCGATCAAGCGCCCATCTGGTGAAACCCGCGGATGCATCAGATTCCCGGAATCATGAGTGAGCTGCTTAGGAACACCACCAGCACGCGGTATGGAGAAGAGTTGGAGGAGATTACCGGCTAGCCCACTAAAAATGATGCTTTGACCATCGTGCGACCAGTCGAGTCCACAGTATGTGGTGCAAGCATAATCGTAGAGCTTATCAGGATGAGATCCATCTGCACTGACAACCCACAGTACCCGTTTGTCATCACCCCGATCATCCTCAACACCAATCTCTTTACCGTCAAGCGACCATGAAGCCCACCGAACGCTGTGGATATCGCCCGGAAGCGGAAGCATCTCTTTATGGAGGACGGCTCCCGTCTCTGGATCCATAGTGAGCACCCAGAGCTTGGATATGCCTAAGGTCCCGCTGCGATCCCATGAGGCGAACAGCAACTTCTTCCCGTCGGGCGACCAATACGCCGGGCCAGTCTCCAGACCGAAGTCGGTCAGACGCATCTCGGGAGCATGAACATCGTCCGCCTTGCGAAGGTAGATATCGTCTGTGCTACCGTTGCCGTGATAGGACGCGACGGGTGCTGGAGAGCGGTGCGAATGGAATGCGATCCACTCTCCATTGGGAGACCAGGCCGGCGGAAAGTCCTCGTGATACCCGGAGACAATGATGGATGGCTGCGTCTTCCGTGTTCCCTTCGAGTTGACGCCAACGATTGCGTCATCGACGTCGAGCGGCTCGTCTGCCAAACGTGTATCCCCAAAAAAATAAGCTATCGTTGATCCGTCAAGATTCCACATGGGAACTTGTCCGCCCGCAATGACCTCCTTCGAAACCCCGCCCGTTGACGGGAGCGTCACGATGGAATCGTCCACCTCGGAACGCACCCAGTACAGAGCGTTCCCGGCAACGGCAGGACCAAAGTTGTCTCGACCAGCCGTTGCCACCACTGGATGCCGGTCTCCTGTTGCGATATCAATCTGGTAAATTTTCAGCCACCGGTCCGCATGCGGATGTGAGCGCATCTCGTTGCTCGGAGCTCCATCCGAAGCAAGCGAAAGGTAGATGCTCTTTTGGTCAGGCGCTAAGGCGATCTGACCGCCGAACAGGCTTATATCGAGATGACCGGCAATCAGGTGGGATTCACCTGTAGTGACATTAATCTGAGACAAAGAGCCTTCTCCGTCGCCGTTCAGCGCCAGGTAAAAGAAGGAGGATCCATCAGGCGAGAACAGCATCGCGGTCACCCTGCCATCAGGCTTGTAACCGTGTAGCTTCCCGCGGAGACCGACCAGCAAAGGATTCTCGGGAGCGCCAGCGCCGAAATATGCGATCTCCTTTGCATCGGGGGAGCATGTTGGCATAGAACGGTCAGGAATCGTAGCGAGCATCTCTCCACCGGGTGTCGGAAGGAACCATCCTGACCCACTTCCCGCTCGTCCAAGGCGCGCCAGCGAATCGGAGCCACAGAAAGCTGCACCCTTCAGTTCGGTCAGATTCCCCTTCAAGAGAGCAGGTTCCTCGCGGTCTCTAGTTATATCGTAAAGATGGAGATCATTTGGGTCGTTTCCGAAGGGCGCTTGCCTCGCGGTCGGTGAAATGCTGACCGAACTGAAGTAGCCGTCGATCCAGTGATTTTCTGATCTTTGGAGAACGAGCACTGTAGCGCCAACTGCTTGTTCTTCTCCATAGGAATTCATGGAGCTGAGCATGACGGCAAGGCCACCTAGGAGAGTACCGAGAGGAATGCGCATTTGAATGTTAGATGTTCACATCGGGTGCCTTGATGATCTAAATAGCGCCGATGCTTACAACAATTCTGCCATCACTCCGTTGATCGGACGCATCGATTGATGCAGTTTGTGCGGTCGGAACTCAAAGGCGCTTCCTTCTCCATGCTTGCAGTCTCTTCCTATCGCCAGCTTTACCTTTCTGCAGTCCTCTCGTTTCTTTGCTAAACGGGCGATCAATGATTTTTCGGGAGTGTCGCCAAATCCGTGCCGGGCACACGCCCCGGAACGGAAGCTCTCAATTGCGCTTCGGTGATGTTCAGCACCGCAACGGTCAGACAGAGCGAGCGTACTAAGCTCTTTGATCAACTCGCCGATTGACTCAGTGCGATGGGGGATCGTTCCCAAACCCCTTTGTCATTTTGCGCGCGGTGCTGGTGTTGACGCATCAGCAAGCGCGCAGGCGGTCTCAGCGATCACAGCCGCATTCTCGGCCAGATGGTGTTTGTCCAAGGTGTCTGCGGCTGTGTGGTGGTGATAGTTGAAATAGAAGAAAATCTGCTCGCGATCGCTGGGTATTGGTCGATACCGGGTGGACGGCACAGTAGAGGTGAACAAGCGGGAACGGGAGAATTTTGCGTTCATGCGGTTGTAGTGAGTATGCACCCGACATTAGCAAAGAGATGCAAAACGGAAAACGGTTCATTGCTTCAGCTTAGAGTTATCCATTGCTTCTAGGTCATGAGAAAGCACGCTGGCTGAACGTAGAGCCGGCTTGTCCATATCCATGGAATGCTTGGTAAGGCCTGTGCGGTAATCTCCCCACGCGCCGTGGCTTAGAGGACAGCAGCTTGCGGAAGAAGATCTGCGCGCGATCCTTAGGGATTGGCCGAAACCGCCGGAAGGCGGCACAACTGAGATGAACAAGCGAAAGTGCGGATACGATTGGACATTGGGCCACCTGCCCGCGCCGAGGATTGCGGTCGCTCTTGCAGGAACTACAAGTTATGCAGGAGCGACCGTCGGTGATGCCATGGTTCGCGGGGAGGGACGAGCTTTGAAGGGGAAGTGCGAATCCACAAGTTCTTGAAGTTAAGCCTGTCGATCAAGTATCCGTGCTACCGCATCCGTCAAGGCTCCTTCAGGATCTGTGTCCGTGGACATGCGTCGCCAGGCGATGTGCGCGTCCGGTCGGACCAGAAGACATCCATTTTCTGCGATCTCTCTCCGCTCTGCCCACTCATGGTGTAGATCGGTAACTTCGCACCCCGGTCCGATTTTGACTGCGGCGATGTCTAGAACGAAGCGCTCCGCGACGGCTTTTGCCGCACCGATCCACTCATCGCCACCAATGCCTGTCAAAAGTGTGAAGCGCCCTTGTCCTACCAAGTCCAGCGTGGAGACTTCGTGCCCTGACCGCTGTACCCACGCATGCGGCAGATGCGCGCCCGGGCAGGTTGTCGCGCGGGCATACAGCTCGAGATCGCGGCCGGTATCCTTGGGTTGCTGTCCCTCGTCGATCACGGCAACGGATTGATACAGGTGATTGAGTTCGAGACCCCGAGCACGGACTTCATGGATCTTCGCATGCATAGTTTCCTGGATCCCGCGTCGACGAGCAGCGCCGTCAGTTGAATTTGCAGCAATCCGCGCCAAGTCACCATCTCCCTCCGGTCTATTAGGATCCGCTAGCCCGATCGCTTCGAGCAAAGGCCGGTGAAGTTGCATGCTTTTGGTTGCGCGCGCAACGTACTGCTGCCCTACGGGAACGCGCTCCTGGCTATAACTCTCAAGGAGGCCGGCGCCCGCATGGTCGCGCAAGACGAGCGCGAGCTTCCAAGCGAGATTGTATGCATCCTGCATCGCGCAGTTGGAGCCTAGACCGTTGGATGGTACGTGCCGATGGACTGCGTCTCCCATGCAGAAAACACGACCGCGCTGATACAACGAAGCGCAGAGGGAGTTGAGATCCCACTTCCCAATAGAGGTCACCTTGGGTTCGATCTCTGGAATACCAAGATAATCGCGGATCACATCGACGGCCTCCGTCGTCGTCAAGTGTGGTGTCTCCTGCCCGGCGGTGTAGCCCTTAATGAACTGCCAGGTATTCCACGGCCGGAAACAGATGAGAAGACCGAGACCTGGACCTCCCCTGTCGGTGGAACTCCGGAGGATGTAGAAGATATGGCTGGGCCTGTAGGCCGTGTATTCCGAAAGGTCACAATCAAAGTGAATACTGAGGCTCCCTCCGAGTCTTCCAGGCCCATCGAAAGGCAATTCAAGAGCTTTCGCAACGCTACTGTTCCCACCATCGGCACCGATCAGGTAGCGGGCACGAATTGTTAGGTCCTGGCCCGTCAAGAGATCCCTGACGACAGCCGTAACCCCGGTTTCATTCTGGTCAAACGTCGTGAGTTCCGTTTGAAAACGAACTTGCGCTCCCTGTTGCGTCGCTGCTGTGAGCAAGATCGGTTCCAAGAGATTCTGCGGCAAATCGGCAATGGTGCACGGACTGGCGTTGAGGTTGTCCTCATCATCGAGCTGCAAACCCCTCAACCGAGCAAACTCGACATCAGAGGAAAGAGAACGAAGATACGTGAAGTTTGGCATTTCTGTGTACGGGGTAGCCGAGGCCATTGCCTGCGGCTCGATACCGAAATCTCGGAAGATTTCGAAAGAGCGCTGATTAGTGCAATGTGCGCGCGCCGTCGGAGCAAGTTGCGCATACTTTGTGATAGCAATCACGCGCACACCCTCACGCGCGAGCCCGATAGCCGCGGTCAGGCCTGCCGGCCCGCAGCCTACGATCAGGACGTCTGTTTCGATCAATTAATTCTCCTTACTGAATCTGGTGATGCGACGCTTGCGCCAGCGAGTACACACCGTGAGCGGTATTGCGCCGCGATCAGGACATGTTGTTTCGGTACTCGTTGATCACTACCGCTTCTATTTGTTGATTCATGTGCATGTGCTCTAAACTTCCCCTATGGGGATTGCAGCTTTAGCTATCTTCTGCCTGCCGTCCGGCTTTGAAAAGTAGTGACGGTATACCGGTAGGCCGACTAACAGGATGGGCGAAATGATCACAAACGCTGGGACGATAAACCGAGAGAGCGAGAACCTGCTTGGCACCTATCTGAAAGAGCGTCGATCCAGGCTGGATCCGGCGACTTTTGATCTGCCCACCGCCAGACGACGTACGCCCGGTTTACGACGCGAGGAAGTGGCTCAACGTGCCCATGTGAGCGTCACCTGGTATACATGGCTCGAACAGGGTCGCGGTGGGGCGCCCTCCGCGGATATGCTGGACCGGCTCGCCCGCGCCCTGGTCCTCGAAGAGACCGAACGTGAGCACCTTTATCTGCTCGCGCATGGCCGTCCGCCCGAAGTAAAGTCCCCCGTACGAACGAACGGTGTGTCCCCACGTATGCAGCGAGTGCTGGATGCCCTGGAGAGCAGCCCTGCGTTGATCAAGGATGCCGCATGGAACGTCGTGGCCTGGAACGAGGCAGCGGCTGCGGTGTTGATCGACTACGGCACCTTGTCGCCTGTCGAGCGCAACGTTCTGCGTCTGGTGTTTTGTCACCCCCGCCTCCGGGCCCAGTTGCCGGACTGGGAACAGATCGCCAGCTTCGTGGTCGCGACGTTCCGCGCTGAGCTCGCACGCACAGGCGCATCTCAGCAGACGCAAGCTCTTATCGAAGCGCTAAGCCGCGAAAGCCCGGAGTTTGCGGCTATGTGGCGCAACCACGAGGTACGAAAACACGGCGAGGGTATCAAACGCGTCCAGCCCGAGGTGGGCGAGTCCATCGCATTGGAATATTCCTCCTTCGCCATCGATGCGCAGGTAGGCCTGAGCATGGTCGTCTATATGCCCGCAACCCACGCAGACGCAGAACGGGTCAAAGCTTTGGTCACGCGTCGACGTGCGTTAGCATGAGTATCGACAATTTATGATCCGCCGCCTGAGTGCAAGGACTAGTTTGGTCGAGAAGACAATTTTGCGGCAAATTATTCGGCTCTTTTGATCGAGACGCGTGCTGCTGGACGGTTTGGCGGTGTGTCTGTTCTTACAAGTTGGACGCTCATCGAAGATCACGTAAATGCCACTACGTTGCCAATGGCTATGGCGACTATCAGAGCAATGCTCGGGATCTTGCGAATGCTGCCGGCGTGATTGGCTGAGATATGTTCCAGCTTGTCGTAACTCCTCGCGCCCGAGATGCGCATGTGTCAGCGGTGCGCTTCACCGGTTATGTATCCCGAGACGGCACCGAGCAGTCTCCGCGTCAAGCCGATGGACACTCGCTTCTCTTCTTTCACCTGCGGCGTCGACCAGACCCCGTGTAATCGCTAAGACATCTGCGGCGGCAATGCTTCTGTTTGTTACCTTCGGAGCGTCGGGAAACTCAAGGATGTGTTCTATAACGGCTGCAATTCAGAAAAGGGGGAAGAGACCTAACTGTGGAAGACCTCAAATCGCTCAGCGATGTCGACAGCCTAGCCAGTTGTGGGCGCCGCAATGGTTTCGCACTGAAGCCTTTATGCAGGACTAAATCGCCGCGTGGAAGCTGCAAGTTTGCGATAGCTCCTCAGTGACACGTAAAAGCGGCGCGCTCTCGCGCCCGATAATAGCGCTCAGGAGAGCTTCCTTACTAGTGAAGTACTGGTATACCGACCCTATGCTCACGCCCGCCTTTGCACCCACAGCATTGGTATTGAATCCTCAAAACCCTCCTCCTCCAAAAGAGAAGAGGCAGCTTCCACGATAATGCTCACGGTCTCCTAGTGTGCTGTCCCAGAGATTCGTGAACAAAGACGTACAAGCTTTTGAAGGATTGAGTCTGCTGTTGCGGTCCATGCGAAGGGTCAACAGGAGCTGTTGTAGTGCTGGACGAAGTGGTTGATTCTTTCGATCAGGTGTTTGACGCTCCTGAAGCTTTCTCTGGTACGTGGCCGAGATGTGAGGGATGATAGTTGCAGTTGATTCCAACTTAGGCTCGTCAGCTGATTTTACCCGCAAGGATGAGCACCTCCTCATATTCGGGCGCGTTACGCTTTACCATTTCGGCGAACCGGGGGTCGGCTAAAATCCGTTTTAAGGGATTGCCAAATGCCCGGCCTAAGATTGTGGACGGAATCACGCCGGCACTCCGCAAATGCTCGATTCGTTCGAAAAAATCCAGGCACCGCTCGATCACCTCGCGAATCCCTGGTTCATCAACAGACTTTCCGTCGAGTGCACGGACAGCTGCCATATGATCTTCAAGTTCCTTGAGCAACGCGTAGAGTGCCGGCGCTGCGCCGAAGCGACGTGCGTCCCTTATCTAGAGCGCGAGGAGCAAGAGGCTCACTGCAGAGATCAAGGCATAGACCGCTGAAGAGATGGCTGAGATGATCGTTGCGTCGAAAACCTTTGATCCGAATCCCATGGAGACGCTCCCGATTAATTGGAATGACCAAGCCGAAAGCGGCAGCGGCAGATACGACCTAGAGACACTGTAACAATGAGATTGCAATAGCTACCTTCTTAGGGCTGGTTTCCGTATGCGCGCAATGGCCTCTCGCACGGGACAATCTGCAGGACGCACCTGAAACCGGGAGGCCATGCTTGCGAGACGCGACTAAGAACGGACGTGACCGATAAGGGGAAACCTAACCGGCACGGCTAGCAAGTCAATTAAGCATATCTTCAATCGCGCGTTTGCTGTGGACCTCGAGCTCGTAGCGGCAAGCGACGCGATTGCACGCGGCTCGGTGGAGTGACCTTTGTGGGCTCGCGCTCTTGTCCTTCAAAGTATGTTTATTGTCCTCATCGATCTGTTCATTGGTCCTTCGCTAAACATCATAGAACCTGAGGAAATAGCACGATCTCAGCCGGAGCTTTGGGATGAACGACACACGGCGGCGAAGCAGACAATTGCGGCCTTCCATGAACGTTTGCTCAATAGGCCTTTAGCTGTGGAGGGCAAGCATGGACGGTCGTGTTCGAAATGATCGAAAGCACAATTGGATAGGACCTGTCCTGTGGCTCTTGGCAGCTGCCCTTCTTGTGCGCGCATTAATAGTTCTCTTGAGGACGTCGCCTCACAAGAGCACGAGCGTTTCAACATCTTCCATAGCTGCGACGCCCGTTTTTTCTAATAGGGATGATGTCGATTCATCTCATGCAATTGCAAAGGTGGACACGACACTTTCCGGGGAGGCGATGTTGAAACGACTGTCAACGTCGCAGCCGACTTCTTCTCGATCTGTTCAGTTTGTTTCCTCGCGGGTGAAGAAGAAGACCCAATTCTCGTAGCTGACAAATCCCTACGTCGATCAGGCCATGGAAAACAAGTCCTATGATCATGTGAATCTTCAGACTCAGACGGCCCCGCGACCGGTTTCGACGCTGGCTAAGGACGTTCCTGCTGGATACAACGGCTTTGTTCATGCTCACCCGCACGCAAAGCTTCTCTGCGCCACTTCGGGCAGCATGAAGGTCACGTTCGACTTCGGTTATTGGATCGTTCCTCCCCAGAGGGCCGTATGGCTCCCTCCTGGGTGTCTTCATCGGATCGGGAGTCTCGGTCCGGTAGCAATGAGAGCTCTTTACATCCGGAGAGACGTCTGTCCTTCCGAAGCGCCTGAAGTTCCGAGGATGATCGGCGTCTCGGCCTTGCTTCGCGAATTGATGCTCCGCGTCATCGATATTCCCGTTGAGTATGACCAGCAAGGGCAGGACGCGCTAATCATCGCTGCTCTACTGGGTGAGATCAAGTGGACCGCGGTCGAGCCCGTAGGCCTTCCGACGTTGAGGGATCGTCGTCTTCGAAGGATGGAAGACATCCTCCTACGAACGCCGAACGACAGGAGCACACTCGATCAATGGGCTGAACGTCTAGGAGTCTCCAGACGCACTCTGAACCGTCTTCTTCAGCGCGAAGCCAACCTCACCTTCCAGGCGTGGCGGGATCAAATGCGCGCGTTCTCGGCCTTACCACTGATGGCTGAAGGGCGGCGGCTCACGGAGATTGCAGATACAGTCGGCTATGATACGGCTTGGAGCTTCACAGCGATGTTCAAACGTGTGACGGGAGTCGCCCCGAGCCGCTACTTTTCGGTGGATGGCAATGTATGACTCGGCGGGTACGCTATCTTGATGCTCTACTCGCAAGGCGAATTATTGAAAAGCACGCCACACGCTAGGCGTCGGCAAAGAATCGTTTGTGCAACGATTTCGAACGGGCCTAAAACCTAGCATTTTGAGTGCGACAAAGCTGTGCTTTGATAGAGTGCTTGGCGATACCTTTCCGCAACCCTTGGTGGATTACAAATCGTCGATCCGTTCCCGCCAGATCAAGTGGTCGAATGACCTTTGCCCCTGATGCTCAAGCCAGTGTTCAGTTATACAAAATAGAGGGATGGCTATGGCCATGAGCAGAATGCAGCATAGGATATTTGTCGCCAACTCGCCTAGCGAGACGTGGTCGAATCCTATCTGACATCCACAACAGGGACAGGCCTCTCGCGTAAGGGAATGGCTGCGCTCTGCTTCAGATACGCACACGATATCTTCCTTCTTCTCCCGCATACTCATCCTCCGGTTCTTGCTGTTGCACTTGTCTGGATTTCGAGACCGCAGAGAAGGCGGCCCGTTCACGTTTGTCTCGACGCACGTCCAAAAGCTGTTCGCCGACCGTATGCTTCGGCGAGTAACAGTACTGGACGTAGGCTTCGAACAGTGATTGGTTCGGAAGACCGCGGCCAAGGACGTCCATGTGGTGATGTTTGTGGAGGTGAAGGAGAGCTTCCGGCGTAATGGTGTAAAAGCGCAAGCGTCCTTTGCTTACCATGGTTGCCGGAAGCCAATTCTGGTCGATCCAGTATTGGATCTCCGGTTTCCTAATGTGCAGGGCGGCAGCGAGGTTCTCCACGGAGAAAAGATCGCACCGGATATCCCTAACCCGGAGCTTGTTCCGCTTTAGGATACTGCGGACCGCCTCGGGAGTTCGATCGAGCTTCTTAGCGACCTCTTCGATGGACCGCTTGACCAGTTCTTCTCTCAATGTCTCGATTTCGTCGTCAGTCCAGCGTCTGTGATCCATCTTTTCCTGGAGCCCTTGCTGGATAATGAACTTCCAGCAAGCCTCTTTGGAGCGACCGCTGTGACGCTGCAATCGAACGACCAGTGGTTCCAGCTTATGTCCTGAAAGCACCTTCGCCTGGCGAGCCATGGCGAATGCTTCCTTACTCCATGATTGCGGCTGTTCTTGCATTTGGGGGAGGGCGGCCATATTCACCTCTGAGAAAGAAGTAGGGAATAACCCCTATACTCTTTAAGCCACCGAAAACGAGGAAAACGAACACGTCAATCTGGAAAATCTGATGGCTGTGTGGATTTTTTCTTTAGAGTTGGGTTATTTTGAATTTAGACAGGGCGGGTGAAGCAATGGCGCTTCCCTCTAGGCCCTTCTGCGGGCCCCTATGGCATCCCCTTCGCCTTCAGATCTCGTCTGGGTTATCGGGTTCACACCCCACGGCCGCTGGATCGCGCCGGTCATGCGAGCAGCTGTGAGGGCAGAATGGCCGGATGCCAAACATATGGCAGCTAATCTGCTGGGCGACGAGTCCCTCGCTCACGAACTAATGGAATCTGCCATTCAGCAAACGAAGGAAAAACTAGCGGACCTGGCCCCCGTCAGTTTGGAAGAGGCGCGGACCGAACTTGGTCGTGCCTATCGAAATGCGATCCGCCGGGAGCGCCGCGCAAGATCAAAGATAACTCTGGAAGGAGCGTGCGACGATGTCGAACTCCTCTTGTCGCCGGTCGCCCCCGCGACTGACGCTATTCATGCAGAACACGATCTCGCTGCAATCCTGTACGACACGCCACCGGATCTGCAACGCGCCATGCTCATGCGTTATGGTGCTCGCAGCACATGGGAGGAGGTCGCTGAGGAGGTGCAAAAGCCAAAGGATTCGATTCGCATCAGATGCCAACGCGAGATTAATCGCATTCGCAGGAGACTGGGCATTCAAGTGCGACCAAGCAAGGATTAGTATGAGCCGGTGAAATCAGGGAAGGGTTACGTGAAAAGCTTCCGAACTTTCCGGGAGGACGACGAGAACGATACGCATCTGTTTAACAAAGCAGAGGAGTTTGTGCTCAATAACCATCCAAACCCCGATCGGATTGGCTGCCCTGGGCCCGCGACTCTCAGGGCCTTCGTAGAGTCGCCAAGGAACGTCGAGCTATCCGAACTGAACGATCTCCATATCCTGCGGTGTGCCGAATGCACTCGCGACCTCATCGAGTTGCGGCGAGAACGCACCAGAGGGCTGCAGGCAAGGCCCGTCCTTGCGGCCCGATCGATCCTTGGGAACTGGAAGCTCGCGGGCATTATGGCTTGCCTCAGCCTGGTCGCCCTCTCCTGGTCGGTATGGCACCAACGGGAACGGAATGAGGAAGTAGCTCGCCTCTCCAGCGCATCGATCAGTCGCATTCCTGTTCGGGTTGATCTGACCTCCGATGGCGCATCGCGAGGTGCTGAAGCATCAGCATCTGGTCCAATTCGGTTGCCACGCAGAGCTCTGAATCTGCATCTCCTCCTGCCGTACTACAGCCCGTCCGGCACCTATCGCATCTTTCTTGCCCGCGATAAGAGCACGTCGTCGTTGATAGTGTCGACCGAGGGAATTGCGACCGCGGATGGCCCACGCACTGAATTGCAAATTGAGTTGGACATAGATCAAGTGGGCACAGGCAAATACTTTCTTGGAACCCAGCGTCTAGGAGATGGAGCCCCTTATTATTATCCGGTCAGCATCGACTAGACCGTCCTTGAAATCCGCTCATGCAGTCAATGCTTCGCGAGCTTCGTATTCCCGAACGGCACGATCCATCTGACGTGCCATGGCCCTTGCGTATCGTACAAACTCTGGCTCTCGCAATTTCTCGGGAGTAAGCCAGTCGCGACGAGTGTTCAGATACATCGCGATTGCCACAGGCGGAGTGGCCATGAACGCTTTCCGTATTTGCGAATCACTAAGCTGGCTTGACCACGTACGCATGTACGCAGCGAGCAACCTGCCATGGACGGCAGCTGCATTGTGATGCTGTGCCACTTGTATCCTCAGCTGTTCAAAGTTCGCCATCGGGTTACCGACCGCGGCCTCTGCCCAATCGGCGAAGACGCAAGTGCCGTCCCCGATGAGGATGTTCTCTGTACTGACGTCGGAATGAACCAGGGTGTCAGGGATGCTACTGGCTTGCAGTTGATCTGCAGCATCTTTGAAAATCTGATGGAGTGCTCGAATTCTAGCCTTGCGCAAGTAGGTATGACTCCCATAATCAGGTATCTCGACAGCTTCCTCAAGGGACGCCATGATTGCGGGCATCCGGGCGCGGAGTGCGGATAGCCTCAGATCGGCGCAACCCTGCACGAGTAGAGATGCAGCTTTTGGAATACTGGCCTTCTGCAGTTCCGCGAGATGACGGGCCACTTCTTCAAAGAGGCGAGGACGGGCATTTTCCATTTCGTCCAGAGGCCGGCCCGCGTCCTCCATAAGCCAGGCGTGCCACACATCGTGCGTCGCCAGAAGTGTTGGAAGGTAATCGGGGAAGTATTCTCTCAGTTTAACCGTCACGCGGTATTCGATCATGGACGGGTCCGCGACCGCTTTGAACCAGACCGCAAAACCATTCTCTGTCGCAAACCGGATGAGTGTGGAACTCGACGCGGCATTGACCTGTTTGATCTCCACGAATTGCTTAGTCGCTACATCGGTATGGGAGGCGGTCCATGACAACACCTCGCTAAACCAACCTAGACGAGAGAATTGCCCGCGTCCGGTTGTCCCTTCAAACACCAGAGCTCGAACGGTTCGGAGTTCCTCGCCCACAAACTCATCTGTCGCAAGGTCGCGAAGGTTTTTCCAGGAAAAGGAGCTATCGTTACCCGATTGAGGACGGTCGATCACCTCAGCCAAAATCAACGAGTCGTGAGCAAGAGCATCAAGTTCATCGAGAACGATAGCTTGAATGCCAAGTTGTCCTCTTATCTTCGACAGTATGTTTGGTGCAATCCGGCTCCAACGCGGTATGTTCGCACGAGGTAGAACCCAGCGCTCGCCATCTCGTCTCGCTAAGACAGTCCGCGAGCAGGGCTCAATCAGGAACAGTCGAAAGTGATTGCAATCGGGATCCGTAATGGTTCTCTGCACATCCACCGCGCACACGCCAGATTGACAAATTGAGCTTATGCCGGTGGGGACGACCTTATGCTCTTCACCAACGGTGCTTGGCTCGAGATTTGCTTCGGCACGCGGGCGAACCCGCGTAGCACAAACGATTCCGAACAAAGTTTCCCATCCCTCTTCCGTAGAAACAACAAAAAGTAGGTCGCAGGATGCGACAAAATGCAGGCTCAGAGTTGGCGTACCACTTGAAGCGCCATATCCAATTGAGTATCCCGACCCTTTTGTGCCTCTCGAGCGTCGAACGGGACCTCGACATCGGGTGGCATTGGCCGCCCCTCAATGAAATCCCCACCTCTCGTTTTGTACGAGCCAACCGGGAGGGCGAGCCAATAGCCATAAGGTAACTTGAATTTGTTTCCGCCTAGGACGCGGCCCGGGGTTGGCTCACCAACTATTTTTGCTAATTTATGCTCGCGGGCGAAGGCGATCAGCATTTCGTTCGCACTGGCGGTATGACGATCAACCAAAAACACCACTTTTTCATGAAACAGCTGATCGCCCAGTCCCTCGGTGACAACCGTGATCGGCATCTTCTTTCCGATCAGCTTGTGGGTGAGAAGCCGCGTAAAGAAGCGAAAAGCCAACGGAATTAAACCTCGCTTCGTCACTGGAATTTCGTTGAAGACGAAGCTTCCATTCGGAATTTCTTGGGTGCTCTTCAACACTCCGTTCGAGAAGGTTCCGACCACCAGTTTGTCGGGAGTGAGTAAGCTCATCACTCTCAGCACTCCAATCCCTCCCCCACTGTTTCCGCGCAAGTCAACGATGAGGCGATCGATAGGGCCGAGATTCTGGAGCGCGTGAGAGATGTGATTTGCGACGTCGATGCCGATTGCACCCGGATAGCTCGCAATCCTGACATACCCAGTGCTCTCAGCGACACGCCGCGCAGAGACAAGTGGATTCGGCTCGACTTTAGGCAACTGGTTTCGCTTCACCTTAACAAACGGAATCGAGACTCGATGGGTCCTACGCCTACCGTCAAGGGTCGAAACCTCAATAGTCACCGTAGAGCCCATCGCGAACAGTGGATGATCAGGTGGCCGAAATGAGCGCCCTTCGACGGCAATCAAAGCGTCGCCTGATCTGATGCCTGCGCCAGCCGCAGGTCCCCCTTCGTGGACGTCCTGAAAGATCCACCGGGGCCCGTCCGCCGTCGATCCTGCAGCATACACAGCGCAAAGCGCCATCTTGCATGTACAGCGGGCGAGCCCACTGTGATAGAAACCCATGTGGGAGCTCTTCAGTTCAGCCAAGAGCTTAGCAATCGTAGCCTCGAATTCCTCGTCCGAGGATGCGGATAAAATTTCAGAACGATGCTTGTCCACAGCTGCATCCCAATCTTCGTGTGCCGACTGAGGGTCATAGAACTTCTTCGCAACCGTCTTTGTGATCGCCTTTAATATCTCTCCACGTTGTGACTCATTCAATGAAGACTGCTGCATGGTTCTATCCTCCTTGGCCCGATTCCTTAGACTGATCTGGAAGCGTCTCCTAAAACCTCCACGCTTGCCCAATAGTACGGAGGCAGCCCTGCGGCAAGTACGTCAAGCTGAGCATTGCGGAGAGCGTCTCCCTTGCTTTTGTGCGTACTGAGATTTTTATAGAAGTCCGTCATCAAGAGTGCAGTCGTCTGGTCCTCAAGATCCCAAAGCGCAGCGACGACACTCTCCGCACCAGCTTCGATAAACGCATTCGCAAGATTGTCGACGTCCGCCTCGCTGATCGGCCCCACACCAGAGTCGCAAGCTGACAAGGTGATAAGGCTGGCACGGAATCTAAGCCTCTGGATCGCCTGAAGGTCCATAACTCCATCGTTCCTTGTGGACGCATCCGGGGCAAAAGCTAGAGCCGAGCGCTCCGGGTGCTCGACGTTCGCGTATCCGTGCAAGGCGAGATGAATAACGCGATATTGGTCGAGGGGACGAGCCGTGAAGTTGGCTGTTGTCGCCGCATGGCCAAGTAGCAGAGTAGCTGCTCCCGGAAAATAGCCGGCGATTGTCTGCACCTCTTGTTTGCTTTGCGGCAAAGGATCCAGCGACCGGGCTCTACCAAAAGATGTCAAGCGTGGGATCCAACCGGTTTTCGCTTCAGGTTCCGTCGACGCGGCCACCCCGAGGTAGCCCAAGGAGTCTTCCTGATTCTGCTTCTCTCGATCCCGCAACAATGCCAGAACCGATGCCGAGGGGCTGACACTGAAGCTGTGTGTCTGAATCGTATACTTATCGTTTTCCATGAGAGATGCGAAGGGTAGTAGATGGAGTTGACCATCTGGAACGATAATGATTTCTTGTTTTTCACGGTATTCAGTGATCGGGGCAATTAGTTCGTTAAATAGTTTGCGCGCAAGCTCCGTATCGGTCTTTCGAGCGTGTATTTCTTTTCGGTATCGAGATGCAAGACGTTCAATCTCATCACCGGGCGGTAGATCATACTTCTTTACTCCGCTTTCAGTGATTGCCAGAACACTGGAGGCTGGATTGTCGAGAACATACTCCAGCAGCAACTCGTTCGGGCCTAGATGATTCTGGACCTGGGACATTTGCAAGGGTCTCCGGAAGGTCCGTCCAGACAACGCAGTGTCAGCGGCAATCAGTTTCGATGCGACAAGGGCGCGATCTAATCTCACAGCCACTCCGGGATCGTTGTTTGCGATCAAGCTGAGGTCCATCTGCGTGACCTTGTTGTCGTCTTCGGTCGATTCGTGAGGTAATGTAGCGGGGCGTTCCGTTAAGGACTGGGCCTGGATTCTGCCCCGAGCTCGCTCGATTGTTGTAAACGCATGGTCAAGATCACCTGCACGACTAAGAGACTCAAAATATCTGGAATACACTTCGCGCATTTGGTTGAGAAGTTCTCTCTCAACGTTGCGAGTCGGCGCTGTAGCGAGCAACGAGTCGAACAATCTTAGGCTCTTCTCATGGAAAAGATAAGATTCCCTTTGTTTTCCAAGCTTATCCAGCAGCTCCGCCTTGATAGCCAGGTTGCGAGGCGAGAAGTAGAGTTCCGCCGGGATCATTTGATTTGCTCGGATCGCCTCATCAATGCTCGCCAAAGCATCCTGGATTCGATTCTGTTTCTCATAAGCCAGAGCAAGCAGGCCTCCGGTTTGAACGCACCCCCTCCAATATTCGAGCCTGCGGGCATACCCAAGTGCCACCGTGTATTGAGCAATGGCCTCGTTCCATTTGCCTGCATCTCCGTAGACCTCCCCTTTCGATGTCATGATCTGATAGAGATGTGCGTCGAGCTGTGTCGAAGGAAGCCTTCGAATAGCCTGGTCGGCCAGCTGCAAAGCCTCGGCGTAGCGTGCGAGACCACGAAGCGCGTCGATCTTGGAATTGATCGCGATGCTCGGATACGCGACGTGCTGCGACTGGTCCGCGGTGACGATGGCTTCATCAAGTACGTGGATCGCTTCGTCATACCTTTGTAGTTCAACGAGTCCGGCTCCGTACATACTGGCATACCGGACGTGCGCAGCATCGTCCTGAAGGTACTTCGCGGCAAACCACGCGCGCATGACGAGCTTTTTTGCCGAGGTGAAGTCCCCGAGAAGAAAGGCGGCGATTCCTTGCTCGCCCATCGCCCGCGACATCAGCAGATAGTGACCACGACTCTCGGCAATTCCCTCCACCTGTTGCCAGGTGTTGCGCGCCATCGCTGCGTCGTAATTAGTTTCAATCATCCCCTGGATGACCAGTATCCGCAGGTGTGTCTCCGGATCCTGCGCCTGCGGCAAGCTGAGATCTCGTTGGAGTTCAATCAGGAGCGATGGTATCGGATCGGATTCGGCACGCACGACGAACCGACTGACGTGTGCGTAGAGGGCTTTTGATAGTTGGCCTTTGTGTAAAAACTCATCCTCGGCCTTCGCATAAAGTGGGTCTGCCTCTAACCAGCTGTTATCCCATGAAAGTTTGTCCGCACGAGAAAGCATCATGTCAGAGGTGTTCTGGTCTTTGCTATACCGATGTGTCAGGATGGCCGTTATCGCTGCGATAGCGATGACTGTTACTACCATCGGCCATTTCGCTCTGCTGAATATCTGCATCCTGCAGCACCTCGTTTGCGTGCTCGTAAATGCTCGTCAATGACACACACTGTAAGTGCTCCACTCGTGCCTAACGGAGACCTAGTCACTGCCTCCGGTTAGTAGCGTACCTCGTTTCACTCACCCATATCGACGCAGAGTTCACAGAAATCTCAGTCGATGTCCTGATACTCGTAGGGTATGACCCGATGCAGCATGAAGAGTGCCTGCCAAGGACGCGCTAAGTTATAAACTGTCGACGTTTAGTAAGAAAGTGTCATCGTTCTGGAACGAACTTTCAGAGTTAAGCATCCATTGAACAGTCAGAGCTCTGGACAAATGTCTGGCTTTTGCGCGCGCTTCAGAATCCGGGCTAGCTGGTAAGACTTCCCTTTCCAAGGGAGCCTTCGCTGTACATAACGTTTCGCGAGGGTGGAAGTCAGCGATCCTCGTATTCCCAGATCAGAGCTATTTCAATGGGTATTCGGCTGCGCTTGAAGAAATCAGCGCGACCAGGCCGGAGACGTCGAGCATGGGATCATGGACAGGTTCAGAAGTAAAGACTCGCCTCTCTGAAGCCGTCAGAGATTGTGATGTGACAGCTTCCGCAATGTTGGCCGTAGCCTTCTGCTTCGTAATCGTTTTTGGCGGCAGGATCATGTGGTCGATTGCTGTTCTCTTGAGTGGTGCCCTGGCCATCAGCTGGCGGACGGGGAGAACGACCGGGTTGATCGCTTCAGTATTAGCCGCCGTTTCTTTCCGCCTTCTCTGTTCGGACCTCGCTAACATTTCAATGGTTCTCTCCTTCCTGCTTCTCTGTGCGGCCTTGAGCTGGGTGCTCGCATCGTACCGGCACCAGTGGAACGAGATGCAGACCGAAAGAGACGAAATGAGGATCATGGTCGATCACGCTCCATTAGGCATAGCGCTGCTCGACAAAAACCGAAGAGTTCTGCGCTGCAATCCAACCTTCCGTGAGATCTACGGCTGGAATGAAGAGGACATCGTTGGCCGGACCCCGCCTCTGCCCGAGAGCCAGCGCGAGAGCTGGGCCGGATTGATTGAGCACCTTCAGTCCGGAAAGTCCTTCGTCAACATCGAAACGTTGAGAGCACGGAAAGACGGTTCGCGGTTTTATGCACGAATCTCAGGGTCTCCGATCTTTAGCCACTCCGCGGTCTTGATTGGGCTCGTGGGTTTTATTGCAAGGACCGATGACGGCCGCCATTCAGACCTACTCGAGCTCAAGAACTTGGAATCTCTGGTTCAAAGCTCTTCGGAGTTCATGTGTGTCGCTCAACTCGACGGAAGGACCTTCTTCCTCAACGATGCCGGCAAAGACATGATCGGGCTATCCGATGAAGCTGAGATCAATGACATGCCACTGGAACGGTTCTTTGATTACGAGGATCAAGATCGCATAAAGGAGATTCTTCGCCTCCTGCCTCTGCAGAGAATTGGCTTGAGCAGTCAGACGATCCATTTGAAACAGTTTCAGACGGGAGGCCGTATTGCGGTGTCCTGTAGTTTTCATGTGATCAGCGATCCGCTTACCCAGGAGCCCTCGTCCCTTGCCTGTGTTGCGAAGAGTTCAGGGCCGGACGACGCGTGGGGCCAGGAGGACCGTTGCGATGAGGAAGTTTTTCGAGCTTTCTTTCACAACGCCCCTATAGCGATCGTTCTCGTGGATACAGCGGGTGGGCCTTTCGAGAGCAACGCGCTGTTCCAAGAGATGCTTGGTTACGAAGTGGAGGAATTGCGGCAGATGCGTTTTGGGCAGTTGGTTCACCCTGAGGACTCTCCTGCAGGCCGGAAGCTGTTCTTATCACTTATGGAAGGTAAGATTGGCCGCTACCAAGTGAACAAGCGACTTGTTTCTCGAAACGGAGAGGTCCTTTTCACGAAAATGACTGTCGCCCTGATGCGAGACCGCGAAGGTAAACCAAGCTACGCCATCAGCATGGTGGAACGGGTTGCACAAGGCTCTATGCGATGATCCTTCCCCGACAAACCTTTCGGGACTTGATAGGATTGGCGAGGTGCAGGAATCATTAGGCTTGCCCAATCGGAGGATAGATGAGCGTACCTGGAGCAGTAGCGGAATTGAGCAAGGAGATCGCCGATCTCACGAAGAGGGTCACGCGCCTCACACAGATTCGTGACTCACTTTTGCAGGATGCATCGCCTGCGGGAATACGTGGGAAGGCGGATGCCACTGCTGTTGCGCCCCTGAAGGCGAAAAGGAAGAAGACAACTGCCAAGAAGGCTGCTTCAGTGAAAAGTGCGCCCGGGAAGCGGATTGTTTCCGCGGCTACCCGCAAGAAGATGTCCGATGCGGCAAAAAAACGAGCGGCTGCAAGGAAAGCAAGTACTGCCAAGTAAGAACTGCGGCGAGGCCAGCTTGGTTCCTTCGCCTCGTCGATCAGTTCTGTGACACGCACGTCTCGCATTTTGTCTGGTCTTTGATTGATGTTGGGCGATGATTCCAGTGTCCGCATCGACAATGTTCGCAGGATCACCTTCTGACTGCAGATCGTCATTGTTCTCGTACTCTGCCCGCCATTGAGATTGTGACCGAGATCGCTTTCCGATTGAGATCACAGTCGGCGGCCTGCTATTCGACATGGATGGCGTTCTCGTAAGGTCCAGCCACGGAGACTGGCTGGACACTGTGAGCGCATCATGGTCTAAGCGGCTTCTTTGACCCTGCGTTGAACGCACGGCCGTGGAGCTGTCCACATCATTCGAGAACACATCTCGAATTCTCACCGTCGACTTGATCGGTACCATTTCGCACAACACGATTCCTTCGCGGGAGAAAAGCAATCCGGTGTCATTGCTGATCCCGGTTTTGTGGAGTTGCTGGCGTCGCTCCCGTCCTACTGATGGGCTGTCGTCACGTCAGGTTCTGGTGAGATGATGCGTAATCGGCTGGCAGCGGCTGGGATCCCGACACCTGCGCACACAGTTGGCCGCGACACCGTGAGCCTTGGAAAGCTACATCCGGAGGGCTATCTTTGAGGTGCTGGAATCTCACTCGCTAGCCCAGGAATGTTTCGTGTTCAGAGATGTACCGGCATGAGTTCGAGCTGGCAAAGCGGCAGGTTGCCAGGTGCTCGCTCTCGCTTCTTCGCATCGTCCGAGCCAGCTTCAGGAAGCGGATTGCATTCTCGATTCCATCGATCGAATTGCGGTCTACGTCGACTCAGAAAGTGCAACACCAACCTCGATTATTTCGCGCTCAGAAATAGTTATCAGGGGTTGCCAATCTACTGTATTCCGTAGCGCTTCAGCAACGTTTCGATGCATTGCTTCACAATCAATGCGGCGATAAACCCGATCATTCCGAAAATAGCCATGAGCGCTGACACGGTCCACCAGCGTGGTTCCAAGAAGACATCATGACCGAGTAAGCCTGTGGCTTGAAAATAGTTGGGGAGTTGCGAACCGACCAGGAGCCCGAACACGCTGAGCGGAGCAAAAATGAAGAGTAGAAAAAGAAGTTCTTTGTTTGTGACTTTGCGCATATGGCTATCATAGGACCGCATCCTGTGAGTTTTCCTTCTGTGAGGAGATCTTGCTTGGAATGCCTACCACGCGTCCCACAAACCTACAGGCACGGCGGTGGCGTGTAGTTGGCGTGCACTGCAAAGTGCAAAGGAACTTTGCTTCGCATCAAGAGAGGGCCTGACACGTCATCACCAAAGAAGGAGTTGGCGGATAAACACATATTTTTGGCAGTTTATGCTGTGACCGTTCCCACGTAGAGAACCGTCTGATTCTAGACGAGGCAGAAGAGGACTCACCGCCGTACTGCCGATCCGGAAAGCTGAATACAATTCAGCTGCCTTCTAGAACGTGGATGCGAATATGCTATACGACGCAATCATCCTTGGAGGCAGCTATGCTGGTTTATCGGCGGGACTGCAACTCGCATGATCTAACCGTAAAGTATGCATCATCTATTGCGGTAAACCAAGTGAAGGATGCGGGATCGTGCGGGTAATCCTAGTTACAGTATCAGCATGGTGGAACGTGTTTCACAACGGCCAGTAGCGTCGTCCACTCTCAGATCATGAGGCTTCTTTGGTCCCAAGCGAGGAACCTACCCGTCTTCAGTCTCGTTGTCGTATAGGGCCTGATAGAGCTTAGAGCCCTTGTAAAGCAAACCGTGAGTCCCTTCGGCCACTACATGGCCGCCTTCGAGAAGGATGACACGATCTACCCAGATCAAGGAACGCAAGCGATGGGAGATCAATACCAGTGCTGTATCTCTGCAATAATCAGCGACCGCCTGTAGGAGAGCTTGTTCCGTGGGAAGATCAAGCGCAGATGTGGATTCGTCCAGTATGAGGATCGATGAGTTTCGCAACAGCGCTCTTGCAATCGCAAGCCTTTGACGTTCTCCTCCGGAAAGCCCGGCGGCTTCAGGGCCAACGATCGTGTCCAGACCCCTCGGTAAACGAAACATGACGGAGCTCAACTGAGCAATGTCGATCACCTGTTGGAGCATGCTGTCCGTTGCATTTCGATTGGCCATCCGCAAGTTCTCTCCTATCGTTCCGGAAAACAGGACTGGGTGTTGTGGCACATAGCAGATTGTCTGACGGAGAGCGCGCAACGAATACTCAAACGCGGGACGACCATCAATCAGAACCGTTCCGGCCGTTGGATCCGCGATGCGGGCGAGTAGCTTTGAGAGGGTTGATTTTCCGGACCCGCTCCTGCCGACAATGGCCACGTTTTCGCGATCTCCGATCTGCAGTGAGACACGGTGCAACACATTTTCATTCGATCGATACGCAAAGGACACCAAGTCGCAACGCAGGCCTGTCGATAGTGGCAGCCTGATCTCTGCGATTTTGCCCAAGTCAGGCACTGTTGGCTCAGTAGAAAGGATGGTTCGCACGCGCCGAACGCTGGCCAGCATGCGCTGCGCCCTCGAGTATAGTTCCAGAGCTGTAGATACCGGCTCGAAGATGCGGGTGACATAGGTGTAGAACGCCACGAGGCCGCCTAATGTTAGGAGGTCAAGAAAGTATTCGTGTATTCCGAAACCGAGGACCAGAAGAATGGCGATGGCTAGCACACTCGTTACGGAGATACTAAACAGGATCTCCGTTCGTCGCTGAGCCCATTGCGCCCTCACCACGCGAGCCCACGCGTCGACAGTCCGTCCAATCCGATCCTCCTCGGCGCCAAGCAGTTGGATCTGCGGCACGGCCCCGAGGTGCTCTACAAGAGCACCAGACGCGAGCCCTATGTCGGACTGGGCCTGGTCCGCTCGCTCTTGAATCACTCCGCGGAATCGTGATCGAACCCAGATGAACAGAGGCAGGAGAGGAAGCGTCACGATCGTCATTTTCCAGTTAAGTACGAACATGATGGCCAAATTTACAAAAAAGAAGACGACGCTCCGAACGACAGCATTAGCCATCTCAGCTCCGATCTGCGAAATCTGGAGCACATCCTGATCGATCCGACTCAGCTTTTCTCCTACCATGATCCCTTCATGCCACTCGGCGGACAAGCGTGTCATATGTGCGATGATCTCCACGCGAAGATCCTGCGCGAGCAGCTGCGCGACCCGGAAGCTGACGAGTCCGCTTCCTCCATTCAGGGCAGATCGTCCGACAAAGCATAGAGCCAAGGACATGACTATCAGGAGCGAATCGGAAAGCCTTCTATGTGGCAATGTCGTATCGATCAAATATTTCATCAGGAGTGGATCGAGGGTTGCAATTGCGCCGGCGAAGATCGCCGTGACTAGCCCAAAACCCACTAGCTTAGCGTGTGGGCGCAACCGACCAAGGAGCCATTGAGAATCCCCGACAGTTGTTGCGGCGAGGTGCGTGACCGTTTTGGTTGGTTGACATCGGAACATTGGCGTAGTTTTCTTTGAGAGCGAACTGCTTTACCCTTGTTGCTAGAACCGAAGGTGTGGTCCTGACAGAGCAGCGCGCAATTCAAGGAGGAAGAGTGCCATGAGAGTCCCACTTTTTCTGTCCCCAGCCAGCGGCGCACCAGTGCATCGATGGCCAGCAAGACGCTCCGTGAAGACGCTCCCGCATTAGTTGCGAGCGTCTTCTCGATACGGGTCGGGCATTCCAGCCAACGACTGCAGTTATGTCGGCAGGAACTCTGCTCGAGGTTCTCCGTGACGGCGCGATAGGCCTTGCTAGTACCGTGGAAGAGCCATCGCAAATAGCAACCAACCCCGCATGAATCTGTAGACCGTAGAACTTTTTCCAGGTGCTGAATAGCGTGTGTTGCGTTGCTGACCTGAGGACCGCTTTGTGTCGAATCGCGTGCCAGAAGAACTTTCCCCCATAGAGAAGCAAGCGATCGAGCGCATTCGCGCCCTCAGGTTTTCGCACGAAGAGGATCTGTCTTCGATCCTGAAGAATCCCGCTCGCGCGATGCACAACATCATCCTTACCTTTCACGGTCACGTGAAATTGCGTATGGCGCCGATCGCGAATGAACTGGGTGTGGAGATGCGAACATTGGAGCGGGCGTTCAATGAAGAAATTGGGAAGACAATGCTCCAATGCCAAATCGATGCACGCCTCGGTCTTGCACACTCGCTTCTCAGTATGATTCCACCGACCAAGTTGAGTGTGATTGCCAACCTGCTCGGCTACGATGAGGTCCGGGACTTCGCGCGGTTCTTTCATAAGCACATGCATGAAACACCGTCGGCGTGGGGCCGCCGCGAACGCGAGAAGACCAAGAAACGGGAGCGCCTGGCTTCCGGCGTGCGAGAACCGATCTAGCTTCTAGCCACTGTAGCGCTGATCCATAGCGAGCCTTACGAAGGCCTTTCACTTTGTCGCATCCTGCGACCTAGTTTCAATTGCATCTTGTCATGGCCCGTAGCAGACTCTTGCTTACAGTTGGTGTGGTAGCACCCGTCGAATGGAATGTTCCTCGCTCATCGAGTTGGGCCGACGGAGATCCAAAGACACTTCACACCACCCCGCTGCGATCGGTTCCGTAATGATTTTCACGAGATCGCTACGGACCTTGCTATGGTGACCACCGGAGCTAAAGTGGTTGCATAACATCGATTTGCCATCACAGAGTTGCCAACCATGTTTATGATTCCGGCCAATCTACGATATGCCACTAATCGCGATGGAGCTGTCATCCTCGATGTCTCAAATAATGCCATCACTCCCCTTAACTCCACCGGGGCGTACATCTGGCAACGCCTGGAGAGAGAAGTGCCCCTCGACGACATCATCACAGAGCTTGCTCGTGAGACAGACACTGATCGAGAGGTCGTTGCTGCAGACGTTGGCCGCTTTATGGAGAACCTGAAGTCGCAACGTCTGGTGTTGTGGGCGTAGCGGCTGTCCGGGGGAAGGATTTTTAAATGGCGGATCCAATCGAATATCGGCTAGCGCTCATTCTGCCTGGAACAGGTGAGGTTCTGGCGGCTCTGGACAATGGGACTTCAACGCTGCCTCGGATCGCCATACGCCCAGGTGAACGCCATGTAAAGCAACTGACTGAGTTGATTAGGCAAACGTGGGGCATTAGAGCAGTTGTGCTGGATCTTCTCGCAGGCGCGGAAGCTGTCTCACCTTGGGCGGTTCTAGAGGTGAGACAGTGGTCTGAAGTTCCAGGGAGCACGCTTGGTCCCGTTCATATTGATTCGACCGGCCGAAGCCCCTTGTCAGAAGCGGAACGCGATCGTCTTATTTCGTTCCTGGGAAAGACTGGTCCGCGTCGCAATATCTTCATGTCTGTTGGATGGTTGGGCGAAGTTCAACGCTGGATCACGGACAGTGGGCATGCCCTCAGCTCTGATTTCTCAAACGATGTCCTTCAACTCAATGCCGGAGGTGGATTTGCGCTCGCTCGAGTTGGCACGACCAATGGCTCAGCTTTCTGGCTGAAGGCGGTAGGACCGCCCAATGAGCACGAGTTTGGCATTACGAAGGCTCTTGCTGAATGCCTGCCAAGCTACCTGCCCTCGATAGTTGCGATGCGTGATGAGTGGAACGCCTGGATTACGGAGGATGCGGGGCATCCTCTCTCAGAGACTTTCACGTTGCCGTCGGTTCGACGCGTCGTTGCCACACTGGCAAACCTTCAAATCGACAGCATAGAACACAGAGACGCGCTCAGAGCTGCGGGTTGTATCGACATCAGCATTCCTGTTCTCAAAGCTCATTTGCGAGAGATCAGGGAATATCTCGAGGAGACGATGGCTCGACAGACATCGAGAAAGGTCGCTCCGTTGGGAACCTTCCGACTTCGCGAGTTAGAGCAGATCCTTCGCGAGGCCTGCAGCAGGATGCAGGAGCTCTGTATCCCGGACGCACTCCTGCACAACGACATTAATGCCGGGAACATTCTCTTGTCGGATTCGCGATGTTTCTTTATCGACTGGGCAGAAGGGCAGATTGGGAATCCCTTCCTGACGTTCCAGCATATTTGCGCGCAGATCTTGCGTGAGGTACAAGACGCTGATACATGGCTTCCGGCCGTGAAGCGTTCCTACCGCGAGCCCTGGCTCACCTGTCTCAGCGAATCGCAGATCGAACAGGCTTATGCGCTAATGCCTATCCTCGCCATAGCGTCGTACCTCTACGGAAGGGGGAGCTGGCTCTGTTCCTCCGATCGCGATAATCCGCATTTCCAGGCCCATGCTCGCAGCCTCGCACGGTACATCGATCGTGCAGCTAGAGCGCCGGAACTTGAGGAAGCACTATGCCACTAGAGTTGACTAATATCTCCGGGCCGGTGGTCGAGAATATCCACGGAGCGAGGGTCGTGGATCCCTACCGCTGGCTCGAAGATCGCTGCCTCCCGAAGACTAATGACTGGGTACACGAACAGCAGCAGATCTGCGAGAAATACTTCGCGGGCTGTCCCAATTTTCAAAACATCCGTGCTCGCATCCGATCGCATCTCGACGTCGAGGTGCTCGATCAGCCGTCCAGGCTCGAAGATCAGTATTTCTATCGTCGTCGGAGTCGTGGTGAGGAGCAGGGCTGCATCTATACCCGCGACATCGCCACAGGGCGGGAACGCCTCCTCGTTGACCCGGCGGCTGAGGGAGCATTTTCCTCCGTTTCGATCTATCGGATATCAGAGGATGGCTCCCTTATGGCTTACGAACGGAGACGCGGCGGGGAGGACAAGAGCTCAGTTGCCTTCATCGATGTGAAGCAAGGCACCACGTTCGAAGACAAACTCGATACCGGTTACGTCCGGGGGCTTGTGTTGAGACCGAAAGAAGGCGGCTTCTACTACTGCCACGAAAACCCGATCAGCAAAGAGGAGCATGCCGTAAGGTTCCATTGTTTCGGTGAAATTGGCAGCGGACGGGTGATCTTTCGCGCACCCCGGACCGGCGAGAGTCGGCTGATTCTCACCGCGGACACGACACATCTCGGCGCCATCTGGCTTCACGAAGGCAGTTCGGGACTGGTTACCGATCTCTTTATTGCGGCTCTGGGTCCGGCACCACAATGGGTCAAGGTGTTCTCCGACAAGAATCCATCCTTTCATCCATTCCTTTATGAAGGGCGCATCTTCGCGCGCTATGCGACGGGGGATGAGGACAGCGAAGTAGCGGAGTTTTCTGCTGACGGTAAGAAGATTCGGACGGTCATCAGCAGCGGAGCATCACCTATTCGCCAGATGGGGGCTGCTGGCCACCGGATCTACGCGAATCAGTTCGACTATGATGCATCAACTCTCTCCTGCTGGACTTTGAACGGAAAACGTCTCGACTCAGTCGACACCCCTGAAGGCGGGACAATTACGTTGCTGCCACATCGAAGCATCAACGAGAAATCGCTTTTCTATGCATTCGAATCATTCCATCAGCCGCCGACTATTTTCGAATACGACTGCGTTGCAGGTAGATCCCGAGTATTTCATCAGCGTTCGATCGGAGAACGGAGCCTCGCCTCCACGGTGACTCGCCATGTCTTTCCTGCGAAGGACGGCACGGATATTCCGATCACGCTCGTCCGAATGGTTGAACGGCTCCCAGAACGACAGGCTCCTGTCATTCTTACCGTTTACGGTGGCTTTGGTGCTCCGATCACTCCACAATTCTCGGTTCTCGCCACAATCCTGATGGAAGGCGGCGCGACCCTTGCGCTTGCGCACATCAGGGGCGGAGGTGAGTTCGGCAAAGGATGGCACGAAGCAGGATCCAAGCGAAATCGGCAAACCGGCATTGATGACCTGCTCGCCGCCGGAGAATGGCTCTGCAATTGCGGGAACACGATGCCCAAGCAGCTTGGTATTTTTGGCGGCTCGAACGCTGGTTTGATGGTGGCTGCCGCCATGACGCAGCGGCCAGACTTATTCGGTGCGGTCCTCTGTATCGCCCCACTCCTGGACATGGTTCGCTACGAATACTTCGATCGGGCCGCACGATGGCGCGATGAATACGGCACAGTCGAAGATCCGGAAGACTTTCAAGCACTCCTTTCTTATTCCCCCTATCACCGCGTCGAAGTCAAAGTCGACTATCCTCCCACCATGTTTGTCGCGGGTGACCGAGACGATCGCTGCAATCCTGCGCACGTTCGCAAGATGGCGGCCCGTCTTCAGAATTGCCCCGCTCAGAGATCGCCTGTGATTGTTGATTACAGCGACGAGAGGGGTCACATGCCCACGCTGCCGTTTTCGGTCCGTGTAGAGTCTCTTGCGCGCAGAACTGCGTTCCTGTCGCGGGAGCTTGGCATTACGCAGCCTGCAGGAGGTCAAGATGAAGCGGTATGTCATTGAGAGCTGGATCATCCTGCTCCATCTCGAATGGGTCATGCGCAGGCAGGGGCTGAAGAAGATGCACGAGATCGTGCGCCGGCAACCCGTCATCGAAGCGAAACCCAATGATCTCGTTCCCCATGTGCTCCTTTCCCGAGCAGTGGATTACGCGTGCGTTCTTTATTTCAAGCGTGTCTTGTGTCTTCAGCATTCCTGTACCACGACATTGCTCCTGCGCCGGCATGGATGGAGCGCGGAGATGGTGATTGGCGCGCAAATTGTGCCACTGGCATCGCACGCATGGGTTGAGATTGGTGGCGCTGTCGTGAACGACAAGCCATACATGGCCGACATTTATCAGGTGCTGGAGCGCTGCTGAAAGTGTGAGGAACTGGGATGAGCATTTTGTTCGGAATTCGCCAGGCTGAAGGTCACTCTGTTGAAGAGCCGTTCTTGCGTCGCATGGCGTCGACAACCGATCGGTATGCCCCAGATGGAACGTTTCTGAAGGTCAAGGGAAGAATTGGTATGGGCTTCCAGCCCTACCACACGCATCAGCGGTCGTGGTTGGAGTCTCAGCCTGGGACAGACTTGCAAGGAGCTATGGTCACGTTTGATGGGCGTCTTGATAACTCCGCCGAGCTTTGCAGTTTGCTGGACCTCAAGCTGGAGCACACTCCGGATTCAATGATCGTCCTCGAATCGTTTTCACGCTGGGGAGAGACCTGTTTTTCGCGCTTTGTGGGAGACTGGGCGCTCGCGTTGTGGATTCTCGCGGAGAGGGCGCTGTATCTCGCGCGCGATCATGCGGGGACCAGGACCCTTTATTACGAACTGACGAAGGCAGATATAGTCTGGGCAACTCATTTGGAGCCCCTGCTGGCGGAACGCAACGATCACGGCCTTGATGAGAACTTCGCCGCAGCCTATCTCTCATCTCAACCCATTCGTGATCTCACCCCATACAAAAATGTCCGCGCGGTGTCACCGGCACATTATCTTGTCGTGCGAGAACGAATTGTGACGCAGAAGCTTCATTGGGATCCGACCGTGGGAGAGAGAATTCGTTATGGCACGGACGCGGCATATGATGAGCACTTCTTTCAGCTGTTTCAGCAGGCAGTGGAGCGGAGAACGGGCCCGGGAGCGTCAATCCTAGCGGAGTTGAGCGGCGGTGTCGACTCAAGTTCGATCGTCTGCATGTCGGACCATGTACGTAAGGCCCAAGGCGCAACCCCTGCCGACCTCATCAACACCATCTCGTATTACGACGATTCTGAACCGAATTGGAATGAAAAGCCCTACTTCGTCGCGGTCGAACGGGCTCGAGGCAAGAGGGGGCTGCATATCGAAGTTTCGTCAAGAGGCGCTACCTTTGAACCGCCGGATATGGAATATGTCTGGCCGGGACCCGACGGACGAACCCTCAGCGCCGAAACCAAATTGGAGGATCAACTTGCCGTCGGACAGTATCGCGTGATGCTTTCCGGCATCGGCGGCGATGAGCTCTTAGGGGGACCGCCTGATCCTCTTCCTGAGCTGGCTGACTCCTTGGTATCTCTACAACTCAGTACCTTATTGAGCCAAGGTCTTGAGTGGGGACTTTCAAACAGAGTCCCCTTGGTCCATCTCATTCGCGATGCGGGGGCTCTCGCCGTCCGACTTTATATCAGGCAGTCGCGAACTCCGGTGGCTTTCCCCAGTTGGCTCTCGGCATCACTTCGTAAGCGGGCTGTACGTTTGCGGTTTCAAGGAACCTCTTGGAAAAGGATCGGCTATCTCCCGAGTTCTATCGAGAACGGACTCGTGTGGTGGTCGATCATGGAAACCTTAATCTTGCCGTCTCGGCGCTTGCTTGCAAGAAGAGAGTATCGGTATCCGTTCCTTGACCGAGAGCTCGCGGACTTTCTTCTTCGCGTCCCCGCAAATCAACTCATGCGTCCGGGCCGCAGACGTTTATTGATGCGTAGAGCGCTACAGAAAATCGTCCCCGTCGAGGTATTGGAACGTAAGAGAAAGGCCTACATAATGCGGGGTCCTCCGGTAGCCCTTACGGAGAACAAACCCAAGCTATTGTCTCTGGTGAGTTCATCGCGGTTGAGTGACCTCGGATATGTCGACGAGATCGACATTCAGTCCTCGATTGCGAAGTTCGATGCTCTCTCCTGTTCAACCAGCCAGCATCTTCTGCTCGCCATTCAGTTGGAGTTGTGGATGAGGCGACCCGCAAAAACACTTGGGCAAGCGGATTTCAACTCCTGATGCAGGAGTGACAAAGATCCGCGTGGCGGCCGAGCTTTCACCGGGAAGGCTAACACGTGGAAATTCAGAAACAAAAGAGGTCAATCATGAAATACATCGCACCGAAAGTACTCAACTCAATCAACGCGACCTTGCTAATCCAAGGCGGCAAGCTCAACGGCAATATGCCAGACAGCATAAATCCTCTCGAACCTGCGACCGTCGGGGGATATCCCGCCGACGAATAGCTTGTTACCTCACCAAGGGGGCAGAGTTCACGGACCCGGCCCCCAAGTGAGTCTGGAGAGACCGCCGGAAGTCTGTGTCAGCCAAAATGCTACTTAGGTCGGAGCTTATCCCACCGCACATATTGCTCCTTCTTGCTCGGATCGGGATCTTTATATCCCTGCAACCAGAATCGGAACCAATCGACGTTCCCTTGCTGCGAGGCATAACGATCTTGCGGCTGCTGCAATATGTGCTGGGCGTTCGGCAGATTCACGAGGTCTACGGGCTTGCCTTGTTGACGCAAAGCCGAATATATCTCCCATTCTTCTAGAATCGCAGTGTCGCCAAGAGCTTCAATACGGACGGGGGCTTGAACTTTGTCAAGGTTGAATCCGGCTGCGTTCTTTGTCCAGGACTGAAGTCCAGATCCAAAGGGCTTTCCACCATTAACTGCTTCCTCATCGACTGCACCCCAAGGGTTTTCGGGAGAAAACAGCATGTAGTTCATGTAGCTCTGGTCGACTCCATCAATGATGCTGGCGGCATGAAAAAGGTGAGGTTCAAGCACGAGAGCTTCCTCTGCATACCAGGCGGTACGGCTGAAACCGATGAGGCCGACTCGAGAGGAGTCGATTAGTCCATCTCGGTCGAGTTGATCGATGGCGGATTTGAATCCGAGAATCTGTATGCGTGCCTCGTCTTTGGCTGAACCGGAGTTTCTACCCGAACGGCTTCCCATCTGCAAGACCATCGCCCCGCCGGCCGCCAATGGTCGCGCCGCAAAGCCCGTAGTGAATGATCCGTCCACTAGGAACTCGTGCTCATTAGGGAAGCCGTGAGTCTGGATTACTAAAGGATATCGATGTCCTCGTACAAAATTAGGCGGGAACACCAGGCCACCGCGCCACTCGCCGCCGGAATTGTCTTTCCAACTGTAGATTGAGGCTCGTCCAAGATCGAACGACGAGAGCTGCGGATTTGGATCCCACAATTCTTTCTCCTCAACAGTCCGCGGGTCAGATACCCACAACTTGGGGGACTCATTGATATCCTGCCGGATGAATAGTTTTAGCTCTGATTGCGGCTCTTCTTGAGAGACAACTTCGGATCCCAGATTCCACTCTTGCTGCACCTTTCGATAGGCCTCCGTAGTAGCGGAGCTTTCGCCCTTCCAATGAAGAAGAACTTCGTCGGTTGACCGGCCAAATGCAACACCATCTATTCCTTTTGGATATTCGGTATAAACTGCGCAACTAGGGGATCTGCTCGCAACCGTGTATACGGCAGCAGCGCACGCGACTTCATTTCGTACATTAGCCGTCCCTGAGGTGCTCTGAAGTGGTAGATAGGTATTCGTGAACAATACGGCCGCGCTATCCCGCGACCAAACAGCCTCGAGTGAATCACGGTAGCCAAAAATAAATCCGGATGGAGCATTGACGAGGGGGACGACCTTCATGCTGCTAAGATCGACGTAGATGTATTGCCACGGCCAGGTGAATTGTCTTCCGGAAGGGTCCGTGCCTGTACTAGTCGTGGAAAAGTTATACGTATCATTAGCCGTTTTGTATCGATGCCATTCCACGGGGACTTCGGGAACGGGCCGGGCCGCAATCAAAGCCCTGCCGTTCGGCGACACAGCCACTCGGAGACCTTTGGCGGACGCCGGAAAGTACCATTTGCCGCCTGCGTTCACCTTTCTGTTCACACCTCTGAAATGGACCCAGAGATCGAGTGCAGGCCATAGTGAGGATTCGTCTGGAAACGTCTTCGGAAACAGGATTTGAAACAAAGAAAGCCCTGTCAAGTCTGTGGACGCGTCGTCTATCCGTCCTCCGATTACCTTTGGGGGTAGCGGATGCTCAGCGACGATATACGCGATTGTCCCTCCCGCCTCGCTAAATCCGGAGACGTCCATTTTCCCTGGAGTCAAATCAGTAGGCCTCTTATCAGATAGACCTGTGCGAAAAAGATGACGATGGCCATCGGGTTGCTCAGCAAGAAAAAAAATAGTCTTCGAATCTGTAGACCACCGCGCCTGAGTAATTAGGGAACCATAGGAGTCGGTCTGTTGCGCTTTCGGAGTTCCAAGTATCTTAACTAAAAGGTGTGGTTTCGGCGCGAGAGCGGAGCGTGTGTGCAAATAGCTCTTCACATCTCCTGCAGAAATATACCAGAGAATTGATCCCAATTGGTTTGTGCGAAGAATCCCGCGGGTAGTGATTATGAAAAAGTGTTTGCCGTCCGGCGCTCGTTGACCCTCGGCATTCGAGAGCCGAGTGTCTGGATCGCTAAAAGTAGTCATTTCGATCGAGTCCTTCACCGTGAACGGAAGGGCTTTGGTCGCCAATGGCTGTTGGGCGCTGCAGACAACTATGCTAGCAAGGAACAGATCACGACACCTCGCCATGTGATTTATCATCGAAAGCTCCGAGAATGATTGGAAAGTTAGAATTAAACTAGGACTGATTTGTCCACGACTAGAATTCAAGCCGTAGCGATAGCTGTATTGAGCGAGGGCCGCCTTGCTGATAAAGCGAGTTTAGGTTGGTTAGGCTTTCGTTCAGTGTTTTGGTGGCTTGGCCGAATCGCGGGTTGCCATAGAGAGGCTCGATATATCCAAAGTTAGGATGGTTCAAAAGATTGAAGACCTCTGCTCTGAACTGAAGGTTCAATCGATCAACAAGTGGAAACGTCCGGCGGATACCCAGATCGAGTTCATTCATCCCAAAACCACGTACGAAATTGCGCGGCGCGTCTCCGTAAGCGGTGCCAGTGGGCAAGGAGAACGCCGCCGGATTAACCTCCCGACCTCCGGGCAGGCCGGGGAGACGGAGATAGATGGGCGTGTTGGGAACTAAATCTAATCCCTGAAATGCTTCCTGACCGTTGGAGAGGGTGATAGCATTTCCATCCAGAATGACCGGGAATCCACCTCTGACAGCGAAACGGGTATCGAACGACCACTGATTGACGATTGCGTCTATCAATTCGCCGGACTTTGCTTTAGGAGCCTCGTAGGTTGCAGCAAGATTAAAGTTATCCCGGATGTCGAAATCTGAATTGCCACGAATTTGCGCAAACGCAACGTCTTGCGATCCAAAATCGATAGAGTGAGCCCAGTTGTACGACGCCAAAAGTTGCAAACCGCGGCTGACAGTTCGCTGAAATTTGAGTTGTAAGGCGTTATAGCTGGAGGTTGTGTCAGATGATTGAATCAAAACTCCAAGCGGGAAGGCGCTTGCCGTCGCGAGTTCTTGTTGCGATAAGAGCCGTCGGCCGTTGCTGCCGACATAGGACAAAGTAAAGGTTTGGGCAGCTCCGAGCGCTTGCTCGAGACTCAGGTTCCACTGCCATGTATACGGAAGTTGCGTGTGCTGCGGATAGTAATACCCTTCAGCCTTATATGGCGCTGCGAGGGGATTGGTGGACGGGACATTCACTTGAGCAGGAGTAAGCGGATAACTTGCACCGAAATACAGTGCCTCTGCGACATTCCCTATACCGTTTACAAAAGACTGCGTTGATTGTTGCTGTCCCGCGTCAAAAAATACTCCGCCGCCTGCTCGAATGACTGTTTCAGAGCCGTGCTTATTGTTGGCACTGTACGCGAGACCAATCCGCGGGGCAAAGTTGTAGTAGGTTGTCTGCCAGAAGGAGTTACCTTCCGGCGCGAGGCTCAGACTGGAAGGGACACTGGCGTTGCCTACAACGATATATGGCAAAGGGCCGTTCGTCGAATCCGGAGGCGGATCTACTTCCCAACGCAGTCCGAGCGATAGATTAAGTCTTTGGCTAGCTTTTAATTCATCTTGAATATAGGCGGCAAAAGTTTTGTACGCTGGGTATGAAGCTGCCTTGATCTCAGATGCGCCATATAGCGATTGATCATTGAGTACCCCGGCGGAACTGTTGAACAGTATTTCGACTAGTGGGGACCACGGAGCGAGTGCTGATGCGATCCTGCGGAAATCCACGCCAACCTTTAGTGTGTGCCGACTAAGTGCAACGGTCGTGCTATCGTTGATATCCAGAGAGTCTTGAGGCTGGCTATCGTGATACTGTGTCAGTGCTGTTTCGTACCCTGGGAAGTACAATGCGAAAGATGCGTATGCAGGTCCCCCAGACGGGTTTATGCCCTGAAGTTGCAATAGGTTCGCGGGTTGAGCCCCTCCGAAGTTGTCTATCGTGCTTGAACCAGCGCCCGTGCTCGATGTGTAATTGAAACGGAAGTCGTTCGTACTCGACGGAGAGAGGATGACGGTGGCCCCAAACGTACTCGTATAGTTGCTCTGAGATGTGCGCTCAACCTGGGATAAACCTAATGTACTTCGTGATTCTGTGATGCTTTGGGTATCTGCGAAGCGGACGAAAAGCTTGAGCCGAGGGCCTAGTTGTTGATCAAATCGGATGCTCGTCGAATCTAGGCTGCTCGGAGAGGAAGATGCGCCGACAAAAGGCGCGAGGCCATTAGCGAGCGCGGCACCGGTTGGCGCAGGAAAAGCATTGAGTGCAGGCTGAAGCGCAGCCGGCGCACTTGCGCGCAGCGACGCGGACGGGACATAAGTAGTTATTGCAGCCTGAGGTTGCGCGAGGCGAAGACCTTCATACGAGAAGAAGAAGAAGGACCTATTTCTTCCGTCATATAATGACGGGAAGCCAAACTGGACCGCCAAGGGTACCTCCGAAATCGTTCTGGCGTTCAGCGGGTTTTTTGGTGATTGGCTCTGTATTGTCGTTGAACCAGTTATCCGCGTCGAAATCGTTATTCCGCAAGTAGTCAAAAGCTGAGCCATGAAGATCGGTAGTTCCAGAGCGAGTCTGGAATGAGAATTGGCCACCTGGAGATAAACCATATTCTGCTGAGTAGCTTGAGTTGCTTACACGAAACTCTTGGAGGTCGTCGACCGATACCAAACTTTGGGTCGTCCCCAGCGCAGTAGCTGCTGGAAGGTTGCCGCTAGTTCCCGGCGTTCCTTGGCCAGTGGTACCTCCTCCTGTGTTGGCATTTACGCCATCGACGATATACACATGTGACTGGGTACGCTGCCCGTTAACACTGAATTCGCCCGTGCCTCCGCTCGATCCACCTTGCTGCGGACTGCTGGTGGTCACGCCGGGCGTCAACAGAATCAGGTCTTGAAAGCTGCGACCATTGAGCGGCATATTGGCTACGAACTGTATGTCGACAACCGTACTGACCGAGGCATCTATAGTGTTGATCGTCGCGCCACTGCCATCGACCGTAACCGTTTGATCAGCCGAGCCAACTTTCAAGACAAACTGCAGGACCTTTTCGTCCCCAAGATTCAGCAGGATTTTGTCTACGGCTAGGTCGACAAATCCAGACTTCGAAATGATGATCTTGTAGGGACCTGGTTTCAGATACGAAAACTGACTCGCCCCCCTCTTGCCACTGCTCGCGCGCTGCTCCTGATTGGTGTCCGTATTGCGGATCACCACGGTGGCGTCGGGCACCAACGCTCCTGAGGGATCGGATACCGCAATCGAGAGGCCAGCTGAGGCGCCCTGCGCAAATGCTGCGAGTTGAGAAGATTGAAGCAGCAGAAAAAGTGCTATACAGAAAGCGAAAGTTCGACAAAGCGTCACATTCAGTCGCATAGGTATCCTCGAGCTCGATGAGCCATGAATTTGAAGGTCTGGTGTTATGTCTTGCTTCGCTGCGGGATGGCATTGCGGAGGCGGTCGACGGTGGCTTCGAGCCTGCGCTCCTCAGCTTGGAGGTTAGTGATGAGCTCTTCCAACTCAGCGGAAGTGACGGAAGGCGATTGTGATTCGGGCGAGATTGCAAATCCTGAGGCTAGAGAAGAGTCCAGCTCCGACGTGACTCGAACGAGAGCCGTGAATCCATTTTGGAAGTCAGTCACGGTAGGGAACGGCTGGGCGGCCGTTGTCGCTGTTATCGAATCCTGCGATTGAGAGGGGGGATCTAAAGACTTGGCAATCACTTTCGCATGGTTTGCGCACGCATCGAGATGCAGTTTGAGCAAGGCAAGCCATCTCGCCCGCTTATCTGGCCGCATGGCCTGCAACTCGTCTGCTCGAAAGTCCTTTGTGGCTATCTGGTCGGCCAACCAGGCTTCCCGGTGAAGCTCCGCGCCAGCCTCAACCAGGGCAGCCGCCGATGCGTGAACGCGAGTGTCCAGTTCAGAACCCTCGATGCCTTGCGCTTGCAGCGGATCTCGCAGCACGCCGTCTAACGCTATACGCCCATCCGAGATCGAAATTGGGTTGCTCACCATCAAAGTCTTTGCCGCAAAGGATTCGGCTGTTTGTTGGTCCTCCAGGGAATGCAAGTCCATCGTGAGCGTGTTGAACCCTTGCACCGATTTCAGCGATCGCATGAAGGCTTGCTTTTCTGACGACGATGGAAGCACCCCGCTGATCGTCACTTTGTCGTCCGGTCCTCGTTCCACATCGATGCTGTCCTGAACCGGTTGCTGCTGCTTGCTCAGAGCCTCCAGAATCTGGAGTATGAGTTGCGCGGTATCTGTTGTGGCGTTGCCGCCTTCCGGCGTCGACAGATGCGTGGCCTCTGACATGGAAGCCGGCCGGAAATCGGCGTCGTGAATTTCCGAAGCAGGAACGACTTCATACGCTACCTCTCTGAATCGGTACTTCCGTCTGGTGTTTCCTTGCTGTAGTTCCAGGGTTTCCGCAACAGGTCGCATGGAGTCCGACGCGATGTGTAGGGTCGCCTCGACGATGGTTGGCCGGTCCACTGTCGCGGCTCGCCTGAACCCAATGTCGTACCCATCCTTCACCTCGATGACGGAGACGTTGTTTGCGCCGGCCGCTAGGTCTTCGAAGCTTCTGACATCTGGCGCGTTCTGCCAGACCCCATCTGTGGAGACGGTTTCGAACTCAGCTTTCAGAGACGACTGCGCGTGGTGATTTGAGAATTCGCTCTCCTTTCCCGCAGCGTTGATCTCTTGCGCTGCCACCACCGTTCCGTTCTGTGCACGCAGCCGGACCACTCGCAGGGGCCGATCGGCACTGCGCAATGCCTCGACCTCAAGGTCGTTTGCTGTGTGACCATAGCTGTCGGTGACTTCGAGGTCGAATCTGCTTCGGACGGCTCCATGCGCGGGCGTTGAGGTTCTCAGCGCTTCCTCGGACCGGGAAAGAAGTGTGAAGGCGTCCAGGGTGGGCTTCTTGCCTCTTGATTGGTCTAGAAGCCCTAGCAGAGCAACCATCGTGCAGCATGCGATGACAGCAAAAGTCCCGATCAGTCGCGACGAGCGACGCAACCGATGCCGCAGCCGATCAAGCCAACTGTGGGGGCCTCTTTCTCCCAGATAGGGCTGGCGGCTAAGAGACGATACTGACACCAGAGCTTTACTCGATTCCGCAGCCCCCGAGGGAGGGCCTTCGCCCTCCGGTTCGAACAATGGATCGTAGTAGGAGACATGGACCACCGGCACCCCCTCGCTACAAGTGAGCGAAACAGAGAGTTGCCGCCCGTCGCTCAGCTCGACCTCGGCGTATTGCGTGTTTGGAAGCCCGGTCTCATCCGGTTGGAGATCGAGATAAAGCAGCCCTAATCCCTGTTCACTGAGAATCTCGACAAAGCCGGGCTTCGAGAGAGGCTGAAGTGCAATCTGAACCTTACTGGAAGCTCCTGTGATCGTCTGAACTCCTCGCACTACTCCATCGACGATGATCTGAAGCTTCGACGGCCTGTGTTCGTAGGTTTCGCGAAGCTTACGCCGGAGTTTTTTCAGATCAGTTTTTTCAGACCAGGCTGCTGGCGGTCCGGCCTCTCCCGACGAGGGGATGTCGGGAAGGAACTGCAGTGTCAGGTCGGGTAAGGCCAGTATCTCGGTGGCCAAGTGAAGACAAGCGTGGCAACTGACCAGGTGGGCGATCTCATCGGTGCTAAAGGGACTCTCTATCGATGTTCCGTAGCGGTCTTTGAGAACGCCGGCGGGAAAGCATTGACCTTCCGGTTCTGCGAAGATCCTGTGGAGCAATTCCGCAAAAAGTGCATCGGATTCTTCGGGAAGATTTTTCGACGAGGCTTGCGGCCGCTTGTCGCTGCGGTCGAGAAACCGAAGCACACTCGGCCGTTCCAGATAGGCTTTTGCCTCAAGCCTCGCCGTCTGCGTCAGAGTGTCAATTCCGGCGCGCTTCGACTTGAGAATGGCCATCGTCTCCGTAGGCAGATAGCCAATAAAGAACCGAAGGATTAAGGCCGCGGCTACACGACTCGACTTGCGCCGGATGCAGGCGTATTCACAGATGCGGGCTAGATCGCTGCGTACGTACAGTAGTTTGCTGCGATCAACTGCGGACATGGCCCACGCTACGGAATCGAAATCGACCACCAGGAGGCCAGCTACGGCGTCGTGGCCATGCCGTAACCGTTTTGAGAGGAAGAGGTTTCTAAGTGCTTTATAGAGATACGCGCGGGCCTGGTCATCATCCGGAAGATCCGGCTTATTCTTCATCCGCATAAAGCGGACAAACAGGTCCTGCACCAGATCTTCGGCTTCTTCTGAGGTCCCGCGGGTTAGCTGATGCGCCCAGTCAAGCAGCCACGTGTAGTGCTCGAGGACAATAGCCTCGAGATCCCGAGGGCTTTGCGATGACAAGAGTCTTGGGGAATTCACAGACGCGCTCCTGGATGTGCGCGCTTCATCGGGTAGAAGCGGCATTTTCAGATTTGGGGAGTTTTAGGGCAGGTCGTCGGAATCACGCCACTATCAAGGCGTGTTCTCGGAGCGGGAAGGGAAAGTGTGGAGAGGTGGGGGATAGCGGAGGGCAGATATGGAAGGCACCTAGACCTCAGGGCTCCGGATATGTATTAGAGCAGCCGGAAAGATCCGAAGCGGGGTTGGTCGCAGCGTGGGTTAGTCGGTAACTGCGCCACCAAACAGCATGCGCTTCAGCCCATGATCTAAAGGGCTGAAGCGCATGCTGTTGGAATTACATGATCAAGCCACACAAACCAAGAAAGTCCGAAATTAGCGTGTTTTGGGGGGCTCAGGCCTGATCTTTCGCCGGTTATTGGCTTGATATCTTTCCCGTGACGCGTTTGAGCATCGCGGTGAATGACCAAGCCTTGTCACCACCGAGCGCAGTGGCAGTCTCGACCAATGGTCTTCCCTCAGTCGGCGTAGGGATTGCGACGAACCCAGGAACTGCGTCGTTGACCACACGTCATTCCGGTTGCTTGAGAATGCCCGGTGCGGAGGAACGGATCATGGCAGGCGAAACCGTTGCTTGGAAACACAGAATCATGCATCAGGCTTGGTGATTCTGCGGACTACGGAAGCCGAGAGCTTGCAGCCTCTCCCCCTAACGCTTTCGATGGGATCGGCAAGGCCATTCTTCTCCATTTTTATACGGAGACGTTTAATACACGCGTTAAGCGCGTCTGGAGAGCGTCGAAGCTCATTTCCCCATACGTCATCGAGAAGTTCCTTCTGGGGGAACACCCGGAGGGGGTTCGTCGCAAGTTTCTCCAGGAGCCTGCACTCGCGAAGCGATAGAGCGATCGGCCTCTCTTCGGCTAATAAGATCGCCGTCTCACGATCCAAGGTGTACCGGCCAATAGCCACTCTACGGTCTGATCCAGAGGAGAGTCCGAGATTCCTTTCTTGGCGTCGGATATGAGCATGTAGCCGTGATAAGACCACCGAGAGGGGATTTGACTTAAGAATGAAGTCATCTGCTCCCGCGTCGAGAGAGGCCGTCTCGTACGGTTCACCTTCAAGGAACGAGTAAATGATGATTGGGGTCATGACACCAGCTGCCCTCAGTTCCCGAACCAGACCGGTTCCGCTGCAGGTCGTTGGCTCGGATGATGAAACGCTCGGCCGAGACATGTTCCCCTTGGGCATGAGGTCGAACTCCACCAGAATTACATCGAATTGTTCGCGCTCGATAAGGTCGTGAAGAGCGCATGCAGATTCTGCGATCGTCACATGGAAGCCGAACTTTCCGAGGCTTCGTTGAAGAGCGGGCGCCACAATCTCATCGTTGTCTACCAGCAGCATCGACTTCATGGGCCCTCGTTTCTATGTGAAGTTTTGCAAGTGAAAGCTCGTGGCAAATCAGCAACTATAGTTGCCTCAAAGGGATATACACAACTATAGTGGTTATTATGAAGTCTCCGTCCCGCGCAACCATGACAGGGTGGGCAAACCGGTCGGAGCTGACGAGAACCGCAAATCGAAGACTCCACGTCAGGTGTTTGGGCGTGCCGTCACAGAGCTGCGTGTGTCGAGAGAACTGTCGCAGGTCTCCTTGGCTTCGGCCCTTGGCTATAGCACCAATTACCTCGGACAAATTGAGCGCGGTGCTGCGAATGTGACCGTCGATGTAATGGCAGCGGTCAGCAGCTACTTCAAGTTGTCGATTGGGCAATTCTGGTCGTACGCCGAGGGGCTCCCGACTCGACCACAAAAGAAACGATAGTTCGCCGAGATTTGACCAGCCCGGCTTCCCTGAATGCAACGATTGATATGAGCCCATGAGGGGCGATCTGCTTTCGGTACTCACCCGAGAGATCCTCAGCTCTGTCATTCGCGCCCTTTTCGTCGAACGGCCCAGCAAATATATTTTGGTTACGAGGTTTATTGATCTCTTCGCGCCCCTGAGCCTGGCGCGCGAGACTGGTTAGGTGCTCGCTGGAGTCAGGCCATAAGCACTATAGTGCCACAAACAAAAGGCACTATAGTGCCTTCGCTGGCGGCGCCACTTAGAAAGCATTGCTATGTGGCCAAAAGAGAAGAACGTCCTAGTGCGTCATTAGAGCAGGCATTTGGCCAGATTCTGCAGGTGTTGAGGAAGAAGCAACGTTTGTCGCAGATGGATTTGGCTGTCGCAACTGGCTACAGCTTGCGCTATATCGGCGATATCGAGCGAGGGACAAAGAGCGCGACAATGCGAACCATGCACGATTTGGCCACACTGTTGAATGTGAGGCTCAGCGTGTTGGTTGTCGAAGCTGAGCGCTTATGGGAGAGCGACACGAAAACAAGGAAGCGCACTCAACGTCCAAAACGATAGCCATTTGACGGTGCATTGATCAGGAGCTCTGACTTAGGCTTGAGGGAGCCAATTTGAAGCCGCGACCTTTCACGTTCTCAACCAGATCCTGTATCTGGTTTTCATCAAGTTTCTGGCGAAAACGCTTCAGTGCGCTGTTCAGCGCAGCCGATGACTTCTTGTCCCCTTCCTGCCACAGCTTATCCAGTATCTCCTGGGTAGGAACCACCCGTTCCGGGTTCGCCGCCAATAACTCCAGTAGCTCGGTTTCTCTCGCCGTCAATGGGATCGGCTTTTCATCAACAGCCAGAACCCGGGCGGTCCGATCGAGTACAAACCGGCCTATGCCAAGCCGGCGCGTGCTGCTTGGGGCCTTTCTCACGTCACGGTCATAACGTCGAAGGTGCGCATGAATGCGGGAGAGAAGCGTCGATTTCGGGGCGCGCTTCAGGATGAAGTCATCTGCACCGGCATCGAGAGACGCCGTTTCGTACCACTCGGCCTCAAGCGCCGTATACATCAAGATCGGAGTGTTCACCTTCGCCGCTCGCAATTCGCGAACCAATCCTGTGCCGGAGGTTACTTGCGCCCGGGGCTGTTTCGGTATGCTTAGGTCAAAGTCGACCAAGATCAGATCGAATCTTGTCGTGCTCACGGCGGTATGGGCAGCTTCCGCGTTCTCAGCGATTTGAACCGAGAAGCCGAAGCCACGAAGAGTGCGCTGCAATCCCGTCGAAGAGACAAGATCAGCATCCACTAGAAGTATCGTTTTCATAGCACCTGCATGAAGATGGAGGCATCCAAGGCGGATGAGCTACTCTGCTCGCTGTTGCGACTCTATGAGCGCCATTATAGGCGGAAGCCCGACGGTGCAAAATAGCGAAGATGCAAATTGTGCGCATAACGAACCGCATCGAACAAAAGAGCGAATTGTGTTGTTCTGGGCTCTCACCCTTTATGTTGGGGTAGTAGCGCTGGTTTGAGCTTGTCAGACCCAGACGGCCTGTGAAAGCTTCAGTCCGACATTATGAGCGGAGCCTATACCTCGGGTACTCTTGGAAGAGGTCCAGTCATCACTGCTGGTTAAGGGTCTGATTGAGATCATTTCAATAGACCTTCACCAAGGCTCCATCCATCGGTAGCCGACGCCAGCGCAGAAGTCCGCTGATCTTTGATTGTCAAAATACGAAGGAGTAATCGTGCTCGAATCGATTCTTACTCAGATTGATGCTGAGATCGCACGTCTGCAGCAAGCAAGAACTGTACTATTGACGCTCGACGTACCCGTTCGCCGCAAGCCAGGCAGGCCGGCGAAGACGGTGTCCGTCGCGGCGCCGACACCCGCGAAACCGAAGAAAGGATGAGTGCCGAAGCGCGAGAACGAGTCAGGCACGCACAGGTGAAGCGCTGGGCAGTAGCAAAAAAGTCTGCCATTGCTAATGGAGCTCAGCCTGTCAAGAGAAGCAAGAGAGCAGCGGAAACTTCCAACGAAGGTATAGCGCCTAGCTTGTAGCAATCAGGGGATTTATTAGGCGGCCCTGAGATGGGACCCGCGTTGGACGTGGGCTCCCGGCACTTCTTCCTGTCTTGAAGCAGCAGCCTTGATTGCATCCGAGTCAGGTTTGGCTTCGTGAACACACCTCTCAAGGGTTTTGCCTCAGGTCTTCCGGCAGCAGCGAAAGGACGGTTTCCCCAAGGACGCCGTCGATCCTCGCCTCGATCCTTCGATACGCTGTCGGGATGGCCTCCTCGTCGGTGACCTTCACGGAGTCCTGGCTGTTCTTCTGGATGCGAAGCGTGAACTCTTGGCCCTCGACCTTCTTCAGATCACGGCTTAGGAGGTCGCGACTACTTTGCCATTTTCCCTCATCCATGGATATGCTGTTTGATCCGGACGGCGGTACAGATTCGCGCCGGGCAAGTAAAGATCTACACCGACAGAATCGTGGAGGTCGACTGGGTCCGGCGCTGTAGACCAAGTTCCTCCAAAGATGTCAGGTGATTGATTTCCAGCTGCAAGGTCGGCCATCCCCCCGAGGAGTGTCCTGTTAGAAGGCGTCCGCTCGGCTTCGCGTCCATCCTGTACTTTCGCTCCATCTCAGGAATGCATTCGCTGACCACGCCGCGCCCCAAGGCCCATCATTGACTGATTCCGCAAACTCATGCGTGCCTTCGGCCAGAGATTCGTCCAGCATGACCCAGAAACTTGGAGGCATCTTCCCAGCAACCATTCGCGTGCGCAGCGCCTTGCCCTTGATGAGTGCGTAGTCTAAATTGCCCCCAAACTGGCAGCCCAATAGGCGGTCGGATATTTGTTTGCGGAATGCGCTGTAGCAAAAAGCACTTAGTCAGAGCCGTCCTAAGAAATAACTAAGTGCCACCATTACTCTTGAGAAATCTCACCGTCTCCATGCCTGCGTTCATCACTTCAGGGTATGCCTTTATAGTGAGCCGGCTACGATCTCCAGGACGATTTTTCCGCGCGTGCGTCCAGCAGCAGAAAGCTCAAGGGCTTGCTTGACTTCCCGGAGCGGTAGCACGGTGGCAATATGCGCCTTGAGCTTGCCCGTGTCTACCAGTTCACGGATGAGGCCCAGTTGTTCAGCGTTGGGCTTGCATTGGACCCGCGCGACGCTCACACCGTACTTCTGCGCCTCGTCCTTGGGAAACGCAACCACCGTCGCTAGGAAGCCCCCCTTCCTCAACGTGCGGAATGCCTTCTGGAAGGTGTCGCCACCTACGGTGTCGAACACCACGTCCATGTTGTTAACAACCTCTTCAAAGGCTTGCTTTTCGTAGTCGATGAACTCGTCCACGCCCAAGCTCGGCACGAACTCCTCATTTCGCCCGGATGCCATGCCAGTAACCTGCGCACCTCGGTCCTTGGCGAGTTGAACAGCAAGCGAGCCGACACCCCCCGAAGCGTTGGTGATCAGAATCTTCTGTCCGCTGCAGAGTTGGGCTACTTCGAACATAGCCTGCCATGCCGTTAGCGCGCCCAGCGGCACGGCCGCCGCGTTCACGAAGTCCAGGCTGACAGGCTTGAGCGCAAGGTTTGCTGAGTTGGTGACCGCGTACTCGGCAAAGCCACCGCACTTGATCGTGCCGAAGACTGCATCGCCTGCCCGAAAATTCTTAACGCCCTCACCGACCTTTTCCACGGTCCCGGCGATCTCACCGCCGAGGTAGATGGGCAGAGCCATGCCCATTCGCTCGCCTGCTCCATCGCGGATCTTCCAGTCCACAGGATTCACACCCGCCGCGTGGATTTTGACCAACACTTCTCCAGAGCCCGGCTCAGGACGCTCAACATCGAGGTACTGGACGACATCGTTGCTGCCATACTCGTAGATGACTACCGCCTTCATAGTTGGATTCATGGACATGTTGTGCAACTCTCCTTTTAGGGCTGCAAACATCTTCTGCCTGCAATTGGGCGTTGAAAAGTAGTGACGTTATACCGGTAGGCCGACTAAGAGGATGGACATAAACGCTGAGTACGGGCAGGGAGGTCTCTAGAGTTTCGCCGCTCACTACAAGTTCATTCGGTGCGAACAGTACCCGCCCTGCGAAATAGCCTGAATGCCTGACTGACCCGATAGCGACGACCAATTCTCTGCGCCATACGATTACATCCCGTGCGTTTGAGTGCACTCAAGCGCAAGATACCGTCTGCATCCAAAACGGCTCTGACCGACAACTTGCGTTTACTTGAGGCCCGAGTGGTGGTACGCCGCGACCTCAGCCGTTCGGTTTGAATAGATAGAATAAAAACCTGCTTGGCAGCTATCTGAAAGACGTGGCCTCGAACGAGGCAACAGTTGCGGCGATGCCCTCAGGCCGCCTGCATCGGGACTACCTGACCGGAAGGTGCCCTTCGACAGCCGGCTGATGCCCGAATAGCGGGGTAATTAGGTATGTTGGAGGAAAAGCCCCGTGCAAGTCGGTCCGAGAGACCAGTGTTCAGCGAGACCATCTGAGCGTTCTTGGCAGATGAGCTTGAAGGGGTTTGAGATTCTTTGGATGCTGCTCACACTCGAAGATTCGCCGCGCATATCATTAGGGTTGTTGCTCCGGTTCAAGACGAGATCCGTCAACATTGGGAAACTTGCCGAAAGCTTTGCCCTCCGCCTTCGGCAAAATAAGGAAGAGTCATGTCAATTTCTTGGTGCCTTGCACCGTTGCTCGCGACAGCTGCGGTACTGCTTTCGCAACCGGATGACGCTAAACTGAGAGCAGAGCTTCGCGCGAAAGATGAGGTTTTGCTGAACGCGGTACATCGAGGAGATCAGATGACCTGGGCGGCGGTCACCACTGAGGACTTCCTCTATATCGAGGATGGTCAAGTTCTAACCCGAAAACTCTTTCTAGAACAACTCAAGGAAGATGGTTATACTCCTCTGATCATCCGCACATTTGAGGTGCAGCGCATTGGCACAACCGCGATGGTATTGCACTTAGATGACGTGCCGACACGTCCACTTCGTGATAGACGCAATAGTCACCTGCTGTTTTCGGAAACATGGCAGCTGACGGGGCGAGTTTGGAAGCTGCGCCGAGTGGATATCACGCGCCTTCGAGTAGATCCTCCGGCCATCACACTCAGTCGCGAACAACTGGATGACATAACAGGGACGTATAGAGCATCCGGAGAGACTTGCACGATCCGTCGTGAAGATAATCGCATTCTTGTTTACCGTACCGGACAGCCTACGCAGGAATGGAAAGCTGAATCTCGCGATTTGTTCTTTGCGCCCGGCGACGCACGATCACGCAAGATCTTTTGGCGTTCTCAAGACGGACGAGTCACTGGTTTTGCCGACCGAGATGAGAGCAGTGAAGTAGATTGGGAGCGCCAGCTCACTCCAAGTGCAACGATCGCCCCGGAACGATAAACCGAATTAGCGGTCGCACCGGGGATAGTCTCAGAGATTCTCCCTGACAGAATACTGAGCCTATGCAGCGTCCGGTTGGGGCAAGCCCGGACCCTCCGACGTGACAAAACAAGCGGAAGATCTGCCGCTGGAACTAGCTCTCCGCGCGCGAGCCCAACTACAAGCTATCCAGATCGCTGCAGCGCAGTTGGTTATCCCGCATCCCTCAAGGCAATTGATACCCGCTCTAATGACTCACGGCCGCAGTCGAGCCGTAGCGCTGCGGAACCGATCGTGGGGATCAACTTGCAGCTTGATCGCCCGAAGTCTCTCCGCAGCTTGGCCGTAGAAGCGTTCGACCCGTTCCGTGTCTGAAGGAGCAAGGAAATTGACGTACCCACCCGGCATGGCCGATTTTTCGAGACTGCCGGCCACGTTGTCCAACCACTTGCGCATGATCTCCTCGCCATCCCTGTCACTAGGCTCTGACATGCCACAAGCGGCGGCGACATAGTGATCTTCACGGAGCGCAAAGGCCGTCTCCGATAGCGGAACTCGGGAAGCGTAGCCATGAAAGTCGTGGAGAAATAACCGGGCCCCAAGGGAGGGCATGGTTTCGGCTCCCTCAAGACATGTGTCCACCACTGCACCATCAAGGCGGCTGAGGGATCGGGTGCGGGCGCCCCAAACCTTTCCCCAAGGCCAAAGTTCACCCCTATCCAGTGTTTCGCGAAACGGCACGAGCCCCACATTCGCCACCTGGGCGCCTGGTAGGTCGCTCAACACCTTGAGAACAGCCCGTCCTTCTTCTTCTAGACCGTTCCAAGCGAACTGGAGCGACAGGATGGCCGGTCCATCGTCGACTTTTGCAAAGACCGGTGTAAGGCCCAAGCGATCCGGCTCTTCATCGAGCAAATCCTGAATGATCATCAGCGGACGCCTTCCCGACGACAGCGGAAAGTTGATTTGCGTGCTTAGTACGTGCGGACAAGAGTAGGTCGCAAGCCTTGCGGAAGTCACGACACCAAAGCCGTTGCCTCCGCCACGAAGCGCCCAAAAAAGGTCCGGTTCGTGCGTCGCATCTACGCTCACCTGCTGACCGTTGGCTAAGACCATCTCAACTCCGAGCAGCGCATCGCACACGAGACCATAGCTACCGGCTAGTAAACCGTAGCCCCCCCCCGTCGCCGCGCCAATCAAACCTACGTTTGCGTTGCACGTGGTAGGTGTCACGATATCCGACGAGAGCCGGCTGAGCAGACGGCTGGTGGTCACGCCACCACCGATGCGCGCGACCCGCGTTACTGCGTCATAGTTAACATTGTCCATGTGGCGCAGGTCGACGACAAGGAAACCTGCCCGACTGTTGCGCGCGAACGCATCTTCGCGGCCGCCGCAGACGCTGACCGGAACGTCGTGATCTGCAGCGATCTTCAATGCGGTTGAGACCTGCCCCGCAGTGCGGCACTCTATGCGTGCAAGCGGGCGCTGTGCCTCGGCGATGTTCCACGGTCCAAAGTCCACGCCTGGGTCGTCGCTCCCGCCAAACACATCTGCTCCCTCGAGGTGAGCGCGAAGATCTGTTGCGAGCTGCGCGCCTTTGTCTATCTCAATTTGCAACTTTGATCCAGTCGACATGGCCGTTTGATCTCCTCCTGAATAAGCTACAGCGTTTTGTTTATGCCTTCTTGGCGTCGCGTCATTCGGCGGCGCACGCTGCTGATCGCGACTAACGTTATCTCGCGACTCGGAGATATCTGTTGAGATGACCGCCAAGTTCTAAATGGCGATGGCAGTTTCGGCCAAACACCCTCTTGATCCGGCCACACCTGCCTGGCTATTAGTTATGGAGTCTCATTCGCGACGTGACCAGCTGATGGAACTTTGGAAAATTGCAGCATCAACCAAAGGTGTGTCCCGGCGGGGGTGGTCTCGCCTGGCCTTTTCCTCGGCCCAGGGTATGCAATTTTTGCGGCTAGGGGCGGACTGCAACTAGCCATGGTTTACTGCATGTCATTAAGTGCTGACAACAAGCCTAGTCACTTGTTGACGTGTATCCTGCCCATCACAAAGACGGTGGCATCACAGAATCTCTGGGGCGCTCGAAGAGCGACTCGCCCCCTGCCGTCCACGCCTCGGACAATGGTCGTATTCGCTGCTTCTGAGATTCTTAAGACAGTGCCTGGACAATGTCTCTATTAGTTCGAAGCCGTTGGCTTTTTCCGATGAAGGTAATCGCTAAGGATTACGGAGCCACCATGATTCCTTTAAGTGTAATGACAGCCTCCCCAGCAATTCTGATAGCGATTGGCACATCTGAAGACGAACGCGTAGCCTCAACTAGTACGCGTCCAGGCCGGCCGACTTCCAAGCCTTGACCCGCGTAGAATGAAGCCACCCCGGTTTCGTCGCCCGACAGAAGATCGTGGTGAACGAGATAGGCCCCAAGGCAACCGCTCGCATTCCCAGTGACGGGATCTTCCGGAATCCCAATGATGGGCGCAAACATGCGACCGTGGGAGAGATTGCCTGGATCGGGATCTTCCATCGTCCAGGTGTAGTAGCCGTTGCAACCAATTCGAGTGCTAAGGCTACATAAAGCATTCATGTCTGGGGACAGACCCGCAATTTTCTTTCGGCGACGAACAGGAATGACGACCTTTGAATGGCCTGTTGAAACGATTTGGACTGGGCTATTGCTCTCTACATCGCTTGCTGCCAGACCAAGGGCCTTCAGCAAAGCGTCCACCTGCTGGCCTTCCAGCGGAGGGGAGAAGTTGGCAAGCTGCTGGTGCATCCAGATCCTGATCACTCCATCGAACTTCTCAGATTCAACAGCCAGCATTCCGGCTGCAGTCTGCTGCCGACGCGTTCCAAGTGGCGCTCCTTCTACTGCCAGGACGTAATGAGCAGCGATCGTCGCGTGGCCGCATATAGGAACTTCGGCAGTGGGCGTGAAAAAGCGCACTTCAACGTCTCCGCTCGGATCGCTGCTTGGGAAGATGAAGGCAGTCTCCGATTTGTTCATCTCGCGCGCCATGAACTGCATGGCGGTAGCCGAGAGACCCCGCGCGTCGGGGACAACGCCAGCGGGATTACCTCTGAATGCCTGCCTGGTGAACGCATCCACCTGATAGATCGAATATTGCTGCACGTGCGTGCCTCCATCTTTTCTTGGAACGGCTCGTCAGCTCAGTTGTGATGATGAAGGATGCTTACTTTCAAGAATACTCAGGATCGATTCTGGCTTGTGTCGTCGGCAAGGCCGTGGGCCTGGGGCTGAAGCCCGCGGTGCTTTGAGCACATTCCGAAAAGTAGCCACCCTTAAGGAATTGCAAGGCCAAGATTATAGCTCTCCGGCAGGAATGATCTCCGTCTCCTTGTAGGCTTCAGGCGGAGTATTTAGGTTTTCGGGTTTATATTCTGGCTGCATGCTGGCAAACCGAATTTTCACTGTATTTGCCAGCACTGCGTTCGCCGGCACTGTGCGATGTTTCCAAGGTCCCCACGGTATGAACTTCCACTCATCGTGACTCGGTCCTAGGGGATTGAAGGGCATCGGCGAAAAACACTGTTGAAGGCCTTCCTCATCAAACTGCAGCCCACAAGACTTCGCGTTGTCTACCATCCAGCGCAGGGTGATGTTGGAAAGCTGACATTCTGAATAGCTTCCTCCTACGTCGCAATGAGCTCCCGGAAACCACACCTGTTCCAACTGTGAATCGTTATCCCTTTGGCTCCCGTCAGCATTGGTCCAAAGTGTTGGTTTGAATTGCGAACGACGTTCGTCGATTGACACCGCTTGAAACGCATTCTTTATGCAATGGCTCAAGCTCGTATCTAGAAAACCGTACTTCTGTTGGTCGAATTCGGTGAAGAGATGGCCTGGAATGCCGAGTGCGCCAACAGTGTCCCAGACACCAACCATACGCACGTCAACTTCCGTTAGACCGTATTCATCGACGAGGGGCACTTTCGCAGCCTCTCGCTTGTCATGGTCAGTGATCCTGTACACATCAAAAATGCGCTTGACTGTCTGATTATCTAAATTCTTGGTCGGAACACCAAAGAGAGCTATCATGCCGGCCAAACTGCGAGCGGTATAAGCTCCGCGACTAAACCCGAAGACGAAGATTTCGTCGCCCGGATCCCAAACATAAGAGAGGAAGCTATAACCGTCTTGCACCTTCTGGAAGAGACCATCGCCCATCGCACCACCCAAAAAATGTTCGAATGGTGTGCCGTCTGTTCCCACGCCACTGTCGTAGTACTTCAACTGCGAAGGTTTATCCCCCAAGAGCATATAGAGTTTACGGACGTTCGTATCAGTTTGCATTCCGGTAGAACCATGCGGTGAATCCCATGTGCCATCCGCACACAGAATAATTTTCTTGTTCACAAAATCTCCTATTTTGGAACCAACGTGGTTTTAGCGCGCCTGCCATTCTGCCGACGTAATGTCGGTGATCATCATCTTGCTCCTCCACTCCAAGCGTTGGATGATGCAGCGAAGAGAGGCGGCCAATCAGAATCTGCCATGGTCAGGTTGTTTTCTGCCTTCGTGTGTGGTCGGGACACTGCTTCATTCGAAAGTGCATGGCCACTGAGTACAGGGTGGCAACTTCAGGACAGGATGACCGAACTGCACCGCAATGTCGGTCCTCTTCGTGAGCTGAAGCCCCGGGGACGTCTCGGGCTGCGGCACTGGGCCAAAAACAGGCAACTCAGCGGGCGTTACGAACCGCTTCCAGCGCTTTCACGCGCGTCTTGGTCATGGCGTACACGCAGTCGCCATAGGCGTTGGGCTCGCCGGTACCGCCGAGCATTGATGTGCTTTGCAAGCTACAGTCCGTGTCCCTGAATGCGATCCAGGCCCGCTCTGCCGTGACGAGGCGCTTTAGGATTTCGGCGTCGTCTCTGGCTTCATCTGGCTTGGGATGTTTCAGCGCTTCGGCCCAGGCCTGATAGACACTGTTCAGCCGGGCGTCCGCGAAGATCTGGGCGACGGAATTGCAGGCCATAACGTGCATGTTGCTGCTGTCTCTGGCCACGCAAGCCTTGAGCTTGGCATCGGTCTCGGAAAAATCCGATGGGCCTTGAGCCAGCGCGCCGGCGCAGGTCAGTAAAGCACAAACGCCGATCAGGATAGATTTCATGGCAGTCCCAAACACCCTCAGTTTAAAGCAAAAGACTTGACGTTATGTCGTGCTATCTGCGCACAAGACTTCACCATACTGCACGGAAAGTAAAATGTCAGCAGAAACGTGGTTTGTAGAATCTGCTTATTGAAGTCAGCTATCCGGCTGGTACAGTCACAGTTCTTGTTGTGTTGTAGGTGAGACTGACCCCCCGAATTCCAATCTTGGCCGAACGAGTGTGCATTTTGGCAGAATCGAACTGTGACACCGCTCGCTACGTGAATCTAATCTTAAGCAGGTGACGGCACTGTCCCGGAAGCTGGCCGAGATGTGGCTAAACATGCAGAGTTGCTTCTCTAAACAACCTTTCGGTCGCGTTAAAGATTGATTGATCACTGGCTTCGGGCTTGAGATTTCGAAACCGGTAGTTCCACTCCGTCTCTATGAATATCCCGCCGGCGAGTGTGATCAAATGGGTCGCGCCAAATCGCCAGCCAGTATAGCCAGATGATCTGGACCAGCGCTATGTCCTTTTGAGACTCATCGACAAAACAGTTTGAGGTATAAATGAACCCGTCTTTCTGCCTACACGGCTTGCGCACAATTGCATACCTCTCAGTCATCGCCACCTCCATCGTTGGCACGACCTGTGCCGCACAGGCATTCGATTCGACTGCAGACTCACTGCGATTGATCCCACTAACAACCATCAATTCGAGTGGTGATGGCTATATGGCAGACCCGCAGCCAGTTCGACTGGACAGGGCAAACGCGCTGCGCGAGGTGATTATTTCCGGAACGACCCACGCCGTCCTACAGTGTTCTTTTCCAGTTCTTGCGGAATGTTTTTCGTCTAGGTCACTACGCGTGACCGGAGGCTCACTCCAGTCAATGATTGCGGCGGCAGGAGGGCAGATCACGAATATCCAAAACATCGATCTTTTTCAGAACGACCGGGGAGAGTGGCATGCTGCAGTGACCATTGGCATACACACGATGGCCCATCCGAAACACTGGACTGTGGTGGCGCATGCACACCCGGTCGGTCCAGTCTCGCCAGATACGCCTCCAACTGACTGGGCCGCTGACTCGCTGTTAGCCGGTTCGCTGACTGAAGCAAGCAATGGCAACTATGACGGCAAATATTACGAAGAAGACGGACGTCTGTATCTACTCTATGTACGCGGCATCGCGCCTCCTCCCGCGTTGCGCAATGAGATTGTCCTGCAACCAATGCAGACGGAGACAGAGATCGCATCGGTCCCTGCGTCTGTTCTATTAACTCCCGGCGACCGCGACGGCGAGTTGAATTCCGAATGGTACGCGAATACACAGGCCAAGCTAGTGGAAGCCCCTTATCTCAGCCGAGTCGCCGGTAAGCACTTGCTCGTATACTCGACCGGTGCCTATCTCACCGAAGGTTACAAAACAGGCGTGGCGTGGTCTGACTCGCTCATGCCGGTGGGGAATGGCAGATACCGAAAAGTATTGCTGCGTGATGCCGGAAACGTATGGGGCCAGCGTGGGAGACTCGAAGTCCGCTATCTGCTGCAATCGCAAAAGCCACAATGGCCCAACTTTGTCGGCAAACAGGTGGTGGGTCCCGGTGTTGCTGCCGCGCTTGCGGCGCCCGACGGACAGTGGTGGCTCTACCTCAATGGATTCGCCCCTGGCGATATGCCTGAAGGCGCTGACGGCAAGGTACAAGGTTCGCATCGACGGCCCTTCGGACTGCGGCTACGAATGAACGTGCCATCTGACCGTCGCGTAGGTGAAGTAAGCGACAGCGAACTCGCGAATTGGATTCTGCCACAGTGACGGAGACACCTATCCTCGGCAGACGTATGACACAGAGAAAAGCGGCCCACAAAATGACTATGCTTCGGAACGGCCGTGGATACAGGAGACCGTATTCAGGGCTGCTCTCGAAGTAAGTGTGGTCACACCGGGAAGAATTCGTTGCATTTAGCGCCGATGGCCTCGGCGATCGGAACAAACGCGTGGTCCCGGTGACCTACGGTTCTGAACGGAGGTATGACTATGACATCCAAGATGCACGCTGAATTGGCGGCACTGGGCCGAATCTTCCATTCAGGAGCAATCTGCGAAGAAGATTGGGCTGTGCTGCAAATTCATTTGGCCTATTGCGACGGATGCCACAGGGCGTTCGTTCCCAACAAATCTCGATTCCTAAGCGTCATACTATAAATACGAATGCCTCCACAAAACTCAGTGATTGATTCCTAGATGGCGCGGACGCCGGCGAGTTCGGCGAGACCGAGCGGGCCCGCCAGACTGATCGCGGACACACGTTTCGGCAGTCGCTCCATCGTCGTTAGACTAATCTGCGTAGACCTTTGCTGCGCATGAAACGCGGTCGATGCTGGATTCTTCCTGCCCACGCTCTTGGATCCTACGAGATTCGGTCAGAGCGACTTTTCCGCGCGCGGGTGATGTGCCCCAAAGTCACTGACACGATTTCAAAATCACCCGCATGTCGGTTCGGCGTGGCGAGACCAGCCGACAGCCATCCTTAACCGAACTTGAGCCCAATCGCTGCATTCTCTTCAGGCGTGGCGAACCAACCATGAGTTTCCGTGGCGAGATCTTTTATCTTTTTTAGCATGGCCTGTCGCGGTGTTCCTTGTTGCAGAGCATTTTTGCGGTACTCAATGACCTCCAAGAGATATCGAAACACATCGCCTCCCGTAATGATGAGACAGACGCAGGGAAGAGAAGAGCTATTTCGCCAGGCGTGCTTCACATTGCTGCCGATCAAGGCAAGCTCACCTTGGCGTACTTTTTGCCAGGCCCCCTTTCCCCCAAGATCCTGATACATCTCCATCTCACCTTCAAGAATGTAAAAGCATTCCGTATCAGCATGTGCATGGAGATGAATATTCCCGCCCCCTTCGACAGTACCCCGCAAGAACGCAAGGGAGCGCGAACCCGTGAGTTCTGGTGATGCAAGAAACTGAATCCCGGAATGCCCGGTTTCCTGCATTGTTACTGCATTCGTGTCCACGACGACGTCTTGAGGCTTCATCCAATCTCCTTAGTGTCAGAACTGCAATGAGTGTGACTGCTTCGTCAGACTGCTAACAGCTTCAGAACTGCTCCCCATCTACCGGCCTTTGTCGCTCGCAGCGGCGTAGTTGTCAGAAAGTGACGGTAAGTTTCGGTGTCGGGAACCCTCTTTCCATGTTCCACCACGGAAGTGCAGAACGTAAGATAGCTTCCAAATCAGCAATTGCAGCTTGCCTGACTTTAGGGAGGTTCTCGAGGATGGCCTGCCTAATTACCACCGCCCAGCAATGAAGGGGGAATCAGCGCCCCCCGGAGTGTCATCCCAACATCGGTTACCGCGTAAACCAAGCGCGGCGGCACACTTGGGTATTGTGTGTGGTTTATGATCGCGTCCGCCCAAAATGTTCAGAGTCAATGTGAACCTGGTCTTTGCAGTTAGCCTTCCGCGCTTATCTTTGTCTACTCGTAGTGAGTAGCATCGGCTGACGTTTCGAGTAAGTCAGGGAGCGCCATAGCCATTCCAGCGGGCCGAACGCGAAGACACGCAGCCACAGAGAACTAGCGATCAGGTTCAATGCCCAGATAGCCGCCACTACGACGTACCACTGGTAGTATTCAAGTTTGCCGTATAGTTTCCATGGACCCCAGGCAAAAAGGAATTGGCAGAGAATGGTGGTGAGGATGTAGTTGCTGAAGGCAGTACGACCAACAAAGGCGACTCGCCCAAGAGTGCTCCGCAAATGCCCGCTTCTGACCAGAAGCAGCAGAATCGAAGTGTTGGCGAGCGTTCCCGCTACCACCTCTGCGGTGTAAGGAATGGCCAGCCATCGGTCAAAGGCAGCGACCGCGAAGCCTGACTTAAAGACTTGCCAAATCCCGAAGAGAACGAGCGGAAGAGCGAGAGCATAGCCGGCAATCACTAATGAAAGATATGCCTGGACCGGAAGCTTGTTGGTCAAGTATCCAGATTTGTAGAGACCCATTCCAGTGACCATGGCACCGAGCCACTCAAGAAACCAGAAGGTTGGAAACTTCAGTTTGAGTATCGCCACTTCCGTGGTGACTCTGGTCGGCCATCCAGCCAGAAAACCCAATCGGCGGGTCCGTAGAGTCTCTTGAATGGCTACTGCACCCGCTTGTTGACGTTTTGAAGCGTCCTCTAAGAGCGCTCGCTGTGCAAGCGTCGCGGAGGTGCCAGCGGCTTTGGCAGCGTTAAGCTGACTCTCTGTGCGCAACGTCGCGGTTACGTCAAATGCCCGTGTACTGCCGAACGTTCCACCTACCAGCCAGAGGATGAGACCCAACATAAGCAGCATACGGGCGCCGAGGCGGCGCAGCGGGTAAAGGAAGATTAGTGCCATCGCTGAATAGTCGATCAGGATATCCCCGAACCACAGGATAAAGCCGTGGCAAACACCAAAGACGAGAAGCCATAGATTACGGCGGTAGTAAATGCTCCTCGCGCGCCTTAGAGCGGAGCGCTTTTCAAGTCGCTCTGTCAGTAGCACCACGCCCGCGCCGAAGAGGATGGAGAACATGCTTCGCATCTTGCCTTCAGCAAACATCCACTTGAGCACGACAATGGTGTAGTCGATCCGGGCATGCCAGCCGCTGAAAGCGGGACGGAGTAGGCCTGTGGGAATGTCCCAAAGAGACTCAGGTCCCGCAAAGTCCTCTATATTAAGCATGAGGATGCCCAGTAAAGCTACGCCCCGAAGGACGTCTAGTGTTGGTAGGCGTTGGGTCTGATGTACGGGAGCCTCAGTCGGTCCAGCCTCTACTTCGGGCGTCCCAGGTGGCAGCGGTTCGATTGAAATGGAAGTAAAGTTCTTATCGGGCATCTGCCGTGAGACTATCCGTTCGGCGGAGCCATCACTTTCGTAAAAACGCCATCAAAGCCTACGGCGATACTCGCTTGGCGTTAGGCCCAACTTTTGACGAAATGCGTAGGTGAAGTGAGCCTGGCTGGCAAACCCACAGTCCAGGGCAATGTCAATTAGGTTCAGAGCGGGCTTCACCATCAGTCGGCGAGCTTTTTCCATCCGCAGATCCAGTACGTATTGATGTGGAGAACGACCTGTATTTGAACGGAAAGAGCGTAGCAGATGCCGTTTGCTGTAGCCGATCTCAGTTGCCAGTGTGTGCAAATCCAGATTGGTCTCCGGTGTTGTCTCCAAGCGATTACTTAGACGACGCAACGTGTCGGCATCTATTTTGTTTTTCAACCATACTCCTCCGCTCGCCCCGCGGGTTATATCAAACAGCCGTGTTCGGAGGGAACGAATCAAACGATTTGCATAAAGGCGACCAGAGTGTCCGCCACGCCTCGCTTCGTCGCCCAACTTTTCGAGAGTGTGCTGTAAAGGCTTATCCATAAAACAACGCTTGTCCTGAGAGATGACGCCATCTGCCACGCTACGCGTGTTGCTCTCATTTAGGATCTCTTGCGAGATCTCATGCTTGAAGTCCGGGTCTAAGGCACAAATAAGACCGTAGGTAGGACAGCTCGGACGCACTGCTGGGAGAGCACCAGCTGTGTAAAGGGACAGGGTGCCGGGGTGAACAAGCTTAGGTACAAAGTTTCCATTGACATCTGGGTGATCGCAGCGGAGCGTCTCCGCATTGTTCCACAGACAAAGAACTAAGCCACTCAACTCCGACGCTGGCCACTCGCCGGCAGGAAACTGATGCTGCTCCAAGAGAAGGCCGGCCCAGCCTAGGCCACGGCTTGAAAACATAAGCCGGGACTTGCCGCGCATAAACTCGCGGATGGCCCGAGTCTTCTTGCACGTCGCAACGGTGTCTGTTTCTGATATCTGCATTGACTAGATCATTTCCCACTGAGCTTATGTTCTGGTCCACGTGGCCGTGGCCACCTCTCATTCTGTGATCTGTTCCACAGAAAAACGCATCTTCCTCATCCAAAGCCTCCCCTTATTCAGATCAGTTTTGGTCGAAGACCAACATTTCACCTGGTACAGAAATAGCGAGGCCGATCAGGTCTTGACTCATGCAAATCTTTACTTGCGTGTGTCTTAAACAATCGGGAGGGAGGCTCTGAATGCGCCGGTCGGGGCAGCATGGTGTCTCGCATCGCGGTGTTGTACAAGAAAATAGCCTCGATCACGGCTGCCTGCTTAAGATCCGGCTCACTGAGGTGCTCATAGGTATCCAGTGACGTATGGTGTGTGCGGCTGACGTAGTCCCGTGGATCCTGAATGAACTGAAAACCCGGCAGGCCAGCCAGTTGAAAGGCGGCATGATCGGTGGCTCCAAAGTTGCGCGTGCTGATCGTGGTTAGGCCCAGATCGCCCAAGGGCTTCATCCACTGGGAAAAGATATCGCTCACACCTTGGTTTCCTTCGGTATAGATGCCCAGTAGCTTCCCGGTACCGTCATCCATGTTGTAGTACGCATCGAGCAAAGCTCCTTCGGATTTTGCGGTAGGAGGAGCGACGATCGGCTTCACGATGTTCACGGTAGCCGCATCATCAGGGCTGGACGAAAAATGTATGTCCGCAAAATGCTTGGCAACATAGGCCTGAGATCCAAGGACACCTTGCTCCTCACCACTCCAAAGTGCGATTCGAATGGTTCGGCGTGGCTGCACGTGCAGAGCGTTGAGGACACGCATTGCCTCGATGGCCACAGCTACTCCCGCACCATTGTCCGTCGCGCCTGTGCCGGCATACCAACTATCCAAATGACCGCCGACCATCACAACCTCATCTTTGAGTTTGGGATCGGTGCCTGGGATTTCTGCAAGGACGTTGTAGCCCGGTACGTGCTCATCACCAAAGTGCGTGGCAATGTTGAGGCTGACCGTTACAGGAACTTTGTTATCCAGAAGCCTCTGCATCCGCCCCCAAGCTTGCGTCGTGACGACGGCCTCCGGGATCGGTTGCTTATGATCGGCGCGATATACCGACATTCCAAGGCTATCGAAGATATCGACATGGAGAGCGCCGTCGGAACCACCGGGAATCAAGACCGCGACAACACCTTCGTCCGCAAAAAACTTTCCAACGTGTTCGCGGAAGGCAATGCTCTGGAAAAACTTCCGGTAAAGAGCCAGCATGGCCGGTGTGGTTGCATACTGATCGTTCATGTCGCCGTTCAGCGGATACTGAGCGATCTCCGCAAGTTTTTCGGCTGTATCGTGCACCATCTCCGGACCCTGATTGGCATCGAAGGGTGCTTGTTCATAGAGCACGATTCTGCCTTTGAGCATGCCCTTCCAACGTGCCAGGTCATTTTCCGACGTCAGCTCGGTCAGATGGACCACCTCCGCGTTTACCGTGCCGTTTGTCGAGGGCGACCACGGAGTCGCTTGCGCTACGAAAACGCTGTTCGCGGGCTTGACCAGCGCCAGGGACGTGTTTATCTGTGTCCATGCCATGCCGAACTCGCCCCAGCTTTCATGCCGTACATTCTTGCAGCCCATAGTCGTGAGCTGACTGCGTGCCCAATCATCCGCACGCATCATCGCAGGCGAGCCTGAAAGACGCGGGCCGATGTCATCCGAGAGGCCGCCTGCATACTCCATGACATGCGAGTGATTGAACTCCTCGTCGCGAATGCGCGAGTACATACCGAGATCGAGCTTTTCCGGTGTGGTCGCTGTAGGCTCGCCGGCGCGGACCGGATCAGCCACGCGCTGTGCTTCAACAAATCTCGTAGCCGGGATCGAGATCGATAAGAAAAAACCCGTGATCAAGAATGGACAGGAAAAAAACTTACAACTACTTCCAATTACCATTGCGGCGATTCTCTCCCTAGGATGAGGCGATGAACTTCTTTGAATCGAAGTGGCCCGCTCAGGTTCCGGTTTAGGTATGGCTAGAGTATTTAGTGCCACCGGTGCATGAATCGGGAAAAGCAAATATCAAAATACTTCTGGACTACGAAATTGTTTGACGACGAGAGAAAAGCTATCGATGGCTTCATCGCAAGCACTTGTCACTTATTGCGCTGATGTTGTCCCAATCGGCACTCCGGGTGGTAGTAGACACGCGCGGTGTCGGCTCAAAGCGGCCGGCTCTTTCCTGACGCGAGTCATTCAAGTTGACTACTCGCCGAGTAGTGAGCGCATTTTGTTTTGTTCTGAGTGGGACTGACCCATGTATTCACTTGTGACCGATGCAGCATGCATTTTGGCAGAATCGAGCGGTGACACTACTCTTTACGCGCATCTAACTTTGAGAATCGTTTGGGATGACCAAGGTATGAAGTAGATGCAATGAAGCTTCAGACGCGTCCATTTTGCAACGCAAAAAACCCAGGGAATCTCACGCACCTAAGCGCCTGAAGGATAATCAATGCACCTTAGAATTGCACTACTAGCAGGTGACGGCATTGGCCCGGAGGTCATCCAAGAGGCGGTCAACGTCCTTGATGCCGTTGGGGAGGTCGGCGGACACACCTTCGAGTACATGCCATTGCTCATCGGCGGCGCGGGCATCGACGCGCACGGCACGCCCCTACCCAACGAGACCCTGCAGAAAACACTCACCTGCGATGCCGCACTGCTTGGCGCGGTAGGTGATAACAAGTTCAACAAGCTAGCCCCCAGCGAGCGCCCCGAAGCCGGCCTGCTCAAGATTCGCGCTGAACTCGGCGGATTCGCCAATCTGCGTCCTGCGATCGCCTACAAGGCACTCGCCAACAACAGCCCGTTACGCCACGAGATAACCGAAGGCGCCGACATAATGTTTGTGCGTGAACTTCTCGGTGGCCTCTACTTCGGCGAACCACGCTTGTGGGACAAGCAACTCCGCCGCGCTCACAACACCATGGTCTACACGCAGGATGAGGTCGAGCGAGTTGCAAGGATTGCCTTCGATATTGCAGCCAAGCGCCCGAAGAAAAAGCTCACCAGCGTAGATAAGGCCAACGTACTCGAGTGCTCGCAGATGTGGCGTTTCGTCGTCGATCAGGTCGCGAACGAGTATCCGAACGTCACGGTCGAGCATCAGCTTGTCGACTCGATGGCCATCCACCTCATGACGCGTCCACGCGATTTCGATGTGATCCTTACCGAAAACCTCTTCGGTGACATCCTTTCCGACGAGAGCGGGGTCATCACCGGCTCACTCGGCATGCTGCCCTCAGCCACGGTCGGGGGCAAGGTCAACCTTTATGAGCCCATACACGGCTCCGCGCCGGATATCGCCGGCCAGGGCAAGGCCAATCCCATCGGCACCATCCTTACCGCAGCGATGATGCTGCGCATTTCTGGCGGTCTGGAGACCGAAGCAAAGGGCATCGAAGACGCTGTCGTTCAGGTGCTCGAAGCTGGGTACCGCACCCCTGACATTTTAAGCCGCAACGTGGACGGTCAACATGCCGTCGACACGCAGTTGATGGGAAGACTCCTCGTCGACCTCGTCAAGGCAAACTTGGCAGCGAGCTTGTCGGCCTTGTAGCGTACCCTTTTGCGCTTCAGCCAACAGCCCCGACCATATTATTCCGACTGCTGTCGGAGCGTGAAGCGCGACGTAGTACTTGCTTCAGCGAAGATAAGTCCGGTCAAATCTGAATTCGGCGGCCTCCGCGCTACCACTGCACTACTCACAATGAGGGAAGATGAGCGAACCAAGAACACTGTTTGAAAAAATCTGGCAACAACACCTAGTCGTCGAACCGGTAGGCGAGCCGCCACTCCTCTATATCGACCTGCAACTAGTGCATGAAGTGACGTCGCCACAGGCATTTGAAGGACTACGCCTGGCTGGCCGTAAGTTGCGTCACCCAGAGCGGCACATCGCCACGGTGGATCACAATGTACCCACCACCAGTGTCGAGGACCGGCTCCACATCATCGACCAGATCGCGTCGAAGCAGGTGCAGACGCTCCGTAAGAACTGCACTGACTTCGGCATTGAATTCTTTGACGTGCAGGATGCGTCGCAGGGGATCGTCCACATGATAGGACCCGAGCTCGGTGCCACCAAGCCCGGCATAACAATCGTCTGCGGCGACTCGCACACCTCAACACACGGCGCTTTTGGCGCACTGGCCTTCGGCATTGGCACGTCTGAGGTCGAGCATGTAATGGCAACGCAGACGCTGCCGCTGACCAAACCCAAGACCTTCCGTATCAACGTCGAGGGGGACCTGCCCTTCGGCGTCACAGCCAAGGACATTATCCTCGATATCATCGGCAAGATCGGCACCGACGGCGCTACGGGCCACGTGATCGAGTACGCGGGCTGCTCCATCCGCGCGCTCAGCATGGAAGGTCGCATGACCATCTGTAATATGAGCATCGAGGCAGGTGCGCGCGCCGGCATGATCGCTCCCGACGAGACGACCTTCGAATATCTAAAAAGTCGCCGCTTCTCGCCACAAGGCGAAGCATGGGAACAAGCCGTCGCCCACTGGAAGACGCTGCCCACCGACGAAGGTGCCATCTTCGACCGCGAACTCCACGTTGACGCTTCAACACTCGTACCTGCCGTAACCTGGGGCACGTCTCCCGGCATGCACGCGACGATTGACGGAAAGGTGCCCTCGCTCGAAGATGCGAAGTCCGACGGCGACCGTAAGAGCTTCGCCAGCGCATACGAGTACATGGACCTGAAGCCCGGCATGCACATGGAAGAAATAACGATCGATACGGTCTTCATCGGCTCCTGCACCAACGGCCGGATCGAAGATTTGCGCGCCGCAGCCGCCGTGGTAAGGGGCCACCACATCGCCACGAAGATTCGCGCGATGGTCGTTCCCGGCTCGCAACAGGTCAAGCGCCAGGCTGAAGAAGAGGGTCTCGACATTGTATTCAAAAATGCAGGCTTCGAGTGGCGCGAGCCGGGCTGCTCCATGTGCCTGGGCATGAACCCCGACATCCTGCAGCCCGGCGAACGCTGCGCCTCCACAAGCAACCGCAACTTCGAAGGCCGCCAGGGTCGCGGAGGCCGCACCCACCTCGTAAGCCCTGAAATGGCCGCCGCCGCAGCCATCACCGGCCATTTCACCGACATACGTAAGTGGAAGTCCGCAGAAGGAGTACTACGCCAATGACCCCCATCAACGAACTCAAATCCAAAGCCATGCCGCTGCCGCTGCCCAACATCGACACGGACCAGATAATCCCGAAACAGTTCCTCAAGCGCATTGAGCGCACGGGCTACGGCGACTTTCTCTTTTACGATTGGCGTTACAACCTAGACGTGCCCGATTCCATTACGCCCAATGCTAGCTTCGTGATCAACAAGCCCGAGTACCACGGCGCGCAGATCCTCATCGCCGAGCGCAACTTCGGCTGTGGCTCCTCGCGCGAGCACGCCGCATGGGCGCTCAACCAGTTCGGCTTCCTCGCCGTCATAGCACCCACCTTCGCCGACATTTTCTATTCCAACGCAGGCAAGAACGGCATCATCCTCGTCCGCCTTCAAGAAGACCATGTGAAGACGCTGATGGGCCGCTCCACCAAAAACCCGGACAGTATCATAACCATCAACCTCGAACATCAGACTGTCACCGACGACGAAGGCTTCCATGCCCGCTTCGAAATCGAACCATTTCGAAAGTTTTGCCTGCTCAACGGCTACGATGACATTAGCCTGACCTTGCGCCACACCGAAGCACTGACCTCTTTTGAAGCCGCGCACGAGAAACGTCTTTGGGCTATGCCAAAGTCCCATCTAGCGGGTGCTAGTCAGCCGGCAATCTGACTTCCGTTGGGGCTCGACGCCACGATTTAACTCAGTCACACGCTGCAAGGTACGTTACACAGAGCTGCTGCGGTCGCCACCGTTTCTGTGCAATCACCCTCCAGCCACCTCTGCTCTTCAGACCTTAGTCGCGATGATTGGCGTTGTTCGGGTACAAGAAACTCCAGGGCCTAAAAACGCATTGTTCACCCGTTGGGGAGGTGCTTGTGTCTGGATCTACTAAGGCTTCAGTGACTCTCCAAAAGCAACCTCTGAAGTAACAGACATCGGTAAATCGTCGCAGAGAAACATGTTCCTCCGCGAATGTGGAATTTGTTGACGTCGGCAGCGACGGAAGAGCTGATTTGTTCGCAGAGGGCGGACCAGGGCAGCCCACATCTGGTCGAAGAGACCCACAGACGCCGACTTCAAAATAGCCAGGGGCTGTGTTACCAATGTCAGTTCTGAAAGTTGGGTTTTTCGCTTTGGCGCATACACAGCTCTTTTTGGCAGTTTAAGCGGTGACCGTTCCCACGAAGAGAACCGTCTCATTCTGTACAAATGTGGAAGAGGGCTTGGCACCGTTCTGCCGAGTCCCCACAGCTGGCTACAACTCAGTCGCCTCTCCTAATGCGGATGCCAAACATGCTATACGACGCAATCATTGTTGGGGATAGCTATACTGGTTTATCGGCGGGAGTGCAACTCGCGCGTGCTAGACGTGAAGTCTGCATCATCTACTCCGGTCAACCAGGAAACGGATCCGTCAAACGCGTCGTCAGCGATTTTCCTAACCACCACGAAATTGGTGTGATCGATTCAACGTTGTCCGAGCTAGAGCGATACCCTTCCTTGAGAACCATCGATGGTATAGCTGTCGAAGCGCGGAGGGAAGGGACAGGAAGTTTCAGAGTGACCCTCCATTCAGGCGAAAGCCGCGTTGCCTCTAAGTTGCTCTTAGCTTTCGCAGAGAACAACAGCACATTGGCACGACAACTGGGGTGCGTAATAGAGAATGGTGCTTTTGGGGGGCTCATCTGGACCGATCCAGGTATGATGACGACTGTTCCGGGAGTGTATGCCACGCGCAATGATGGCCGGGGTACGTCGGATACGATTTCAGCCGTAGCCGATGGAATCCTGGCAGGTATTTCCATTCATACCGCACTGCTCTGAGGCTTAACGATTGCCGAACTTTGAAACGGGCGGCGGGTCAGCGATCGCATCGAATTGGAGCGAAGGACCGGCAACTGAATCAGCAACTCCAACGTAGTCTGTAACTTAAGTCGAGTGTTTTCCGCTGGCTCGCCGCCGCCGCGCTCCCCTCGTGAGGCGTTGGTGCCGTCGTGCCTGTTCTCCTTGGATCTCCACCAGGAGGTTCATGTGCCGTTCGAGTTCACCGTTCACCCGATCCGTTGCGATCGTTTTCCCTTGGTCGCATGCGACGCTCCCGCTCATGCGTAGCTTTTGTTGCAGTCGCACCGTGGCCTGTCGGCCAATACGCTCGATGCTTATTCGAGGGCATTGGAGAGATATCTTGCATTCTCGGAGTCTACCCGCGTCGCGTCGCGTCCGTCTCCGCGACGCGCGCGGATGCGGGACGGTATCTCGCTGCGTTGCAGGCTGGCGAGGTTGTTTTAGCGAACGCGACGATACAGCAGCTATTGACAGTTGTTCGCCTATTCCATGGATATTTGATGGAAGAAGGGACACGTTCCCACAAACCAGCTGCACAGACCAGCAGCGGACGGGCGATGGTCGCACGCCATCACAAGCTGCCCTGGATTCCTAACGAGGAAGACTGGCATAGCATTCTTGCGGCGGCACGACAGGAGTCCACCCGCAACAGGACGATGCTTGCGTTTGCCTATGACGCTGGACTTCGCCGCGAAGAGCTTTGCAGTCTCCAGAGTAGCGACATGGATCCGTCGAGACGCCTGCTCAAGATTCGAGCCGAGAGTACGAAGGGACGCCGCGAGCGCGCTCTTCCTTATTCCGCATCGAGCGGCGAGTTGCTTGTCCGCTATCTCGGCCGCTCTTTCTCTCCGAGTCACGCCTTAACTACAGCGATCCCGTTTCGATATGGAGTTGGTCGAAGATCGTACTCCAGATTGCACGCAGAGCTGGCGTCCAACGCTTCTCAACGCACACACTTCGCCATCTCTGTCTGACCGATCTAGCCCATGCAGGCTGGGACATCCACGAGATTGCAAGTTTCGCCAGACATCGCAGCGTGCAGACCACGCTGCTCTATATCCATCTCAGTGGCCGCGACCTTTCGCTAAAGCTCGCGACGGGCATGGCTCAGATCCATGCCCGCCGGGTTCAGATGCTGGCGGAGGTCGTTCAGTGACAGCCAAGCGAGTAAGGAAGGATGGACAGCCATGGCACAACAACATCGGGCGTTGGGTTGATACCCTGACCGTCGAACAGCGCTCATCGCTCTTTCAGAGCAGCGCCCGTGCTCAGTGGGGACCAGAGAAGGAGATGCCTAAGAAGGCAGACGACGGACCCTGGACCTGGCCAAATGGTCTCGACCGATACGACCGTAGTTCCACGCTCACCGCGTGCGAAGAGGGTCTGTTGACACGCTATGCGGAGGCGTATCGCTTCTACAGGTACGGGCGAACGATGGACTTTGCTCCTTCGCTCAACCGGCTGGTGCAGCCGCTGAACGATACGCTCGACTACACGGGGATCAAGACCAACCATCGCAAGTATGTGCTGCTGTTCTTCCTGCGTGAGATGGCTGAGCGCAAGCGTTCCTTCTCGGGATGGACCACTGAAGAGTGGATCGATTCCATCGAGCGGAGCAGGATGGAGCGTCAGCACATCGTCGCCATCGCTTATCTGCTCTGTGACTTTGCTGACCTACACCGTCTCAAGTGCGACCACGTCGTTTACGGGTGCCTTGCGCGCAAGGTGTTTGGACGTGATTACATGAAGATCGTCTCCGACCGGGTCTTCGCATTGCTTCTGGAGTGGGGATACCTCAAGCACGGCATGAGCGATCGCATCATGCGGACTGTCTTCGAGACGCTCCTTTTCATCCGCTCGCCCCATCTCGACCAGCTCACGTTGGAGCATTTGAAGAAGGTGATCGCACGCAAGCCACCGCGCATCGGCAGCTATTCATCGTGGCTGTCTCCCGTGTGCTGGCCAGCATGGGAACTGTTCCAGAGGCTCTTGAGGTTCATCGATCCGTTCCCGACAAGGAGTCTTCGCCCGCCCTTACTCTCGGCGTGCCGCCTGAGTGGGCGCGCCTCTGCCGTCTCTGGTTTGATCGATCCACGTATGCGAGAAGCTCCAGAACCCAGAGCTATTGCTTCCTGCTCAACGTGGGCCGTTGGCTCGGTCATGTACATCCAACGGTTTTATCACCAAGCGATTGGACGCGCGATCTTGCAGCGGAACTCATCTCCGTCGTCTGCCAGTGGCATGGTGGAGACTGGGGAAGCATCGATCCCGTTCATGTTAGAAGCCGGGGCAAGTTACTCTCCCCAAGCACTCGCGCGAGCCGCACCTCCGCGCTGCGGATCTTCTTTCGGGATCTTCAGGAGTGGGACCTGATCCCGCGACGGTTCGATCCCATGCGGCATCTGAACATACCGAAGAGTCTCGCCGCTTTGATCGGCCGCAACCCGCGGGTCATCGCCGAGGATGTGTGGGCCAAGCTCGTCTGGGCTGACCTCAACCTCGTTCCCGACGATCTTCCCCGTCGTGGCCCGGCCCATCGAGGGAACTTTCGACCCAACAGTTATCCCATCGAGTTGTGCAGGGCGCTCGCGACGACCTGGCTCTTCGCTGGGCTTCGTAATAACGAGATTCTCAGGCTGCGGGTCGGCTGCATCCGATGGCAGCGCGATGCAGTCACTGTCCCTGGCACGGGCGACATACTTCCCGCCGATGCGGTGTCTGCTCGATGTTCCAGTCAACAAGACCGCAACGGCCTTCACGAAGCCGGTGGATCGTATCGTTGGAGATGCCATCGCTGCCTGGGAGAAGGTGCGTCCGCACGGCGCCAAGCGGGCCGACTGGAAGAGCGGAGAGTTCGTGGACTTTCTCTTCGCGCTCCGGCTCACAGGCGTTGGCAAGTCCTACCTGAACAACATCCTCATCCCCGCGCTTTGCGCTAAAGCCGGCGTGCCGCTGGCCGATGTGCGCGGCAACATTACTACGCATCGGGCACGTTCCACCATTGCTTCGCAGCTCTTCAACGCGAAGGAACCGATGACTTTATTTGAACTGCAGAAGTGGCTCGGTCACGCAAGTCCGTCAGCGACCCAGCATTATGAGAAGATTACGAATCTGAAGATGGCCAAGTCCTATGCCGATGCTGGATACTTTGCGCGCAACCTGCGCGCCATCGAGGTGCTGATCGAACCAGGATGCCGTTCGCACTGGGATCGCCTCAACTGAACCATGGAAGTGCTATGACCTCGGACACGGCTATTGCACCTATGACTTCTTTGAGCAGTGTCCGCACCGCATGGCCTGTGCCAAGTGCGACTTCTATGTGCCGAAGCAATCGACCGCCGCCCTCATACTCGAAGGGAAAAAGAACCTGCTAAGGAATCTCCAAGAGATTCCTCTCGGAGAGGCCGAACAGGCCGCGATTGACGACGGTCTCTTGGCCTACGAAAAACTATTGATGAAGCTGGCGGATCTACCCACGCCTGCAGGTCCGACCCCAAGACAACTCGGGAAATATCTTGTGCAGATTACTGCGTTGAGACCACCGCGAACGACCTCGTCTGACGCCATGTAACCTTTCGGTGCGATCCGACTTGCTCGTGAGTTAAGCTGATTCGGATCCCAACCGATGATCCGACTTAGTTCGCGCTCGCCTAGGGACTCCGCGACAAGATCTGCTACCCGCAAGCGCAATCAGCCCTGGGCTGTAGGTCTGACTACGATTTCGTTTACATCGACATCCGACGGCTGATCGATCGCAAACGCGATAGCCCGGGCGATTGCATCGGGCGATATCGCCATCTTGTCTCGCGCGGCTAAAGTCTGAGCCTTTACCTCGGGGTTTGTCATGGATTCTGCAAAATCGGTGTAAATGAAGCCCGGCGAGATCGCGGTGACCCGGAGTTTGTCCCCGGCCTCCTGACGCAGCCCCTCCGATATAGTCCTCACCGCATTTTTAGTGCCGGCATATACCGCCTGAAGCGGAACGATCCGAAGTCCAGCGGTCGACACGATGTTAACGAAGTGCCCGGAGCCCTGTTCCCGAAAGACAGGCAACGCTGCGGCGATGCCGTAGAGAAAGCCTTTCAGATTAACATCGATCATCTCCTCCCAATCCTCGACCTGCAGATCTTCGATGAGTGAGATTGGCCCGATCCCAGCATTGTTGATGAGAACGTCGAGTTGCCCAAAACGCTTGCAGGCCAACGTGACAAGTTGCTGCACGTCGGAACGTCGCTTGACGTCCATCCGTACCACGGCTACCTGACCGCCTACGCTGTGAATACGAGACGCCAAAGCTTGCAAACGGTCGATTCGCCGAGCTCCCAGGACGACCCGTGCTCCCCGCTCAGCGAGCATAACTGCTGCGGCCTCGCCGATGCCACTACTTGCGCCTGTAATAGCAATTACTTTACCCTCGATGCCCAATATGTAGCCTCCCGAAACTGGTGATCGAAACTCTTTCCAATGCCGATACTATGGAACTGTTACAAAAACTTGGTAGCTCGATCGTGCCGAACTTCTGCCTATTCGTGTCGAACGGTAGAATAGTGGCGAGGCTGGGCATCTATGAGGTTTACATCTGCCGAAAGCAGGAAGCTGCACTCGACCCGGACTGCGCTTGCAAGCAAGTTCATCATGAGTGCGGGAGCAGAGGGGAACGATGATCCATGGCTACCAGGAGTGCAGGTTTTCGTCCGATCGGCTCCGACAATGCCTGCTTCTCGCTTTTACGGCCCTGGTCTCGGCATCATTCTTCAGGGACGCAAGTGCATTGAACTGGGCAACGAAACGTACCGATGTGATGGATCGCAGACTATTCTCACCTCAACAGATCTGCCTGTATTGACCCAGGTGACCGAGGCCAGTCCGAAGAAGCCATACTGCGCGGTATTTCTCAAGATTGACATCGAAGCAGCGAGACAGCTCATCGTAGAACTAGAGTTGGAGGGGCGGGAACGTCAGCCGCTGGGACGCGCATTGGCATCGGGGCCTGTCACTCCAGAATTGTTCAGCGCCCTTGATCGCCTTCTGGAGCTCCGTGACAAACCAAAGGATGTCGCGATTCTTGGCAGTCTGATCCATCGGGAGATTCTCTATAGGCTGCTCACGAGCCAACAGGGAGTTCGGCTCCGTGAGATCGTTTCCATCGGAACTCGCAGTAACCGCACAGCGCAAGCAATGGCCTGGATCAGGCAGAATTACAAGAAGTCAGTACGCATCGAAGCTTTGGCCAGCATGGCTGGAATGGGACTTTCAACGTTTCATCATCATTTTCAAGCCATGTCGGCAATGAGCCCGCTACAGTATCAGAAGCGACTACGTCTGCATGAAGCCAGGCGGCTTATGATGTCAGAGTTCCTAGATACTACTAGTGCGGCGCTTGAAGTTGGATACGAAAGTCCAACCCAATTTATTCGCGAGTATGCCAGGCTCTTCGGTCAACCTCCCAGGCGCCACATCCAGTCGCTGCTCGCGAAGTGAGGGCTCTCTCCTCGCCGTAGTTCCAGCCTCCAGAGGGTCAGGGGAAAGCCAAATTATTCACCTCTGGACAAAATGACACAGCCGTCATCTTGAGAGAACCCCTCACGAGGGGAGTGCGGCGGTGGCGAGCCAGCGGAAAACACTTGCCAGTTGCCCTGATTCCACATATTGCACAGTAACTCAGTTGCATACACCGTTATGTACACCGTTCAACGATACAATAATGATCACCTCACCACGGAATGACGCACCCTGTGGGAGAAGGTGCCTCTAGGGCTGTCCGGTCCAAGCAGAGTGAGACGCACCGATTCAACCGGGTGAGAGGACAGTTTGCTCGGGTACTCGCTCCTGGGAACGTCAGCGGCGGCGGCTTGGGTAGTTTTCTTCTCCATCGCTCGCATCGAAGTCTTGGTACGTCTTCGACGGGGTTCTTCCTCGGCCGCCCCGGGTGGCTTCAGGGACCGCCGCGCGAGACGCGACGGACAAAAAACCGCAGGCACGAAGCGATGCACCGGTCTGGTTGAGTTTGGTGTACGTCACCACACGCTTGTGTCGGCGCTCTAATGCCTCACGGCCCGCATGCCCGTACAGCATCGAGTACGCATTATCGTCAGCTCTTTCGGTTGAAGCATAATGACGCCGAAGTCGTAGCCCTGATGTCATGATTCGAACTCTGTCGACACGATCGAAGACGACCCGCCCATACCTCCAGACGAGGAGAAGATCAGGGTGTCAACGGTGCGTCGCGAGAAGGCTCGCGCTTGCGTAAATGCCATGGGAGACGGCAATCAATCAACCAAGTAAGCACCGTATCGAAGACGCGCCAAGCCGCTCATCGAGTCGGCAGCGCGCCGGTGCTCTTTGAGGAGACGAGACTCAAAGTCAAAGACGTCGCCCTCAGACCATCTCCGATGCGACGCGAGGAGATGTGCCAAGGATGTGAAAATTCCGCGAAGGATTGACCACATCATGTGCACCCACACATACTAACTTTTGCTACCGACATTTGCGCATACGCCAAGGCCAGAAATCCGAATGACAGAATTCATGGCCTTGGCTAAATTAGGGAGTCCTCGGTCCCGTCTTAGTTAGTTAGTTGTCGTTGATGGGCTAGAAACGACTGCTCGACATCGATGCGTCGCACTATAGTGAGGCCTTCGCGATTGAGCAAAAATGTCGTCCCGGTATCTTTATTCTGTAATTGATGTTCTACCTGTCTTACGATAGCGAGGACTATAGGCTGATCCCGCGAGGTAGTGTCAATGACTTCATATTCTTTGCGCGCTGGTCGCGCCGAACGCTCCGCCTGGTCCACCTCCGAGGCGCCAGGTTTATCCATAATCAGCGTAGAACCGTTGTCTTTCAGTGCGGACACTTCGTGTAACGCGGGACGCTTTTCGTCGCGTAGGTCGAGAATTGCCGCTCCTTTCCCATTCCGATAGCGTACCAGCGCGGTCTTGTCGCTCAGATAGTCGATAAAGTCGAATGGGCCGCTGGCGGCGAGCTGCTGTGTAGCTTTCAACTTGATCCGTGAAGGATCAGTCACATCGAAAATGAGCAATCGAGAACCATTTTGCTGTTCTTCGTAAAGATAGTAACCGCCGTCTCTATTGGGGTACAGGAAGAGGTCTTCCCCGGGTACTTGAGCAGCGTCAGGAAGATTCTGTGGGGACATGACAATCAGCTTTCCCGAGGCCGAACGAATCTGAGCATTGCTAGAGATTGAGAGGGCCATAGCAGTAAAAGCCGCAAGCAAAACATTGCGGACACGTTCCTTATTCATTTCTCTCCTTGACATTTGATCGGTTGTAAAATCTGGTGGTGAAAGTTTTCATTCGGTCACTGCATCGGACTGACACATTGCATAGTCTCAATTTTGTAACCCTGTGTTTTGATGCAAGAGAACGATTGCAAAAGATAACGGTTTTGAGACAGGGGACGGATTGTTCCTGACAAGTTGCTAAGGGGAGACGCTCGGAACTTGGACGAAACTGTGCTCGACCACTCTGAATAATCTGAATCGATCAGCTACGAGAATTTGGTTTCAAATGGCTAGTCCTGTACACGCGGCATAAGTACCAGCCTCAGCGAGTGCCCGGCTCGAAGTGTGCCATTGGAGAAGAGAAACACTAAACAAGGAGAGCAACTGGGACGATGCAAGCGATACCCGCCTGCGCGGGCGGTAAACCTGTTGCCGCAGATCGAGATATCGATCGCGAACGGAAGACGAGAGTTCTGGCGTGTAAGGAATTCGGTATCGTGGAGCAGACGAACCTCCGCTGGCGCAAGAAATACTGTGGGTTACAAGGCACCAGGCGGAGCTGCTTAGAGAGATAAAGCAAGAGGTCAAAGCTGAAGGGCCTAGTAGCGAACCCGAGTCTGGACAATCTGACGTTTAAGGAATCCGCACCGAGAGTGTATGGTTCGCCCCGTTCTTGCGAGCGCAGTTCTACTTCTGACACATAGTGGTCTGCGCAAATGTACACGGCCTCGCAAGTGGGCTGCTTTTGGCGACCACGCGATGATGAAATCCGCGCATGCCGTTTCCAATAACTTGTAGCGGTGTTGAGGAAGACCGATTTCCCGCTCGGACCACCCCATGCCGATCGACCATTGTGTCATCAGTTCTCTGCGCTGCAAACTTAGGAAGGGCCTTTGTCAGGCATCAGCCCAACGTCAATGCCGTACACCGTAGCATTCACAATGCGCTTCCTCATGGCGGTGTCCTTCCGCTGCTTGGTCATAGTGGGTTCCCCGTTGAAGTCCGAGCGAATCATCCCATCACATCTGAGCCCAGAACATTATATGGAACGCGACTGCGGGCCAACGATAACAACCGGTTGGAGACTATCTTGTGACTTGTCCTGCCAAGGCAAGACCAGGGGGCCTTGCAAGCTGGCCCGAGGTGTTAGCTTCTCCGGAATGAATGAATTAATTGACAACACAAATAGCCTTCACACTTGCTCTGTTGATGAGGATGATCGAGTTCGTCTAGGCCGACGAGCTTGGTTTATAGAGTGCGCCCGCCGAGCCCTTTGTTCCCTTGGATTGAAAGCGTTCCTGGCTGCCGCACTCGGACTCTCCGTTTCGTGCCCTGCTCGCGGCGCAGAGCCGCCAGCGCCGTCGCACTGGACGATCATCCATGCGGGGATGTTGCTGTCGGACGCCCGGACTGATCCTCAGCCAAAGATGTCAATCCTGGTGAAGGACGACACGATTACGGCGATTCGCGACGGCTATGTCGGCGCGGAAGCGATCCCCGCTCCTAAGCCTGAGCACGTGAAGATGGTGGAGCTGCAGAATCAGTTTGTCATGGCCGGCATGGTCGATGCGCATACGCATATCGTTTTCCCCAACTTGGACGTTGCCATAGGCTTGTTTAACGTCGGCCTCATGCTTCGGGGCGGAGCCACCACGGTGCGCGATGCCGGAAGCTCACCGGAGGCGATCTTTCCGTTGCGCGATGCTATCGTGGAGGGGTCAATCCTCGGACCGCGTATTATGGCGTCGGGATCACCGCTCTCGATCACGGGGGGGCACGCGGATTTCCGCAATGGCAAGCTGCAAGACGAACTCTCACCACCTGCCTACTCGAGCGCGGTGTGCGACGTAGTGAACGAGTGCGAGAAGGCGACCCGCAAGCAGATCCAGTTCGGCGCCGATCAGGTCAAGGTGATGGCGAGCGGTGGCGTCTCCGACGATTCCGATACTGGTCTGGGCCCAGCATTCTCTGAGGCGGAGCTGAAGGCAATTGTCGTTACGGCACACCGCATGCACAGGACCGTCATGGCGCATGCGCTCTCCGCAGAGTCGATCGAAGCCGCCGTCGACGCGGGGGTCGACTCCGTCGAGCACGGTGACTTCCTGAATGAAGAGGTCGCAAGATTAATGGCGCAGCACCATGTTTTCTTCGATCCGACGCTGTACTCTCTGGTGGCGCTCCAGAACGCGATCGATCATCCGACGCCTTCGATCCCGATGACGGAGAAGAACATTCGCAAGTTCCGGACGATGATGGCTACCGCTCCACGGATTGCTGAAAGAATGGCTCTGGCGAAACGCTTCGGGCTCGCTATCCTCGCCGGATCGGACAACGGCGGTATCATCACGGACGAAGTCGTCGCGCTGGTCGAGCAGGGCCACTTGTCGCCACGGGAAGCGTTAGTCGCGTCTACGGTCAACGGAGCCGATGCGCTTCATCTGTCAGGTCAGATCGGAACGCTTGCTCCCGGCAAGTCGGCGGACGTTATCGCCTTCGACGGCAATCCGCTCACCAACATTGAAGACTGCCACAAGCTGCATTTTGTGATGGCCCGTGGACACGTCGCGGTCAGCCCGGACACCGGCGAAGGAGATCCGACACCAGCGTCCACTCTGCCGAAGTAACTTGAAATCCCAAACCTGTAGTTAAGAGTCCGTTGCAGACTATTTTGCGACCCGTCCTGCCAAGGCAAGAGCAGGGGGCCTTGTAAGCTGGCGCGACGTGTTAGCTTCTCCGAATGAACGAATTACTTGACAACACAAATATCCTTCACACTTGCTCTGTTGATGAGGATGATCGAGTTCGTCTGGGACGACGAGCTTGGTTCATAGAGTGCACCCGCCGAGCCCTTTGTTCCCTTGGATTGAAAGCGTTCCTGGCTGCCGCACTCGGACTCTCCGTTTCGTGCCTCGCTCGCGGCGCAGAGCCGCCAGCGCCGTCGCACTGGACGATCATCCATGCGGGGATGTTGCTGTCGGACGCCCGGACTGATCCTCAGCCAAAGATGTCAATCCTGGTGAAGGACGACACGATTACGGCGATTCGCGACGGCTATGTCGGCGCGGAAGCGATCCCCGCCCCGAAGCCCGAGCACGTGAAGATGGTGGAACTGCAGAATCAGTTTGTCATGGCCGGCATGGTCGATGCTCACACGCATATCGTCGATCCCAACCTCGATTTCGGAATGGGCCTGTATAACGTCGGCTTCATGGTGCGGGGCGGCGCCACCACGGTGCGTGACGCTGGGAGTGTGCCGGAGGGGATCTTTCCGCTGCGCCAAGCCATCGCGGAGGGGTCGATCCTTGGGCCACGCATTCTGGCGTCTGGATCGCCGCTCACCATTACGGGAGGTCACGCGGATTTCCGCAATGGCAAGCTGCAAGCGGAATTATCGCCACCTCTCTACTCCCGCGCGGTATGCGACGGCGTAGATGAGTGCGAGAAGGCGACGCGTAAGCAGGTGCAGTTCGGCGCCGACCAGATCAAAGTGATGGCGAGCGGCGGAGTCTCCGACGACTCCGATACTGGATTGGGCCCGGCGTTTTCGGATGCGGAGCTGAGGGCGATCGTCGATTCGGCGCACCGCCTGCACAGGACCGTGATGGCGCACGCGCTCTCCGCGGAGTCGATCAAAGCCGCCGTTGACGCGGGAGTCGACTCCATCGAGCATGGCGACTTCCTGAATGAAGAGGTCGCAAGACTAATGGCGCAACACCATGTTTTCTTCGATCCGACGCTGTACGTTCTTGTGGCGATCCAGAACGTAATCGATCATCCAACCCCTTCGATCCCTATGACGGAGAAGAACATTCGCAAATTCCACGAGCTGATGAAGACCGCTCCACCGATCGCTGAAAGAATGGCTCTGGCGAAGCGCTTCGGGCTCACTATTCTCGCCGGATCGGACGACGGCGGTACGGTCACGGACGAGGTGGTCGCGCTAGTGGAGCAGGGCCATTTGTCTCCACGGGAAGCACTCGTCGCGTCTACGGTCAACGGAGCCGAGGCGGTTCATTTGTCAGATCAGATAGGGACGCTTGCTCCCGGCAAGTCGGCGGACGTTATCGCCTTTGACGGCAATCCGCTCACCAATATCGAGGACTGCCACAAGTTGCATTTTGTGATGGCTCGAGGACGGATCGCCGTCAACCCGGACACCGGCGAAGGAGACCCGACACCAGCGTCATCTCTGCCGAAGTAACTGAAATCAACTCGTCCTTGACGGGGGTCGGCAGGGTCGATGGATGGTTTTGATCGAAACCGTGACCACAAAGCATACGGGAGATACGGAAACCCCTCACATTCGGGCGATAGAAGACCAGCTTCGCCCGTTGTGATCGGCTAATGCCCTTATGTAGGCAGTACCGGTAATCCTGGCACTGGCGGGCAGTGTCGGAGACCGCCGGGACTGTATTCAACGTAGTTTTTCTCGAGGTGTCACAGTGCACATTGGACTTATCGGCGGCATCGGCCCTGCGTCGACCGAATATTATTACCGGGCACTGACCAAGCGGCACGCCGCTGCAGGCCAGAGGCTATCGCTGACTATTGCGAACGCGCATGCGCCAGAACTGGTGGCCAATATGGAGGCGGCGAATGTGAGCGGCCAAGCTGAATGCTTCGCCGGCTATGTCAATCAGTTGCGAGCGGGCGGCTGTGAAGCCGTTGCATTGAGTTCTATGGGGGCTCATTTCTGCATCAAGGAATTAGAAGCCGTTTCTTCGCTCCCGGTCATCAGCGCAATCCCTTCGCTAGAATCGCACTTTCTTACCATGGGCGTAACCCGTGTCGGCGTGCTTGGGACAACATCCGTAATGCAGTCCAAGCTTTACGGGATAGGCTCTGTCGAGGTCATCGTGCCCCCAGCTGAAGAACTCGGGAAAGTCCACTCTAACTACATTGCCATGGCGTTGTCCGGTGCAGCGACTGACGATCAGCGCAGATTCTTTGGCTCTGCAGGGTTGAATCTCTACCGCGATCGCGGTGCGGAGGTCATAGTTCTTGGCGGGACTGATCTGTTCCTTGCGTTCAAAGGAAGGGAGGGTGACTATGGTTATCCTATTGTCGACAGCGCTCTGATTCACGCTGAAGCGATTGCGCGGGTCGCGATGGGCACGATATAGCAAGAGCCATGAATGCCAGTACACCCGCAACGGCGCGCCACGCCTCGCCCCGTCGTGGAAACAATCGATCTAAGTGATTCTTATGGTTATGGGAAACTGACGGCATCGCACTTTTCGTGTTTCTAGCAACTGTGCCCGAGTGTCACAGCCGGAGATGAGACTCCTCTAGGGGTCTCGCACGGATCCTCGTCCGCCTGCTAGTTTTCTGCAGCCTCGGCGACATAGCTGGAGCCCTGACACTTCTGATAGGAAACCAACAGATCGTTCCCCCTTTGTCCAAGGGGCCGTTGCATTGTGGGCAAGTGCTCAGGGGGTCGGCTGACGGTCTTCGGAGTGGTGGACGTGGACCAGTCGCCACGTCCCAGATTCTCTGCGGTAGGCCTGCGTTTCGACGCCATGTGTGGTCACAGCCGATCCGCCTTCCCGCATTGTCGCGTAAAAAGTCCAGTGGAATTCAGACCAACCAGTATCACCGTTCACATAGATCGTCATGCCACGCGTCTGAAGATCGCGTTTCGAAAACATGCCACCCATTACGTTCTGAAAAACATGCTGCTCGATTGCATCGAAGCCGTGTTCTTCGCCCAGTGGATAGATGAACGAGACCTCGGGCGAGTGAGACCAGATTTCCGAGAGCAAGTTCAGATCAACGGTGTCCACGGCCTTAGTGTACTGCTCGATGAGGTGGTGGATTGCCAGAACGTCACCCCGGGGGCCGGGGCCGGTCTGGGCGGCGGCGTACGCCGGCATGAGGCAGAGCACAGCGGCTATTAGGATGCGGGTGCTCATAAACCCTCTAATCTGGTTCATCGTTTCAGAATGAGCCAATAGACGCCTCTTCGCTTCGGCAAAGGCCAATCCGCCTATCGATATCAGTCCCTTCGTTAGGAATGTCAGGTCCGGTCGTTGCCAATCCCAGCGCAAGCACAAGAAGGGCTATGCTCGTTTTGGGTATTGCGCCGTAGTGGTTTCATCGGCCTTTTCGGCGAGTGTCTCAAGCACCCTAATGTCTACATCCGCGAGCTTCTTGATGTAAAGGCATCCCTTGCCGGTAGTGTGTCTGCCGAGTTTAGCGAGTAACGGCTCAGCACCATCAAAGCCGATCATGCCGTACAAAACATTTGCGGCCTTACGTGGCGAAAAGCCGACTATGAGCATATCGCCTTCACGTCCGCTCTCGTAGTTATAGTGGTAGCTGTCGAATCCGATGATCGAGGGACCCCACATGGCGGGACCCCACATCGCGGGTTCGTTGCCGGTGACCTTCTGCATCAGCTTGGTCAGAGCCTCAGCCTCTATGCGTCGCGCCTCGTCAGCGCACGCATCGAGAAACGCCGAACGTTCATGTTTGTCGGTTTGGTCTTATTTTCGGCTATGATTTTCCCCCTGGAACCAACTTCCGGTAGGTCGGATTTCCGCATCGTGAAAGACACCCTCTGAGCGACGCCGTCCATGACAAACCAACTTCATAAAGCGTAGTAGAGCGGTCCATCGACTGTATAGCAAATGGATCCAGACGGCCAGGTTGCGCTGAATTGCCTGCAGCGAATGTCCAAACGGCGTTGGATCTTTCATTTCCGCAGACTCTACAAGCCACAACTTGATGGCGCAATTCGTTAGCGACGTCCGGCACAGTTCAGCTTAGCGAAGTTGACGCAACCTCCGTGATGTTTGAACGTTCCTTCATGCGCCGGTCGAAACAGAGACCGGGCTGACGGTTGGACGATATCACCAGCAACTACGTCTCCTTATTCGCTTTATAGAATTTAAGGGGAATGCATCCGAAGGCCCATTCATGGCTTCGCCGCGAGCGCTGCGTCGTAACAGGCACGAGCGATCGAAGCGATGGTGTGTTCCACTGCGGCTTCATCGGCATGAGCATCTGTCACGAGGACGGCTAGGGCGAGACGGCGTCCGTCGGGCAGCGTGATAGCCCCACATCGTTCGTAGCTGCTGCCATGCCATTCTCATAGCCGGATGGTCCCGTCTTTTGTGCAACGATGGCGCCAGTTGAGAGCGAGCCCTTCAGTAGCTTCGGTGCAGAGGGAGATGAGTCATGATTGCGAGGAGGTACTGAGTGCGTTCGCCGTTCAGCGGCGAAGTATCTGCGAGCAAGCGCAGCAGCTTCACAAAGCTGCAGGCTCCTCGAAATTGCGGTATTGACGTCGCTCGTCGTCATGGAGACTACGTTCCGTATCCCGTATCTGAATGCCTTGCAATCCGAGTGTGTCGAGATAATTTTGGACCGGCACTGTTCCACCCATAAGCCGGAGCAGAGTGTCCGTCGCTGTATTGTCGGATCGACCGACAGACAGTTCGAGCAACTCATGAAGAGGAACGTCAACGTTCGCTTTCGGGTGCGAATCCTGAAGCGGACTGTACGTGTCTTTGTAGATATCCGAGGGAAGGAAGCGCACCTGTCGGTCGAGCGATAGCTACCCTTGCTCTAGCGCGTGCAGGACAGCAAGTCCCAGAGGCAGCTTAAACGCCGATTGCATCGGTTGATGGCCGTGTGCGTTGAGATTGTAATCCAGGTTTGTTCCCGGCAGTGAGCAGGACACAGAGACGACATCATTCGCTTCTTTCGCCAATATAGTGATTCGCTGCTGCAGTAATGTTTGGGAATGGATGGTAACGGCAGGAAACATGATCGGTACGAGCACAAGAAGATGGCGCAATGTCTAGGATAATTGTGCCGCTGCCAATGGTGGGAACGCGGCGCTCGAAGGCGTCGCTTTCCGGCGGAGTAGCCCTCGCGCTGCAGTAGAGATCGATCATCCGCCCTCCTGGCGCCGACGAATTCCAATCAGCGAATCGGACAACCTGATAGAGGAAGATCGGTAGGGTTGGCTCTGAGTCTACTGCGAGCTTGCGCTCTTCTTTCGGACAGCTGAAGTGCTGGGGCTGTTCAAGCGCCCTTGTAGAAGAAGGGAGCAGGCGATATTTGCCAGGGCCAAGTTTTCCCAGATCGAATTCACCATCGGTGTCTGTGGTGACGATCTTGACTGGCGTTTGCTGCGTTCCCGAAAGATAGCTCCGAAGCTCGACTTTTGAAGTCTTCAGGGGCGCTCCAGCCTGATCGACCAAACGGCCAGAGATGTGCGTCGGCGTGCTCACCCGAAGATTCGGCCTTGATGTGTTCAACCTTGTTGCAGAAATTGGGATCTGAGGGGCCAATTTGGACGACCTGACCAAGCAGAAACGGCGGGTTGATCGCAGCTATCGCAAAGGCTGACAGGACGAAAGGTAACTATGCACCGGCAAAGTCATTTTCGAGGTCAATGTTTCGCCTCCAATTTTACGGCTTCCAAGAGACCTAAGATCGCAGCATGATCGAAGTATTGGCCATGCAGCCACACGGCCTCAATCTGAATCGTGTTGTGAATGTCGGCAAGCGGATCGGCACGGAGCAGGACCAGATCGGCGCTTTTGCCCGCTTCGACGCTTCCCACCTCAGATGTCCGATGCAGAAATCGAGCGGGATTGATCGTTGCGGTTTGCAGGGCGGCGAGCGGCGAGAGGCCTGAATCGACCATGAGCGCTAGCTCGTCATGAAGGCTGAAACCCGGTAAGCAATAGGGGTTCATTGCATCCGTCCCAGCCAAGAGCGGTACGCCAGCCCTGTACATGCCGCCCACAATCCTCTCATCCACCCCAAAGATTCCCCGCGCCATTTGGTAGTCCGCGTTGTTCCAGCGTCTGATCTGCGGCTGAGTTCTATCATTCCACCTGCTTCTTGACTTACGACCAACGTAAACCAATCGGGGATCTGAGGTCATCTTGGAATCGTCCAGCCTGCGCCACATGCGATTCACTGTCAACGTCGGCACCTGCCAGGTATCGTTCTGACGAAACTCGGCAAAAAGAGCCTGACACTTTGCCTGGTCGAAGCTGCGGTAGCCCTCAGCCTCCACCCTGAGCCGATCGAGAAAGAATCGTGCATGTTCGATGGCGGCGTTCAAAATCTCCTGTTTGCTCGAACACGCCAGCGCAATTCCCGTGAGGTGTTCCATCGAACGCTGACCGGCAGCCGAGGCCTCCTGGGCCGTGACCGCCTCCGGGACATGGCCTTCAAAGTCCATGTGCTGCAGCTTCGCCTCATCCGCCAAAGCGAAGTAAGCGTCGCGTGGAACTCCGTCATATACCTTGATGAAATCAGCCCCGCCAGCTTTGATCTCATCGACTGTGCGGCGCGCATCCGCAGGCTTCTTGACGACGATCGAGCCGGGCCACATTGGCGAACTGCCGTCGACGATTGCGCTTGCCAAATAAATAAAGGGCGAGGGTTTCCTTTCGGAGAGCTCAACTCGTAGAGCTGCCGTGTCCCGCTCCCCGGCCATCATGCGAACTCCCGTTACGCCATTCGCAATGTACAGGGGCAACTCGCCCGTTCCATGGACGTGGACATGCATGTCCCATAAGCCAGGAATGAGAAAGCCTCCGTGACCATCGACAGCACCCGGAGATGCACCATCTGCAGGTTCTGTCGGCGCGACAGAGAGAATCCGGCCTCCTTGAAGCTTGACTGTCTGCTCCTTGGCCTCTTCGCCCGTCACTACGTTGATGACGGTGACGTGTTGAATCAAGGTCACCGGCGAGGAAGGTTCCTGAGCAAGGCTTACACAAGCCCAGAAAGCCAGCGTCAGCAGTAGTCGCTTCACCCGTCCTCCTAAAAGTGTCCCTCACCAGCAGAATTAGAATGACGTCCCTGATAATCGCAGGCTGGTCTGTGCCCTTTGGCTATAAAAAAGGGCACCTTATAGAGAGGCACTTACTAGAGTGGACTATTTTCCAGGAATTCCCAAGGGCGCACGAACAGTACGAGCTCTCCCGGAACCGAAGTGCTAGTGGTCTTGCTGCATCGGTTTGGCTTTGCGACCGGCTGCACGATCCCCTTTAATAGGATTTCGCTGACCTTGAACTCATTGTGAACCAATCCGCCTGGCTCATCGGCGCAGGCGACATAGAGCTTTGTGTTGTGAGTTAAGATCGTGGAGTCCTTCGAGATGCTTATGGCTGCAACGCCGTTTTGATCGGTTTGGACGTTAATCTCCCGATAGCCGGGGGAAGCTTCAAGTCCAACTTTAGTGAGCTTCAAAGGGTTCCCATTTAGGCCGTTGAGCAGTTTAATGCGAATCACGGATTGTGGTTGTTGAGCAACGGTGACAGAGACGCCCAAAGCAAACGAAGCTATGCTGAACAGCAAGTTCCGAATCACGGTGCCTCCATTTCTACCATCGTCTGCCCGATGCATGCGCAACATGCAAAACATCAAACTAAAGCAATTGTCTCGGCCACTCTTACCTAAGTCAAACCCTTTCGAATCAAAATTCACAGAAGCCTCTGGGACAGACTTCAGCAGCAGCTGCGCTCTGGCGTCGTCACGCTTTCTTGTCGATCAGCTCCATCTCCCCCGATTCCTCGCGCGGATCCGGCTCCTCCCAAAGCACAATTGCCTTGGGAAGCGTTATCGCCATTACGATGAGCTGGAGCAGCAGCGCCACCACATCCTGCGTCTTCGTCAGGCGATCCGGATGAATTGAATAGACTCCTGCCATGCTCGTCAGATACGTGCCCAGCAGCACCAGTGTTCTCCGCGACGCACGGTCTCGCTCGCCGGCCTCGCGTTCATCTGGAAGCCAAGGACGATGCTCCCGGCTTCCGCTTCGCGGCATCAGGTATGTCCCGACGCGGTATCTTTTTAAAAGATCCTCTTGTTGTTCCGCCGAGCTTTCCTCAAATCCTGTTGTCCCATACCTGTATCGTGCCCACTCATCCAGGCTGCCAACCATTAACATTTCTGCAGGCGCCTGCTTCGGCACAAAGAAACTTTTGACGAGGGCGCCGTCACGAAAAACACCTAAAAAGACTAAGACAAACGACATCACCCACATCACCCAGTATGGATGTCCGAAGGCATCCCATATTTGTGCTTGTATCGACAGCATCGCCACACCAAAAACTATATATGACGCCACTACAGCGACTCTCCGCCGCCAACGTGCCTGCATGTCAATCCCTAGAAACCGAAGGTTCGCTGTATTGGTGTTCAGCATGGCTACACCTCCTTTGGCCCACCCAGCACCAAATGCGGTTCACCGAGAACGTTCGGCATCATCCACACTCGAATCAGCTCGGGCAATGACAGGACCGCGATGACGATTCCAGTACAGGCGAGCGCGCCGAACAGAAGCTCAGTCCGCGCTAGACCGATAGGCATGCACAAACCGGCTCCCCACCAGACCAAGATCAACCTTGGCAATCCGCGTCTAAATAGCCGAAACGCATGTCCCTCCGCGTTCCGTTGCATCGCTGCATCTCGCTCATTTTGCACTTTTCCTTCGGACTGGAGTTCGTAACGCATCTGGTGCTTCACCCGGACCTTCTCCATCTCGGTGGGTTCCCCAAACGTTTTTCCGTAAGTCCATCTTGCGCGGTCCTCTTCCGTTGCGATCGAAGACATGGGACGTATGAGTCGCAACAGGAATAGTCCCAGAACCAGAGCCAGCAGGCAATCAAGTGCTGCTGCAATCCCGTAAAGGTGACTGGTATCCCTCATAGCTGACAGATTGAAGACTCCAATTACGAATAAGCTCGCTGGGCCAACTATTGATAGAGCCACGAGCCAGTTCCATTGCCTTCGAGTTGGTGTTTGCGCCTTCCTCGGCTGCCTTGAAATGAAGCCTGCTTTCGGTTCAGTCATAGCTACGCCTCCCTTTTCTCCAGCATGTACACCTGTTCGCTCAGCGGCCGAAATGGATCCGGCGAGAAAATCGCCTCCACCGGGAGTTTAAAGAACCGACTAATCTTGAAGGCCAACTCCAAAGACGGCGTGTAGTCGCCTCTCTCTAAGAATCCGATCGTCTGCGTATTGACGCTCACTGCCTGCGCCAGCGCCTGTCGGCTCAGCGAACGTTCAGAACGAAGCACGGCTATGCGGTTATAGAGCATTCTACTTCCTCAACCGAAATACTATATTGCGTATACGCAACGAGCAAGAGGTTATGGGCTCGTCTGCTGGATCCCGCGCGGCGCCGATGTATGAAACATTCGCGCACTATTCCGAGCTTCTTGGTTTATGAACCCAAAGAGCGCTCCTTACGCACAGCCCAACGTTCTTCCTTGCAAATCAAAAGCGCGAGCGATGCTCCTCAACGAGTGACTCGACCTGTCCTCCCAGTCGAGGTTCTAGAGTGCGGGGGACCGCAGATACAAATCAACCCTCCGGGTGCACCTCCTGCCGAACTTTCGCTCTGCCGAATCGCACATCTCGTACTAAGCCTCATGTGTCGGCTCGAGTAAAGCAAAACTTCGAACATCTGACAGCCTTACCGGGCCGGGGTCGACTGGGAGACCTCCACGGACTCTTTTTTCCGCGCCGTGAGGGAGAAGACATCAAGGTCGCTCGCGACCTGCAGCGCAACTTTCAGCATCTCGACACCGACGTGCAAGAGAACGGCAGGCTACATCGCTCGATATCTGAAGGAGAAGAAATCCGAATGGGAGAACGGACTTCAAAACTCCCTGGCGCTGTTGAATGCGAGAATCTTCTCCACCGGTAGCCTCGGCCGTCGCGGCGTATTTCCCGGAGCGGGCCGGCCTACTGTGAGCCACATCACCGGCACAAAGCGATCACTTATAGACAGAATCTTTTTTGCTTGTGCAGCATTGAAACCAATGGGGCAGCTTACATATCCTCGATCCGCCGCTGCCAGCATCAGCACCATCGCCGCCAATGAGCAGGAGCGAATAGCCTCCTCCTTGGCAAGCGTCGGATCTGTGGCGTACATGTTGTTCGCCATGCCGAGCCAGGCGTCAGCGATTTCGCGTCGCAAAGAGTTTGCCTCCACCGCCTCATTAAGGATCGCCTGAAGGTTCTTGTGCCCGTCCAAATCACCGAGCACAAAAAGACTCAAGGGAGCTTCCACCACTCTCTTCTGGTTGGGAACGACCGTCGCTTCCTTGAGTTGTTCACGCAATGCCTGATCTGTCACCGCGAGAAAGCGCCAGGGCTGTACGTTGAATGCCGATGGAGCCTCGGTTGCTGCCTGAACAAGCTCGCGAATTTCCAGATCTGAAATGGAAACTGTGGGATCGTAATGCTCTGTGGCAGTGCGGGCGTAAAGAACTTCGCTGAACTCACTCATGTATGCTCCTCATTCTGTCTACACGATGCGTGGAATCGAGTACTACGTGGGAGACCGGCCAAACGATTACAGCCCCTCACTATCCTCTTGTTCGGACGCGCATAAGCGGCGAGGGAATCTATCGGATTGAGACAAAAGATAGGCGAATTCCGCCGAACGAACTTAGGATGTCCATGTCGCCCGTTCATAACGATCAAGGAAGGCCTTCATGCAGCGCAAGTGGAACGGAATGAAGGCCTTAATTACATACAAAGAAAGCCACGAGAGGCGTGCACCCTATAAGCTGCGATGCTCCCGACAAAGTCATTCCCAAATTACGAGTTGCCGACGTTGTGTAGCGCTTCCCGATGGAGTATTGAGCCACGCTTGCGTTGTTGCACGTAGGGACCGAGGTGGCTTTCCGTAGAGGCGTGCCTTTTTACGCCTATACGGAGACCCTCCGCAATCTTTACGACGGAAAGCGCGTCACTGATCCGGCTTGGTCGTTCGCCGTACTTCCAAGATTGTTGGCGCTGCGCCCAAGTGAACGCTGAGCGGACGGCTCAGTCGCTCGGGCGCTCCTTCCAGGATTCATCAAGAGGATGTCCTGGAGCGCTGTGCCAAAGCTGAGTACATCGTGCCGCCGAACAAGGAAGGCCGAGTCGCCAGCTTTTCGACGCGGTCCATTCCGACCTCACTGAAGAGTTGAGTTAGCTTCTCGAAACGAACTGGATACGGACCCCATCGGCTCGACTTGGACCGCTCATACTCGACAACCAAGAAACGATCAGTCACAGTCAGAAGTCTTCGCAGCAGCGACTGCTGCTCGCGGATGAAGTGCAGCGTGTTGGCCATGAGCACTCCTTCCACGATAGGTAACCGAAGGGTGTGGCTCTCGAGATCTCCAACGATCTTGCGAATCTCCACTCCGTTGTGCCGTTCGGGGATCTCCTCGAGGATGCTTCCGTCGAAATCGACCGCGTAGATCGTGCTACCGGGTGCAAGCAACCGAGCCAAAGCTCGCGTGAAGGTCCCGTTTCCCGAGCCAAGATCGCACCAGGATTGACGACGGTCCCACTCAATGAGGGGTGTTCGAATGAGGGCCGAAGCCTCGCCGATCTTCATCTCTTCAATCTACGTTATTGGGTAGACGAAGCCACCGATCGAACTGTATCCAGCGATTCTACTTTCTACACCTTACTAGTAAGATCTGTGGTCAGCACCCGCCAAGAGCGCTCTTCGATACGATAGGCATCAAATTCAACGGACGAGTCTTGGAGTTCCTCTTCGCAAATGCCGTCATGGCATCACGATTTAGCCGTGGCTCCTCCGTTACCATGCAGTGTTTGGCGACATTCTCATCAGCGCAGGTCAGCCTCAGTTTAGGATTGGATTTACTCGACCTAACCCTTGGTATCCATCGATTCCCTTATGAAACGACACGAAGTGCTCCAGAAACTCCATCACATCGGAATGCGCGGAACCGATCTGCTCCATCGAATTGAAAGCAATCCACGAACAGATGAAGCCGAGGCCGAGCTTCGCGAACTTGCCCAAGCCATCCAAGGGGAACTTCGCGACGAATACGAGCGAATGCATGCTGATCAATGGACGAACAGCCTTACCGTGTTCGAGATCAGCGTCTACTCGCCGACGATCTGCAGAATGTGGAAAGATACGGGCATAAACGGATTGGACGTCCATGCAGAGATCGGTGCCAAATGGCAGGAAGTATTTGCAGCCATTATTCATCTCTCGAGATAACTGTGGCTGTGTCACACCCGGTTGTCTCCACCCGAAGCTATCTCAACCGCCAGGCGAACATAATAGGCTGCCATTTCGCCCTAATGGTATACCCTTGGGGGCCCTGGGCTGAGCGTTAGCTGTTGTTATAGCGATAACGTCTCACTGGCTGGCGAACAATTCGGATGGAAGTTTCGATTGCCTTCCAGTACGCTGCAGACACGAATGAGACGGCTACTTCAGGCGCAAGACGATCGGAGTATGGTCTGACGGTTTCTCGAGCGCCCGAGGTCCCTTATCGATCTCACAGCATTCAAGCCTCTTAACCAGACTTGGAGTGAGCAGGAAGTGATCGATACGGATGCCGCGGTTTTGTTCGAAGGCTTGTCGGAAGTAATCCCAGAACGTGAACTGGCCGCCCATTCCCGGATGCAATGACCGGAACCCATCAACATAGCCAAGTTCGAGCATCTCTCGATAGCGGGCACGCGGTTCCGGTTGAAAGAGTGCATCGTGAATCCACGATGCGGGTTTGTGGCAGTCGATGTCCTCCGGAATGACATTGAAGTCGCCACCAATCACGGTCGGCACATCGCTCTTCAACCAAAGTTTCATCTGTTGCCTAAGACGATCCATCCAGGACAGCTTGTAATCGAACTTTGCCGTACCCACTGGATTTCCGTTCGGCAGGTAGATGTTGACGACGCGAATGTTCGCAATCACTACTTCGAGAAAGCGGGCGTGACTGTCTGCTTCGTCACCGAGCAGCGTTGTGCTGACGACCTCGATCGGGCTGCGAGACAGGATCGCGACGCCATTGTAGCTCTTCTGTGTCACGGAGACCGAGTCGTATCCCTGCTCTTTGAACCAGGCGGAAGGAAACTCGGTTCCTTTCAGCTCCTGAAGAAGAAGAACGTCCGGCTTCTTTGCTTCCAACCACGTTTTGACATGTTCCGCACGCGCGCGAATCGAGTTGACATTCCAGCTTGCTATCTCGATGACGCCCTCCTGGACTTCTTTTTGGCAGGAGTGGGGCTCTTGCGAACCGGTGCAGACTCAGCAGGCTTTCTCGAGCCGACTCTTCTCGACGTCTTCGGTTTGACGAAGGCGCCCTTCACGGCTTCGAGATCCAGCACATACTCATGGGCCGGGATCTTTTCAAGTATGCCGCGAAGCTCTTCGCTTATCTCCGGAGACAGGTCACCTGCCCGCTTTGCTTCGTGGGAGAGTTCGCACAGGATGTCCTCATACTGCGAGATACACCGCATCGTGTGAAGCAAGGCGTCCAAATGGTGATAGGCGTTAGATAATTTGATTGAAGAAGCACGAAGCTGGCGGTGGGCGGAAGTAGTTTTCTTACGGTCCATATGATCTAGTCGTTGGATGCCAAAACGGCTTCAACCTCGGCGCTCGCATTGCTTTCAAAGAGCAGCCAAGTCGGATCTGGGTCCTCTTGAAAATTGCTCAAGCCGACGCCAACCAGACGGAAAAGCTGTCCTGACCCGAGTTCTACTCGTTCTCGTAAGGAGAGGGCGACCTCCGTGAACTCCGCAAGCGAAGTCGGCATGACGAGCGGGGTGAGACTTCGGGTCAGCGTGTTGAACTCCTTCGTCTTCAGCTTGAGGACTACGGTGCGCGCCATCCGAGCATCTTGGCGTGAAGCGGCCCAGACCTTTTCTGCAAGTTTGCGTACTAGCGGTTCAGTCTCCGCCAGCGGGATATCGATCTCGAACGTGTCCTCGGCCGAAATGGATTTGCTCGCCCGATTGGAAACAACAGGATTGTGGTCGATGCCGCACGAGAGTTCGTGTAGGCGACGGCCGTACCGGCCGAAGTGATGCTCCAGTGTGGAGATATCCATCGCGCCGATGTCACCAACCGTCGCAATCCCGATTGTTTTCATGCGTGTTTCGGTCACCTGTCCAACGCCGGGGATGCGACCTACTGGTAGCGACAGCAAGAAGCCTTGTGCCTCGTGAGGTTGAATGACGAAGAGCCCATTCGGCTTTTTCCAATCCGATGCGATCTTCGCCAGAAACTTGTTTGGCGCCACCCCCGCGGACGCCGTGAGATTCAGTTCCTCACGGATCTGTTCCCGAATCATCTTCGCGACACGCGTCGCGGTTGGCAACCCCAGTTTGCTCTCCGTGACGTCGAGATAGGCTTCGTCGAGCGATAACGGTTCGATCAGGTCAGTGTGCCGATGAAAGATTTCGCGAGCGCCCTGTGAAGCGGCTTTATATCGGGTGAAGTCTGGCAGTACGAAGATGGCGTGTGGACACATCCGCTCCGCAGTCACTGCCGGCATCGCAGAACGTAACCCGAATTTCCTGGCTTCATAGGACGCTGCGCAAACGACGGATCGCTTGCCCGTCCATGCAACCACGACGGGCTTCCCACGAAGGTCTGGATTATCCCGCTGTTCCACGGAGGCGTAAAAGGCGTCCATGTCAACATGAATGATTTTGCGGACCGTGGGCTGATTCGATTGATGTCGTTCGGCTGAGATCTCTTCCGCTGCCATAGCCTGGAAACCTTTCAGGTCAAATCAAGGTCGGAATAAACATCTGCCACAATTTGATTGTAAGCGAATAAAGGGCGAATAGGGAGGTGAGGTGATCAGAATCAATGAAACGCTCCGGCATAGCCGATCTCCCACTCCACGGCGGGCGGGTCCCTTCATGGCCGGCCAATCGGATGACAGAACTGGGTACTGCCATTGCCGAGCAGGTGATCCTGAACTACGGACACTCTGAGTTCCTCACGCGATTGAGTGATCCCTTCTGGTTTCAGGCATATGGGGCCGTAATGGGGATGGACTGGCACTCCTCCGGCATCACGACGTCGGTTCTGGGAGCCTTGAAGCGTGGGTTGAACCCGCGTTTCTCGGATCTTGGCTTGATGTTCTGCGGTGGCCGCGGACGGCATTCGGTTCGTACACCGGACGAGCTGCGTGCGTTCTCGCTGAGGAATGGGCTGGACGGAGATGCGCTGGCCCGAACCAGCCGGCTCACCGCGCGCGTAGACAACAACGCCGTAGCCGACGGCTTTCAGCTCTACCTCCACTCCTTCGCGATTACAAAATCGGGCGAATGGGCGGTCGTACAGCAAGGAATGAATCCCGAGAACCATCTGGCGCGGCGCTATCATTGGCACTCGGCCACGGTGCGCGACTTTGTCTCTGAGCCCCATACAGCCATCGTGGGCGAGCTTAAGGGTGAGATTCTTAATTTAGTCGATGCCCGCGCGGGCAAAGCACAAGATGCGTTGCTCACCATTGCAAGAGGTCCCATCACGACCGCAATAAACGATGCTCGCAAGCTGGTCATGCCCGCGCATCATGACGTTAGAACGGAAGACCTCGATTTGAAACGCCTGGGAGCAGTTCTGGCCGTTGCACATGAACAGGAACTACGCGACTTCGCCTCTGTACTCTTAGTGGAAGGACTCGGACCACGAACGCTCCAATCTCTAGCTCTGATCGCAGAAGTCGTTCACGGAGCGCCTAGTCGTTTCTCCGATCCTGCGCGCTTCTCCTTCGCTCACGGCGGCAAAGACGGGCACCCCTTTCCGGTGCCACTCAAGACTTACGACGAGTCGCTTACCGTGCTGCGGCGCTCACTCGATGCAGCTCGTCTCGGGCATACCGAAAAGCTGGGAGGCTTTCGGCGTTTGGATCGATTGACTCGTCATGTAGAAGCAGAGCGGGAACCGATTGCCGATTGCGGTGCGGCGATTGCGCACGAGCGCGCAATTTCGGCATCGATTGGAGGCAGAACGGTCTTCGATGACAAAGTACTGCTTAAGAGATCGGCGCAAACGCCGCAACTGAATCTCTTTTGAACGATTGTTTCCGTTCCGTCCCCAGGGGATCGGGTAAACAACAGCGGCACTGGGAGAAGCTCATGGCAACACAAACTGGATTATTCGCCGAATTGGCAGACACTGTCTGCAATGCCTGAAGGGTTTCGCTATGACGAGGACATCGTTAGCGACGCTGGAGACCGTTCTCGTGGCGGCATTGGCAAAGCTTGAACTTAAGCCTTTCGAGTTCCAAAGCACGTTGGGAATCCCGAGGACTGGCTACGGCGGAACGCAGATCAATTCCGCTATGCCGAAATGCAGTACCGAGGACAGGCGCACTTATTTGGCATTTGGGGAGCCCTGGCATGGCGCATTTGTGATTACTATACGATACGTGTAGTATTAGGGCCATGAGTGCTTCTCCAAACGACGTGCCCTCATGCGTAAAAGCTTATGGTCGACCGCGCAGTTCCGCCTCCCAGGTGGCGATTATGAAGGCTACCCTCGATTTACTCGCTGAAAAAGGTTTGCGGAATTTGACGATCGAAGGAATTTCCGAACGAGCGGGGGTAGGGAAGGCCACTATTTACAAATGGTGGCCAAGCAAAGCCTTTGTCGCACTGGACGCATTCCTCGACCGGATGCAGGATAGTATCCCGACCGATGACACGGGATCGGCGCAACAGGATTTTCTGCATCAGCTGCGGGGGGCGATTGCCTTTTATGAAACGTCCCTGGGGCGCATCTTCCGTCATTTCATTGCTGAATGCCAGGACGACGAGGCATTCCTGAAGACCTATCAGGAGCGATTCCTTGAACCGCGCCGCGCTGCCGTGCGCCTCATATGGAGTCGTGGAGTTGGCCGCGGTGAGATCGACCCTCGGTTCGATTGCGAGTTGGTGATTGACATGATTTACGCGCCTCTGGTGTATCGATTGTTGGCTGGCCATCTCCCATTTACCAGTGAGAATGCAAGTCAAGTGACAGAAGCTATCTTCGGAGGCATTCGCCCCAGCGTAGGCGTAGCAGACGGCATCCACTAACACCAACGACAAAGGAGAGTATGGTGGCACTTCGATATAACACGCTGGGCAATACGGGCCTTCTGGTCTCAAATCTTTGTCTAGGAACCATGACCTTTGGTGATGGAGAAGGGATTTATGGAACCATCGGCTCTGTTGATCAGACTGGCGCAGACGACCTGGTTATGGAGGCATTAAGAACCGGGGTCAACTTCTTTGACACCGCAGATGTGTACTCATTTGGCCAGAGCGAAAGAGTGCTTGGACAGGCATTTAAGAACCTTGGGATCAGTCGGCAGGACGTCGTGATTGCCACGAAGGTGTTCATGCGGGTCGGCAAAGGTCCAAATGACGTAGGAGCGTCGCGGGGCCACATCATGGACGGGGTGGAAGCTAGTCTCCGGCGTCTCCAGACCGATTATATCGACCTCTATCAGATTCACGCGAGCGATGAGGTGACGCCGCTCGAAGAGACGCTCTCGGCGCTCGACGCGTTGGTGCAACAGGGAAAGGTTCGCTACATTGGATGTTCGAACTGGCCTGCCTGGAAAATAGGCCGTTCGCTCGGAGTTTCCGAGCGCAAGAACCTAGCGCGGTTTGATGCGGTGCAGGCCTATTACTCGCTAGCTGGACGGGACTTGGAGCGCGAGATCGTTCCTCTGTTGCAATCAGAAAGGTTGGGTCTGTTGGTGTGGAGTCCCCTTGCCGGCGGTTTGCTCTCGGGCAAGTACACACGTTCCCAGAAGAAGCCTGCCGAATCGCGGCGCTCCAGCTTCGACTTCCCGATCGTCCACAAGGAGCGAGCCTGGAACATCATTGATGTGCTCGGTCCCATTGCAGAAGCACATGGCTGCAGTTCGGCGCGAGTGGCTCTGGCATGGCTTCTTGCCAAACCAGCCGTGACCTCAGTGATTTTGGGTGCCAAACGGATCGAGCAACTACGCGATAATCTCGCGGCGGCCGATCTACTTCTTACCCCGCGCGAAACGGTCCTGCTAGATGAGGTAAGCGCCCTGCCGCCCGAGTACCCAGGTTGGATGATCGAGGTCCAAAATGCAAACCGTCTTGATAACAGCGAGCAAACCTGGAGCAAATTTCGGTAGTGTCCTAATTTGACTTCGTAATTGTCTTCCATATCCTCCGAATGGTCTGCGATGTCAAAACTCCCATGCTGAACCACAATGCCGCATCTGCCAGAGAATGTCTGCAAGGTTGCATGTATCAAGCCTCCATTGAGGCACTCAGCGTGCCTTGAATAAATTCGGTTACGGTCTGCTTCCGCGCCTTCACTGCGGCTGTCAGGTTCTTTAGGTCCTCATCCGTGAGACGAATACCGAACCCACGGCGTTTCGCCTCACCTTTCGGCAACTTTCGACTATACCAAAATCCAAACTAGGACACCCAAATTTACTGAACCTTGACCTAAAGCAGAGCCGTTTTTAATCGGGCAAGTCTGCACCTTGATAGACACATTTTTCGCGCCGTTTACAGCGACGGGTTCGCTCGAAGACTGGCCGACACAGCGTAGAAGGAGGAGCTTATGAGACACAAGACGATTCGAGTTGGTTTCTGTACGGATCTTACTGGGCCGTATCGTAACGTTGATGGCTTGGGGGGCGCTGAAGCGATCCGGATGGCCATTGAGGACGTGGAGGGAGAGGCTGCGGGAAGCCGTGTAGAGTTGCTGCTGGGCGATCACCACAATGACTCGGAACAAGCGAAGAAGATCGCTTTCGACTGGTACACCCAGAGCGGCGTCGATCTAATTATTAGCGGCGTGAATTCAGATACCAGTCTCGCGATGTCCGGTGTCGCGGCAGACTTGCACCGGCCGCTGATGGTCGTTGGGGCAGGCACCTCCGTTCAGACCAGGGAGCGCGCTTCTTCGTCCGTGATTCAGTACGCTTACAACACCGTCGCTCTCGCAACCGTCCCCGGTCTCGTCTTGACCTCAAAAGGCGATAGCCGTTGGTTTTACATCACTGCAGATTATCCTTTTGGACGGGAGCTTGAGGCTCACGGGCGCGTGGCGGTGTCGACAGCTGGTGGTACGGTAGTTGGGGCAGTGATCAACCCTCATGGAGAGGAAAACTTCGTTCCCTATATCGAAGCGGCGCTTGAAAGTGGTGCTCAAGTTCTCGGACTCGCCAATGGTCATGCTGCCCTCATCAAGGCCATGAAAGCGATGGAACTTCTAGGGGCCACCTCCAAATTGAAGGTGGTCGGTCTCCTGACGTTCATCGATGACATTTACGAGATGGGGCAAGAGCAGGCCAAGGGCTTATATCTCTGCGATAGCTGGTATTGGACGCGCGACGCCGAGTCGCGAGCCTGGGCTCATCGCTTTTTCTTGCGTCAGCAACGAATGCCGTCCTCGTTACAGGCGGCAGACTACTCAGCGGTGAAACAGTACCTCCAAACTGTGAAGGAAATTGGCAGCACAGACCCTGACGCGGTCACCGGCGCCCTACGTTCACGCGTTCTGGACGATATGTACGTCAAAAGCGGTCGCATACGAGAGGATGGAATGATGTTGCACGAGATGTATCTGCTGAAAATCAAAGAGGCAAGTCTTTCGAGTCATCCCTGGGATTGCTACGACTTGATAGCCACTGTGTCTGGAGATCAGGCTTTTCCCACCGTGTAAGTCCCATAGGAAGACCGGACCCTCCGCGCGGCTTTGAAAATTGGTTTACGAATGACCTACTTTTTGCGGACTGCGCGGAGCACCGGCTGAGAATACAGCGACAGGCTGCCAGGTTCGCATGGTCGCTTGAGCCAAGACCGATGCCTTCGTCTTGCCTCCAGACAGAAATGGATCCTGAGGTCCCTGGAAGTGAAGCCGCGATCAATTTACATCCAGGATAGAGCGGCTCGATTGAACTGGGAGCATAGCCTGCCTTCAGTCAGTTCCTTGCGATACTCCCCGACGTTCCGAACCCTCGAGACCGAACGAAGGTCTTCGATCGAAGCGGTCCGACGTTTGAGCGCTCCAAATGCCGGCGAAGCGGCCTGCCCATCTTCGGACGTCGTCCGTTCAGGATCTGAAGATCAAGACTCAGTGTTTTCGCCGTTGGAAGCTGTTCGCTGCTACACCTGGAATACTTCGGGCATGTCGAGTTCAGCTCGATGACGTTCACACTGGTCCCGCGCCTTCTCTAAGTTCTTGTCCAGCAAGATGTACCGATGCAGGCCTAAGCAGCCCGCATCGGTACGACCTGTCCGAAAGAAGCGCGGAGCGATCCCGTGGATGCCCAGATCACAGGGTAGTCAGGCTCTTCCTCAGGAAGAGTCCCATGGAGATCCGTCAAGAAGACCACCATTTGAGCAGGTACTTGATGTTCCTCTACCCAATGAAAACAGGGCCTGAAATCGGTCCCGCCGCCGCCCGCCGGAGTCAGGCAGATCGGCTCACCGTAGGAATAGACGTCGGTTTTGTGGACCTGGGTGTCGAAGTAAAGCACATGGACCCGCTCCGGTCTCTGGCCCTCGAGAATAGATCGAATCTCCGCTTCAAAAAGAGAGAGTTGTCTTGCATTCACCGAACCCGAGCAGTCTACCGCAACGACTATTTCCCCGACGCCATCCCGAGTGATCCCGGGAAGGTAGAGCCCACGCCAGAGATGGCGGCGGTTTGGCCTCATCCATGAGTAGTCGGCAGGGAGTGCCTCCGACCATGACCGGCGCAACAACTCACGCCAATCGATGTTCGCCTCCGCGGCGGCAAACAGACTCCGCTCGACTCCTGCCGGGACCTTGCCGGCGATCTTCGAAAGCGTCTGCGCCTGTTCGACTGCGATCTGCCAATCGCGTGCCTGTTCTGCTATGTCCTTGTCTTCTGCAAATTTCGGTTCCGGGGCATCCAGAACTTGGCCAATTCCGCCTACGGTAATTGGCGCCACGGGATCGTCGGAGCCTCTCGAACTCTGCTTGTCTCCAGCTTTGTCATTCTGCTCTGCGTCAAGCAAATTGTAGATCCTCTCAGCGCTCATACCGCGGAAGCGCTTGTCCACCAGGACGCCCTTGGGCAGGGACAGACCCGCATCCAAAACCAGTGGATTGATCGCGTAATCACACGCTTCGTTCCAGCGGTTCGGGCTTCGGTTTCCCCGGCGAGTATGGTGCTGGAGGGCGGGATGCAAGACCTCGTGCGCGAGAACGCCCACCAACTCGGATGCCGCCAGGGTGTCGACGAAGGCAGGGTTAAAGAAGAGAGAGACTCCGTCGGTGGCCATTGTTTCTACGGAAGAGGTCTCCTTGCCAGCAAGACGGAAGAGGAGCGTTCCAAAGAAAGGATGATCCAGGAGGAGTGTAGTGCGCGCCTTCCGGATCCGGCTCTCCACGGCAGTCAATTGCCTCATAGTGCCACCGACTCGCCCATATAGGCAGTCATATGGGCGAGGATGCCGGAGAGCTCCGGCATCTCGACAGGTACGGTAGAGTTCTGCGGGATCCGCGATTCGAGCACCTCATCCATTTCGGCGACGATTCCCGCAGCCTCTGCGACCGTGGCGCTCCGACGCGAATCATCCTTCCTCAGCTCTTGCGCCGTACAGTTGCAAAGCCGCTCTCGAATCTGGGTCGCGAAGCGGTCAAGGTCGGGATCCTGATTGACGTTCAGTTGCGGCAACAAAGAGACAAGATCGTGGATGTTTGTCACCAGCGTCGCATGGAACCGCGACTCGGGCTCGCTCAACCGATCCACCATGTGACCGACCACAGCCCTCAATCGCTTCCAAAGATCCTCGCTTCCCTTTGAAAGTCGCTGCCTCACGTTCGCATCGATTTCACGAGCAATGCGCGCCTGTTCTTCCGCCGACATCGTAACTCGGAAGTCGTCCCCAGTGGCGATGGGAAGAATCTCGACGTTGACGCTGAATTTCTCGCGCAACTTGTCCACCGAAGGATAATCCTCCTCGCGGAAGAGGCTCCCAAGTTCTGCCCTGGCCTCTCGAATGTAGCCCGGATAGACATCGAGGAACTCTTCCACCCCGTGAGAGAAGTTCGCTTTGAACTCACGCATCCGTTCGCTCAGTTCGAAGAGGAAGTGCGAGGACAGAAGCCGAAGTCCCTCGTCCGACCAAGGAAGTGTGACCTTGTAGAAATACTGTCGAATCTGGCCGGCCAGTGTTCTCAGTTCTTCGAGCCGCGCCGCACCCATGAGGAGTTGCTTGTTGTAGCGGCCCGCGCGCTCCTGCGCGCCGTGCTGGCTGGCCACGTCACGGCTGACCTTACGGTCGTATTTAGTCGCTGTCCAGATGCTGATATGAACAGCAGCCAGCATCGCCCTCTGAGTAATCATTGGATGACCTCCGCATGTTGAATGCCGAAGCGAATGAACTCCGGCGTGCTAGTGATCGCACGATCGCGTGCTGCGGCGTCGCGCATGGCGAGAACACGCATCTCTGCTGGCATGCGGTCCAGGTAGGCAAGTCCTTTCGCGACGGAATGATCGGATAAAGCTCGTCCCAGTGCTGTTGCAATCGCAATCTGCGCTGACGGCTCGCTGGGAAGCGGAGCTTTATCGGGGTTGAGCAGGATCTCGTCGATCGAAGGCAACTCTCGGAATAGCCGTAGGAACCCGACAAACTCCGCCGTTGCAGCAGGTCCGATGGTGCCCTCTAGCAGTTCCGCTTCGATTTCGACCGCGGCAGAGCCAACCTTGCCGGACATGCCCTTCAAAACATTCGAGGCCATCTGCCATGAGCGCGGCGTGGGCCAAGCATTCTGGTCGGAGGTAACGTCCCCATCGTGGAGTAATGCGGGCTTGAAGCGAAGGAACGCAATGATCTCGGAACGTACGCCCGCACGCACTGCCCAACGGCACCATTCCGGGAGATCGGCTTCCAGATGCAGATGGACGAAACGATTCCGGAGCGGTCGTGGCATGGAGAAGTGCACGCCTCTTTCAGAAGCAGGATTGCCAGCTGCAATGACCACCCAGCCGTCAGGCAGCACATACTCGCCAAGACGTCTGTCGAGCACTAGCTGATAGCAGGCCGCCTGGGTCATCTGTGGTGCCGAAGTCAGTTCATCCAGAAAGAGGATCCCTTCACCACTTATGGGAAGGAACTTAGGGGGCGCCCATTCTGTCTGCTGCGAGGCGATATGAGGCAGACCGCGCAGATCGACTGGGTCGAGCTGCCCTGCACGTATGTCCCGAAACTCGCGGTTGGTGTCATTCGCAACCTGGAAAACTATCTGTGATTTGCCGACGCCGCACGATCCCCAGAGGTGAAGGGGCACACGTTCGCCGATCAGCGCCTGAAGCGCTTCGTAGAGCATGGAGGGTTTCATTGGACTGTCCTTTGGAAGGTGAAATGGAACGCAGAGTCGGAAAGCGGCTATGCAGACCACGAAACGGCCCGAGTGCGGCGCAGATAGCTTGCCGTCCGTGAAGGCTTGATCCCCAGGAGACTCAAAGTAAAAATAGCTATAGCGTGAAGACTGTCCCTTTGCGTAAATGTAGGCAAATCGGCAGACCTCATCTCCTCGTGCTTTCAGGGTCTTGATGTAAGCTCAAATAACCGAACTTCTCATCTGACCCGGGCCACGTCGTTTCTAGCTTGGTTGCATCAGTGCTGTCTGCAGCGCATCTTCCGCAGTCCTGAGGAGCCGTCAATGCCGCCATCGCAACGCCCGTTCATGGGCGCTACACCGTATCAGGATGTTGCCGCTTCGGGAGTAACATTCAGGGTCTGGGCGCCCTTCGCCGCTGACGTCTTCGTAGCTGGAACGTTCAACAACTGGTCGTCTGACAACGATGCTCTCTTTTCGGAGGGCAACGATTATTGGTCAGTCGATATTCCGAATGCGCTGGTTGGCAACCAGTACCTGTTCTATCTGCAAAACCCTCAGGCTCCATCCGGCTGGCAGCCGTGGAGAATGGATCCCTACGCCCGCCAAATCATACGAAACGGCCAGGGAACCCTGAACGGCGTGATCGCCGCAAACAATGAGGCGCTCGCCGATGTTCCCGGCTACACAATGCCGAACTGGAACGAGATGGTGATCTATGAGATCAACGTTCGTACATTCGTCTCCGATTCCGGAGCAGCCTTTACGGACCCAAATGGCCTAAAGACAGGCTCTTTCGCATCCATTGCGGCGAAGCTCGACTACCTGCAAGGCCTCGGCGTTAATGCCATTGAGTTAATGCCGCTCTTCGAGTTCGATATCCCGCTCGACGCCGGTTACAACTACGCCTACATGTTCGCGATTGAGCATGAGTTTGGCGGCCCAGACGGCTTCCGCGAACTTGTCCATCAAGCGCATCAGCGCGGTATCGCCGTAATCGTCGACGTTGTCTACAACCATCTCGGCGCGGACGCGGACACGATGTGGAAGTTCGACGGATGGTCAGCCTCGCCAGAGTTTGGCGGGATTTACTTCTACAACGACTGGCGGCGCGAGACGAGTTGGGGCGACCGCTTCGACTACGGACGCGGCGAGGTCCGGCAGTACATTCGCGACAATGCCCTGCGTTGGCTGGAGCAGCGCTACGCAGACGGTTTGCGCTGGGATTCTGTAGGTTCAATTCGCAATGTCTACGACAACAACAATGATCCGGCCCATGATCTAAATGATGGCTGGTCGATTTGCCAATGGATAAATGATCTCATCGATCAGAGACAAGGCTGGAAGATCACCATCGCCGAAGATCTCAAGGACAACGAATGGATTACCAAATCCACAGGCGCCGGCGGAACTGGCTTCGGCGCACAATGGGGCATCAGCTTCTTCTGGAAGCTCCACGATGCGATGACCGCACAAGACGACAGTGCTCGCGACATGCAGGCTGTCGCTTTCGTGATCGGGCAAAGTTATAACCAGAATGCCTTCCAGCGAGTTATCTACACAGAGTCTCACGACAGCGTAGACGCAACCGCCAACCCGCCGATGGCGCGGGTGCCTGAAATGATCTGGCCCGGCAAGGCCGATAGCTGGTTTTCGAAGAAACGTTCGACACTTGGTGCAGTTGCTCTCTTCACCTCGCCCGGCATCCCGATGCTCTTCATGGGACAGGAATTTCTCGCATGGGGTGCGTGGAACGTGAACTACATGATGGACTGGGCGCACGCATGGCAGTTCACTGGAATCACCAACCTCTATCGTGACCTCATTCACCTTCGCCGCAATTGGTTCAACAACACGCGCGGACTCCGCGGACAAAACACGAACATTTTCAAAGTGGATAACACATCGAAGGTTCTCGCGTATCACCGCTGGGATCAAGGCGGTGCTGGAGATGATGTGGTCGTCATCTTGAACTTCGGCAACCAGGGATGCACAAACTACTTCTTGGGTCTTCCCCGACCGGGCCTCTGGAAGGTTCGCTTCAACAGCGACTGGAGCGGATACGACGCATACTTCGGCAACTGGTTCAGCTACGACACGACTGCTACCAGCGGTGGAACGGACAATCTCCCATATGTCGCCAACATCGGGATAGGACCATACTCCGCGATCATCCTGTCCCAGGACGCGTAATTGGCCCCTAACTTACCCCCAACAGCGGTCCCATGAGCAGAACCACCGATAGACGCATCACCTGTACAGGAGAACAACGATGAGCATCTCCACTAGCCTGCAGCGAATTGTCGTCGCTTCGATCTTTCTGATCTCTATATCCTCCCTTTCTGCGCAAACCATAGTGCCATGGCTGACTCACTCTATGGACAACGCCCGCAGCGGTTGGAATTCCCACGAAACGCAGCTGACACAGGCCTCCGTCGGCACGAAGGGCATTGTGCGAAGCACCATCATTGCCTTGGGGGGAAATGACGCCCGCGGCATGGAAGCACAGCCACTGATCCTTCCACAGGTCACCACTCCACTCGGCGTGCGCGATGTCCTTGTACTTCCGTCAATGGCCAACGTCGTTCGCGGCGTCGACGCCCATGATGGCTCCGGCATCTGGCAAACTGTCCTGGGAACACCAATAACCGGCACCAAAGCCATCGACATGTGGCAGATCAACCAGTTCTGGGGTTGTTTGTCCACCGGCGTCATCGACCCAGACCTCAAGCGCCTCTACCAGGTCTGCTGGATCGTGCCCAACGCACAGGGCACGCCGCTGCCTCCAGCGCCCGCATCGACTGAGGCCAAAGTTGCGCGCTATTTCATGTTCGTCCTGAATGTCGGCGACGGCACGCTGGTCGCCGATCCTGTCATGATCCAGGGCACAAGCAACGGCGCAGACTTCAACGCATTTCCTCGCAAGCAGCGCTCGTCTCTCCTCGAGACCGATGTAAACGGCCTCAAAACGGTCTTCGGCTGCTCCGGGACCATCAACGAAACCGATCCCGGAGCCGCAGGCTACTGCTTCGCTTTCGACGTCGCCACCGATAAAGAGACAGCGCTCTTTGCCACAACTTCCGGCGCAGGTGCCGGAATTTGGATGGCCGGCCAGGGTGCTGCGGCCGACCCTGACGGCAACCTGTACGTCATTACAGGCAATGGCGATTTCGATGGGGCCGCCCAGTGGGCCGAATCGTTCCTGAAGCTCCACTACACTCCGCCCTCCGCTCAGAACCAAGGCGGCATTCGCGTCGTGGACCACTGGACACCTTGGACCGACCTAGCCCGTAGCAGCGGCCAACCAGCTCCTCAGGGAAAGCTGGCGGGCGTCAGCGCTCCTAGTGAGCCGATGATGGCCATGAATCGGCCTGTTGGGGCCTCCATGAACATGTCCTTCAAAGGCGCAGTCACCAAAAGCGCCGTCGATGCGAAGGGCAATCTGGTTGTCCGTGTGTATCCCAAGATTCCTACTGGAGATTGGTCTGACGAAGACTGGGGCTCGGCAGGCCCAGCGTGTATTTTTTCCCTCGGCATCTGTATAGCCAGCGGCAAGGACGGCATCGCCTACCCAATCAAAACAGCTTCCATGGGCGGCACCACTCTGAAAGACCTGAAGAATCCGCCAGCCAACTGCACGAAACTCGCCGGGCCGCCTGTATGGCTCACCGTAGATCCTGGCCCCGTGGATCCATGCCCGAAAGATCCTAAAACGCTCAACTTCTTCCCTTGGGGTGTCACCGCGCACATGCATATGACGCCGGTACAGTTCTTTGACCCGCTTCTGCAGGCATGGACCATCTTCGCCTGGGGTGAGAACTATCAGCTTCACAAGTGGAAAGTGTCACTGAACGGTCAGCTCACCTATCTAGCCCAAGGGAACCAAGTCGCCAGCATCGAGACCCCGCACACCGCTACCCACCATGGCGGTATGACCGGCGGCTTCTGCTCAGGCTCCAGCAATGGATCCGATCCCAATTCCGCCATTCTCGTCTGCACAATCCCCTATAACGACGCCAACCAGGATAAGACCAACGGGCGCCTCCTAATCTACGATCCGATCCACCTGGCCGCCGATGGCTCCTTGAAGCTACTCTGGGATTCGCAGGCGCAGGGCATTCCGTTTCTTTTCAATAAGTTCAACCCGCCAATCATTGACGGCGGACAAATTTACGTCCCGAATTACAGCGGGGGCGTCGATCTTTACCGCCTGACACCTTAGCGGAACGCTGCTTAAGTCCGGAGAAGCCGACTTTTATGAGCAGGTCAATGGTGGCAAGGATTGTTCTTTGTTTTTTCCTTCATAGGGCTTTTGCTTTGGTTGTTGTTCTTGGTTTCGTCGCTCTCCACCGTGTTTCTATTCGCACTCTTGATGAGCTGTATTCATGCAAGCTCGGTGCTGGCTGGGGGGAGAGGAGAGTCGATGCTGCCATCTATCGGTCGGCCTCGAAGGCCGAAGTCGGCTCGCAGTCGGAACACGGTGTCGTTGCAACGGGCGAACATGTTGATCTCTCAAGCAGCTAGTTCGTATAACGGCATATACGTAGCTTGGGTCCCCCAGAGATGATGAGCATCACCGCAAGCTTGCGGGCAACGGCAACGACGGCCTTACTTCTGGCCTGCTTGCCACCTCGGGCGGCTAGGCGCAGGCCCCACAGTCGTAAGACCGAGTCTCGTCCGTGCGGTCGAAGAATGTGATTGGAGCACTCGATCAGCAGACTTCGGAGATAGGCGTTACCGGCGTGGGTGATGCCGAGCTGCGGGTCATGATCTCCAGACCGACTTCGACGCGGTCGCAGACCCAGATAGCACCCGACGTCGTCGACTTCGTCCGAACCTCTCTTTACTTTCGAGCGTCAAACGAAGGTTAGGGCGGTCTCTGGATACTCGGTTCGGCCGAGCCGTTGGATCTGCCGATCGTACAGCTTGATCTTTACTGTCATCTCCGCGATCTGCTGAAGTACCGGACCGAGCGCCTGTGCCAGTGCAGTCGGCATAACGGCCAGGCTGCGCTGGGCCAAGCACGTTGTGGCGGAGGTAGGCGTACGGGGGCCGGACGACTTCGTCAGACCACGAACGGCATTCAACGAAGCGGTAGCAGTCGCACCAGCAGCGCTCGCGCACGGATCAGAGTTGGAGCCTGCTGTTGCTCGACGGTGCGATGGCAATCGGACCAAGGATGTTCGGATCAAGTCGGGCATATGTTGCCAGTTTCTCAGCATCGACCTGATCGCTCTTCCGGTCACTGTGTGAGATCGCCCGCAACTCGCGAACGTTTGCCACGATGACTTCGTGACCTAGTTCCTGCAACTACGCGCTGATCCAGATCGAGTCTGTTCCAGCCTCCATCGCAACCCGCGCTGGAGCCACGTCGGTGAACCACTTTTCGATGGCCTCGGGGTAGTTCTTAGGCGGCCACGGTCGACCACTTTTCCGTCCTGGTTGAGGGTGCAGTAATGACTCCAGACGTCGCCAAGGTCGATGCCGATCGTGATCTCAAACTTGGACTGTCTGCGTGGGACTTCAGCGATGAGGTGCTGCGCTGGCTTATTCATGGGACCAGTCTGCGTCCCCCTTCGGAGGACCTGCTCATCGAATTTATCGTAAGAATCTGGAGGCTACTGCGCAGCGCTTGCCACGCTACACAGAAGCATCCACATGTGGAAGCAGCGATCTGCTCCTAGCGTTCTTGTGCGGCCATCCATCCATCGTTGTACTTGCGAAAGAAGGTATCGTAATCGCCTCGCTCTGCAAAACGCATGGGCTTCGATCGTTCTGAAACGATTTCCGCTGCTGCCGGTTGGTCGCGCAGCAGCTGGATCGTCTCGGCGATGTAGTCCTTGAGCGGCATCGCTTTCGGGTTCATCCCACGATCCCCCTGCAAGTCTGTTTGCACCCACGGAGGAATGATCTCAACGACCTCAATGGAAGAGTCTTTGAGCTGATAACGAAGCGACTGCGTATAAGAATGCATCGCCGCTTTGCTTGCGCAATACGACGGCATCCTGGCCGCAGGCAGCATCGCCAAAGCCGACGATACATTCAGAATGGCGCTGCACGGTTGAGCGAGCAATTGATGCACCAGTGCTGCCGTCAGCCGCATAGGCCGAGCAGGTTTGTATTGATCATCGCTTCAGCATCGGCCATGTCACCAGAGGTGAGGTCTTCGACCTTCTGGATTCCCGCGTTGTTGACCAGCACATTTAGGTTGGGAAAACGCGTACGGACCTTAGTTGCGAGTTCTTCGGTGCTGGCCGGAGCATCTTGATCAAACAGCAGGTACTCCATGCCGGCATTTGCCGATGCGACTGCCTGCAAGACGCCCTCGCGCCGCCCGGCGATGATCACACGATTGTTAAAACGGTGAAATGCCTCGGCAAGGCCCCGCCCAATGCCGGAGCCTCCACCGGTGATGAGTACGGTGTTCCCTGAAATCTTCATGATGTTCCTTTCTGTATAACTCTCAGGCTGAGACACCGTCCCGGTCATAGTTGCGTGCGTAGGCATTCTCCACACCTGCGAGGATCTCGACGATCGAGAAGAAGCGGTCCCATAGTGGCGTCTCCCGCAACTCTTCGACGACCATCTCGTAGGCGTGCCGCGATTTCGCTTCCCACATCCAAACGTCGGTGACGCGTGTGGAGAAAAACTCTGTGTCGAAGATGCGGCAACGAACTTCGTCTTCGTATTTCTTGAGGATTGGTTTCATTCGTCCGTTGAAGTGAGTGAAGCGTTCCGCGACCGGCATCCCGAGCCACTCCGGCATGGTCTTGACCAGCATAAAGACCGTAAGGTCGTCGTGTGTCTGGTGCTGTGTCTTTTCATTGGAAGTCATTCCGTGTTCTCCTTGAATGAGGATATGAGCATTTGCTCACAAAGGGTACTCGCGTTCTTATGACCAAAAAGCAAGCCGCTGCCGAAGCTCTAAAGCCAAGAAAGACGCCGCTGCAACAGCGTTCTGCGGAGACCGTCGCTGTCGTCCTGGAAGCCGCTGCTCGCATTCTGGAGCAGCGTGGATTCGACGGTTTCAACACAAATGCCATCGCCGAGTGTGCTGGAGTGAGCATCGGCTCGCTATATCAATATTTCCGCAGCAAGGATGCACTGCTAAGTGGGCTCATTGAGCGCGAAGTCGCTCCGCTACTTGCCGTCGGCGAAGGTCTCGAACAACACTCCACCTTCCGTGCGGCGCTCAAGTCGTATATCGGCGCCTCGATCCGCCATCAGATGAAACGGCCGAAGCTGGCGCGGCTTATTGATGTCGCGGAGAAGCGCGAGGCCTTCAAGAGCCAGGTTTCCGGGACGACCTCGCGTCTGCAGATCATAATGGAGAAAATGCTCTCACTACCCGACGCGCCGAAGGTGCCGAACCATGACGTCGCTGCGGCAGATCTGCTCGCACTGATGCGCGGTCTCATCGACGCGGCAGGCGAACGGGGAGAAGGCGAATCCAACGAATTGCTACAGAGAACCGAAGGCGCTGTCTGGGGATATCTGCGCTCGTATGCGAAGAAACCTTCTAAAACGCTCCGAACATGAGTCGAATGGATAACTACCGATAAACGCAGTTTTCGCCAGTTATGATCTTGATGATCACTAAGTGGCCGAAGCACGTGTCAGGCCCCGGGGACTGGACGAGTGACTCGGCCTGTTGTCAATCTAGGAGCCGTCACGAAGACCCCCGACCATATACTGAGGGCATGAATCATCCGGTCTTTATCACCTGCCTGATCCGCAACCTTTCTCCAGTTGCTGAGCACTCATACCGTATGCGAATCGGATCGCGGCGCCACGCCCGTCCGATGATCTTCCTTGTCCTTGCAGTCGCTGGCGCATATTCCCTTATGGTCCGCGCGCAATCACCGGAGCGGCAAACTGCACCGCAGGTGGAAGAAATTCTTTTCCGCGATGTGACCCTGATCGATGTCGTTGGCGGCAGCGCGCGGAAGGGCATGGATGTCCTGGTTCATGGAGAGCGCATCGAGCGAATTTTCCGGACGCAGAGGCTGACCGCAGCCTGCTGCTGAAGGTGAAGGTCGTTTCACTTACCGGACGCTTCCTGATGCCCGGGCTGAACGACGCGCATATGCATCTTGCCACTCCGCCAAACCGGCGTCAGGCCGAGGCGATCATACGGCGCGACCTGTATGGTGGCGTGACCGCCGTACGCGACATGGCGGACGACTTGCGCGGTGTAGGCGAACTTACGCGAGCCAGCCGTGCGGGAGAAATTGCCGGACCGGACATTTAATACGCCGCTCTCATGGCCGGCCCAAGCTTCTTCGCTGACAAGCGCAACATTCAGGTATCCGCTGGCGGCGTGCCCGGTGCGGTTCCCTGGATGCAGGCTGTCGGAGACGACACGGATGTTAGGCTTGCGGTTGCCGAGGCGCGTGGCACCTATGCCACTGCTATCAAGCTCTACGCTGATCTCTCAGGTGAACTTGCTGCAAAGATCACGCAGGAGGCGCATCGCCAACACCTGCTGGTTTGGGCGCACGCCACGCTTTATCCGGCGCGGCCTTCGGACGTCGTCGCCGCAGGTGTGGACTCCATCTCGCACGCCTGTCTTCTTGTGCGGCAGCCGCAGGAACACATACCCAGCTGGTCGGAACCCCATCCACCTGTTGCGCTTGGTCCATTCCGTGACGGTCGCAATCCCGTCCTTGCCCCGCTCTTCGCAGAAATGGCGCGGCGCGGAACCATTCTAGACGCCACGGTCTGGGCCTACAGCCCAGATACGGCCGATTCCTCCTCTTCCCCGGCTCTCCCGCCGGGAAGTTGCGACGACACCGTAGGAGGCGCCATCACCGGCCAGGCCTATCGTGCTGGCGTCCCTATCGCTGCGGGAACGGATAATATTGCCGACTGGGAAGATCCATGGCCGGATCTGCTCAACGAACTCGCGGAACTGGCAAGCAATGCGCGCAGCCCATCAGGGCTGTGCTGCAGTCAGCGACCATAATAGCCGCGCGAGCCGCAGGCCAGGAACGTGACATGGGCAGCATCGAGCCCGGCAAGCTGGCGAATATGGTTGTACTTGATCGCGATCCGACACTAAGTCTCAGTAATCTTCGGAGCATTATGTTCACGGTGAAACGTGGACGTATCTTCGAACGTAGCGCCTTTGTACCTCTGCGTGACGGCGACATTACAGATCGTTGAGCGTCCGGGAGTATGTCCGAGACGGCCGAGGCCCCTATTCCAACCTGAGCGCGCACTCGAAGTGAGAGTCGAAGAAACGGTTCTGGATTCACGCGAAATCAGTTATGCGCTCCTCCAATAAGCAACGAAAGTAGATTCTTGCCTCAAAATAGCAACTCTCCCCACTGAGTTGTACAGGAGCTATCTGCTGGCTAGTGCGCTGGGAGGAAATAGGAACCGCATAGCGGGTCCGAAACGCTCGCTCCAATATCGATCCTGATGCTGCCCACCCTGCTGAACGGTCAACTGTACCTCTGGATGGTTCATCAGGCTCTTCTTCATGTTCTCAGCAAGCGTTCGATTCATCGCGACGAAGGCGTCGTCGAAATATGGAAACCCATGGTCCGCAGCCTCCGACGGTGGCACCTCCGTCGTGCCCACTCCGATGGAGACACGCAACGGCCCCTGCACGATCAATGAGGTCTCCTGCAGCGCTCTGCCGTTCCCGTTCTGCAACGAGGTACTCTCAAGGAGACCTAGGCCGAAAGTATCCGGCAGGTCGAGTAGAAGCGTCAACGCCGCGAGCGACCCTAACGATGCTCCGCCTACTCCTCGGTGAGTTCTGTCACTGATGGTTCGAAAACGTCGATCGATGAGTGAAACAACCTCGGCGTTCATGAACGCGGAGAGCTTCTGCGGGGCATCCGCCATAGCGCTATAACGGGAGTACTCCTCCTCGCGGTGACCGGGACCGGAATTATCGATTCCGACCACAATCAACGGTTGCACGGCTTTTTGGTCGACCAGGCCGGTCATGATTTCATCGACGTGCCACTCCTCCTCGCCGGGACGCGTCGTGCAGCGATCAAACAGGTCTTGTCCGTCGAAAAGATAGAGCACAGGATAACGCTTCGTCGCTGATTGCTGCTCCGAGTAGCCGGCTGGCAGCCAAACGCGGAGGAAGCGTTTGTCCCCATACACCTTGCTCACAAGTGGGACTACTTCAAGTGTTCCCGTGACCGTGCTCTTACAGGGTGGGGCAGGACTTTGCGCGATCAGCGTCGATCTAATTGTCGTTCCGATTAATATCAGGTTGAAAACGAAGAGCAAACGAATGAACATCGGCGCCTCCAATCAGCTTTGAGAAGTATAGAAGGCGTCGTATCACGGAATTGCTGTTCTGAGTCTCACTGCCATCCTTCTCAACGAGTGCGTTGGCCTGATATCGTCACTTGAGAACGCTTGGCCGTGGATTGCTTCCGGAAACCCGAATTAACGAGACTCCATGAGGGTGATTGTGCACCGCCGGCTATGTCCGTTCCAGCAGTCTCATGCGATGCATATGCTGATGGGGCGGCGTTCCGAACATTCGGTGGTACTCCCGGCCGCTGAAGCTGGATGTAACGGATGCTGAGCGTGTTCCGCAGGCGGTGCGCGAGGCATTCGAACACTTCGGGCGCCTGGATGTCCTGGTAAACAACGCCGGGTACAGTCTGATCGCAACAGCGGAAGAGACGACGGATGAGCAAGTCCAATCTCTTTTCAACGCCAACTATTTCGGCGTCGTGCGAGTCCTCCGTGCGGTTTTGCCCCTGATGCGGCAACAAAGAAGCGGGCACATTCTGGGAGTCACCAGCAGCCTTGGCGTAGTACCAGCGCCTTTGATCGGGTTCTACTCTGCCACCAAAGCGTTGCACGAGACCCTTGCCAAAGAGGTTGCGCAGTTCGGGATCAAGGTCACGATGATCGAGCCGGGTGCTTACGCGACAGAGTTTGGAAAAAGTGCCACGCGTGCGGATGCCATGGGAGTGTACGACACATTCCGTAACGAGTTTATGGCGGGCCTGATGTGGTCCTCAACGACCGACCGACTTGTAAGGACAGACACGCAGCGAAACTCATCCTGGCCAGGAGCACGCGGCTCCATCGAGGGCCGAATAAATTGCCGCAGACTTGTCTTCTCGACCGAACTAATCCTTGCAGTCACGCGGCGGACCATACATTCTCGGTACCGATTCTTTCGAGGCAACTAATCTAGACACAGGCCAAGCCTGCTGCCTATAAACTCCGAAGTTCCCGCAGCCATGCCAGACAGCGATTCCAGCCATCCAGAGCAGCGGTCTTGCGGTAGCTGGAACGATAATCCGCGACAAAGGCGTGGCCCGCTTCCAGGTAGATCTGTATTTCGGAGCGCTTTGCCGCTTCGCTACCTTCTTGGAGAGCAGCCTGCATGTCCTTGATCGTTGCCAGTGAGATCGCGTCGTCACTGCCGCCATACAGGCCGAGTACCGGCGTCTGCAAGCTGCCGATCAGGTCGATCGGATGCTTGGGATAGCGATCAAGGACGCCGCGAAATATATCGCTTCGCCTGCCATCCAGTATGCCGTACCATGCAACCGCCGCGTTGAGCTTGCGATGAGAGGCATAGAGCCAAGTCCATCTGCCTCCCCAACAAAAACCGGTAACGCTGGCCTGCAAAATATTCGCACCCTGTTCTTCAGCCCATTGCACGGTAGAGTCAAGGTCTGTCATCACCTGATCGTCCGGTATCTTCAGGAGCAGATCCTGTACAAGCACCGAAATATCGTTAAAACTTTCGGGATTGCCCTGACGAACCATCAAGTCGGGAGCAACAGCGAAATAGCCTTCCTTCGCAAAACGCCGGACGACGTCGCGAATGTGCTCATGCACACCGAACGCTTCGCATAGAAGCAGCAGCAAGGGCGGATCCGGTTGGCCTGCAGGCCGTGCGAAGTATGCGGAGATAGTGCGATCCTGCGCGGGAATATCAACATCACCCACGGCCAAACCATCTACAGAGGTGACGATCACCGTCTCTTCCTGCAACGGTCCAGCCGCCGGGTTAAAGAACTTAACATTCTCGTTCGGCATCTCTCGTGATTCCCTCAAAATTTCCCGTTTTCGTTCTGCCACTCAGAGAACGGTGGGATTTCCTGAAAAATTTCCCAGTGCTCCGAGATGAACCCAGCGCTCAATCGATATAGGTCGTAGAGTGCGGTTGGCTTGTAGTCAAGCGTGCCTTCACTCATGGCAAGGACCATGTTGCCTTGTCCAAGAATTCTGTGGACGCGTTCGTACCGTAGTTCTCCTTCATCTCTCCGACAGCTTAGACGGTGCAGCAGAGCATGTATGCCATCGCCATAGTGCGGGCTGTGTTGAATCAATTTACCTTCGTGGAAGAACCTGCTGAGTCCATCAAGCTTCCTGTCGATCAACACTTCGGAGGTGAAGTGTTGCACCAGGACGCGGTTTTGCTCTGTTCGATCCAACTCGGATAGCTCCGTCTCGCCGTCAGTCATGGTGTGGCCGCTGCTATTGGTCTCCGGCGGCGTCGAGCAAAGATTGTCCCAATGTTCAACGATGCGGTCGTTTTCCCAGCGATGCACTTCAAAGCCGACCATGGGTCCCCAGTCACCGAGCTCGTAGTCTGCATGCACGATGCTGTAATCGCCATCTTCAAACAAACGCACAACATTAGCCCGTGTCCGTTCTGGGGGAAGCGCGTCCATGAAGGCAAGTATCGGCTCCAAACCGTCGCCGATGTGCACATTGTGCTGGATGTACTTTCGAGAATCGAAGCTCGCAATCGGTAAGCGTTCGCCGCTCGCAATGCTTCGCGTAATGGCGGCCGTGCGCTCTGCTTTACTTAGGTGCAAGTTAAATCTCCGCACCCAGAGTAACAATGGCAGCATCAAACTGTAAGTAGGTACTTTCTGGTTCCTGTCAAGATTGCTTATGCGCCCTCTACTTTCCTCTTGTCCCGCCGAAAGAACTTTAAATCTACTCCAAGGTAGATGGAAAATTTTTATTTTGCATCATCTCTTTGCAGGCGAAGCGCGCCACTCTGAGTTGCGACGGTCTGTGGAGAGCAGCGCCGGTCCAGTCAGTCAGAAGATGCTGACGCAAGAACTGCGCACTCTTGAGCGTGACGGCCTTCTCTTCCGCTCTGTCACGCCGGGCAAGGTGCCAAACGTTCGCTACGGACTAACCAACATCGGGCTCGAGCTGCGTCCTATTCTCGAAAGTATGGTGCGCTGGGGGTACGACTATGAACTCAACAGAACATGCTCGGTCACTCAGCCCACCTGTCTTTTGGGTGACGAAATGCTAAAGGCATCAAGGGAGTAGTAACGAGAAACGCCGTTCTCGGAGTGACCTCAATGAGTGATAAATCGCCGGAGTCACTTATCGAGAAGGGGGCGGACCCTCAGGCGCTCATGCTCTTTGTGGCATGTTTTGGTGCATGTCGCGTGTCGCAAGGTTCACGGCCACAGCACAATAGTTTGTTAAGCCGTTCCGATTTTTAGAGCGTTTTATCGAAGGTGATCGGCAGGTCTCGCACACTTTTGCCGTGGCGTTGTACACGGCGTTTGCAACTGCCGCACCCACGCCCGTGATGCCGATATCTCCGACTCCATGAGCACCCATGGGCGCGTGAGGATCAGGGATGTCGGTCCCAATCAAATCGATGGGAGGAACATCGTAGAAGTAGGTGTAGAGTGTCCGTTGCAAAATGTTTCCGGCGACTGTCGCCATATTGCGGATCTGCCCTGAGGCACCAGCGAGAATGGCCCGAGCCAGCAGCGGGTAACGAGTCCGGATCGATTGGTGCTCGGCCACGACGGTATTTTTTGCAGCGGCACCGATCAGGATGCTGCCGTCTTCACGCTCAGTGATAGCGCACGAGAGGCCCGTGACATCCACCACCGCCGATGGACGCTCGATGGTCTCGCGCAGCTTCACGCGTACCGGAGGCTCTGTTCCGTGGTGAAATCCCATGAACGGAGGCATCCACCCTGAAGACGGCGGGTTGCGAGCGAATGCGCCACGAAAAGGCTATTGGAACCGTCCCGAATTGCAGCGCGTGCTCGATCAAATCCGTAAAGAAGAAGTGCGGGTTGTCTGGAAGCTGGACCGGCTTTCGCGATCCCTGCGAGATCTGCTGACGATATGGAGTGAATTCAGGAAGCGAAGGCAGGCTTCCGTAGCCTCAAGGAGGCGATTGACCCTACGACGCCGGCAGGCCGAATGATGATGCAGATGATTGGCTCGTTCGCAAAACCCGAGCGAGCCATGCTTCGAGAATGCCTCCGCCGCTTTTGAGCCGTCCTTCAGCAAATGCCCGAAATGCGATGTGCCGTTCTGCGTCTCTTCTTCCGGCACGATAGACGTCGGCCATCTAATGGCACCGGTTCCAGATCGTCTCCGGTCGGAAGCTGGCGGCGATCTGGTGCCAGTATCCCCGCCGACCAGATTGTCTAAGGGCGAACCACCATGCGGCGGCCATGGCATTCGAGGATTACGATCCCGTCCCTATAGAGACCATTGGGATCGCGTTAGTTTTGCTCAGGCGACCCGTAGATGGTATCCACGCTTGACCTCTACTCCTGGAACCTCTTCGTTCCTCGAAACAGCCGCTCTGATTGCGGTGGTGTCGGGGACCTTTCCTTCGATCGCCCTCACGAACGCGAACGCCAATTCCTCTGGCAGGAATGAAAGAACCGTTTCCCACATCGTGCCGTCGACGTTGAGATGAATGCGCTGGCAGGCGAGAGGGACCAAGGACTCGTCGGTAATTCTTACAGAGTCCTGAGAATTAGCCTGAATTCGGAATGTGTACTGATGCCCCTCAAGCCTGGGCAGGCCGCGTTTCATGAGCAGGTACATCACCATAGATTTGGTCCGTTTCAGGCTGCCCTCGGCAGCGCGTGCACGGTCCAAAAGCCGGGCGGCTTCCTGTCGACAGCACTGCTCTCTGAACTCCATCATGCGAACGAAGTGGCCTATTTTGTCAGCCTTTTGTTCATAAGCGCGGCAGAACGCCTCAAAGCGTTCCATTAGTTGTGCCGGAACTTCCTCGTTGGCCACATTGAGCGCTTCAACTTCCTCAATAATTTCCTCTAGTTCAGTGTCGATCTCGAGAATTGAAAGCTTGTCTGGTAAAGCTGTCATAAAGTCTTCCTTGTCGCGGGATGGACATTGCAACAATGCGTTCTGTTTAGCGGCGGTTATGAGTTGCTGCAATACGGCTCTGGCCGCGGAGTGCGCAAGGCGGTCTGCTGCAGTTTGCAGCGGATGGTCACTGTGGCCTCTGATCCAGCGCCACCGGATCTTCAAACTCCGGTCCGGAGCGAGCAGTTCTTCCCAATGTACCCGATGCCCCACAGAGCGCCCCCTTTGCGGTTCTTCCACTCCTGCCTCACCCAATGGTGAACTTGGAACCGCATGTCGCGAATGAGAGGTTCAGAGTCGGAATACAACTCGATCTCTGCGCCCAGAGGTAACGTCTGCAATGGGCAGAGCGCTGCGAGAAAGTTCCATTCCGACATGCAAGTGGGTGGAGACTTTCCTGACAACTCCCAACGGTTTCTGCCGTGGAGCACAATTGCTCCTCAGCCACCGGGCCACGGGTTTCCGATTGCGGAGCCGTCGACGTAGATGTGGTATAGGTTTCTCACATGGGCCGCTCAATGGTGATCGGAGTGGACGAATATTACATATTCGCGTCAGTACCAGTAGAGTGCTGCGATGCCTGTTCGAACGTTTCGAGCACCGAAACGCCGGTTTAATAGCGCTAAATGAAAGATTGACCGGTGAAGTTATCTGTTCTCGCATGGGGCTCCTCCCGGCTGCCGCGTAGAATCAGGTCAGTATGATCAATCGTCAACGCGCCTTGATTCGCCTTATCAGCAATGAGGGAGGCTGCATCACGAAGCTCAGGCTCGTTAAGCTGTCGTTTCTGCTGCAAGCAACAGCGCAGAAGCTTCCCCGGCCCAGCCTCTACGAATTTGTTCCGTATCATCACGGCCCCTACTCGTTCACACTTACGCACGAGCTTCGAGCGGTCGAACGGGACGGTTGGATCCGGATTTCCGATAGTGAGGTGAACTTGCTCCGGAATGCAGATGCTGAGACTTCTAAATTGGGATTAGGCGTCGCTAAGGAGATTGATCGATTATCGCGTCGTTATCAGAATGTTACGACCTCAAAGCTGGTATCGAGCGTCTACAGTGAGTACCCTTGGTACACGGCTAAAGCCAAAAATCCATCCCTTAGACGGACCGAGGTTCCGATCGCGCAGCCTACGATCTTCACTGTCGGATATGAGGGACTCATGCTGGACGGTTTACTCGATCTACTCCTCCGCAACGGGGTGAAACGATTGATAGACGTTCGGCGCAACCCGGTGGCACGTCGATTTGGCTTCCATAAGAGCACGATGCAACGTCACTGCGATGATGTGGGGATTGCTTACAACCACGTCCCTGAACTCGGAGTGCCGTCAGAGCAGCGGACGGATCTCGACGATGCAAAATCCTACGACCGGCTGTTCGATTACTACGAGAAGGCGATCTTACCCGCACAGCAAGCGGCACTCAAGTCAGTTTCGTCGATGATTCAGCAAGAGCCCTCGGCGCTGATGTGTATGGAAGCGCTCGTTGCCTGCTGCCATCGCGGCAGGCTTGCGGCAGCGGTTGCGAAGATGACGAATCTCAAGGTCAAGGAGCTGCGAATTTCGTGAAACCCATGTTCTCTGAAACCAACGTGCTGATCACGGTGATGACTTACCCTCATCCCTCTCACAGGCATCAGGAGTTGGTCTGTACGGCCGGAATCACTGAAGCGGGAGATTGGGTCCGTTTATATCCAATTGATTATCGCTACAGGCCGAATCATCAGCAATTCAAGAAATACCAGTGGATCAGGCTGGGTTTGGCGCCTCGGGGCTTTGGAAACGACGAACGGAAAGAGAGCCGTCAACCAGACTTAGAGTCGATTCAGATACTGGGAGAACCTCTCAGCACCGATAAGTCATGGGAGGCACGGCGCGCTATCATTGATCGGCTTCCGCACCACACGAGGATTGGCCTTGGATCGCTCTACGACACAGACCGTACATCCTTGGGTATCGTCGCTCCCTCCGAGATTCTGGATTTGACGATTGAGCCGGCGGAAAGAGACTGGAAGCCGGAATGGCAGGCCGTCCTGAGTCAGTTCAATCTCTTCTACGGGCAACCGAAAGCCCTAGCCAAGCTCCCCTACAAATTCAGTTACGTCTTCCGTTGCTCAGATACAGGCGTCCGACCTCATTCTGCAATGATCGAAGACTGGGAGCTCGGTGTTCTCTTCTTGAAAGAGAAAGAGCGGCTAGGTAGTGAAGAAGCAGCTGCACAGAGCGTGAAGAAGAAATACTTGGATGAAATTTGCGCTGCGGGGCGGGAGACCCGGTTTTTCATGGGAACTGTATTCCCGTACAACACTTGGGTTGTAATTGGCTTGTACTGGCCTCCGAGGATTCAACAAGCCCGCTTGTTCTGAACTATCGTGCCAATCGATTCTAAACGCCAGCTCTCCGAAGGCTCTTCAGAGTGAAGGGGCTTCGGGTCCCGTTTCTCTGAGGCTAATTCTGTACATGTGGATCTGGGGCTCTTCCAAATCGATCCATTGTTCTTCCTATTCTCGGTAAACTCGGTGTCAAATGCGATTCCGGAACAGCTAGAAGAGCTCCATCGTGGTCTCCATCAGACGTGTTGGCTAAAGGGCACGATGGAGCCTTTTACAGCGAAGTGCATCAAGCTGCCGCGTCAAGATCGTCGGTATGCTCTCTTTGCGAGTCGATCTCGCTGAGGATTTCGTCCTCGTCTTCCGCGCCAGCGGTACGGACGGCCTTGCTTGTTTCGGGAACGGGCGCTGGCATCAACGCAGGCGAGAGATCGAACAGGCTTGGGCTGCGCGAGGGCGCAGGCTTCGGAGTCGCGACGGGCCCCAACTCTTCGGCAGACGGCATTCCGCTAATCGCGGGACAATCCTTCTTGCCGGGATTGGAGTTGTTCTTCGATTTCGCGCGTGCCTCTTCCTGGGCAGTCTTTGCCGCCGCGTCCATCTGCGCCTTTGCGCTCGCGAGGGTATTGTTCAACTGCAGGTGTGCGGCCACATAATCGGTCAGCGTTTGGGGCAACTCGGTATCGAGTTCCTCGGCGGTCCCGGTCACGCTCAGAGGTGTTGTGAGCGCTTCATTCTCTCCGTCCTTCAGCTTCTTCGGGACCACGTTGACGCGTATCTGATCGTGTTCGAGATGGGTCACAGTGAGCAGCACAGCACGATGGCGCAGATAGGGAGCAAGTTCACGGAACATGGAATCCTCCATAAAACATCAGGTTTTCGGCACAGGATTGTCCCATGCGCAGGTGTATCGGTCTGCCAGGGCCGAGTCTTTCTCGTATGCCTCAGGATCGTTCTCTCTCATCCAGAGGTAACGGTAGACCTGGGTCACAGCGTTTTGCATGAGGACCTTCATCTCGGCGTCGGTGATGCGAGAGTATGCCGAGTTGTCTGCGCAATGAGTGCAAAGCTTTCCGGTATGAAGGTCTTCGAGGGGCCGTTTCGAAATGCAAACAGGCAATTGTTTTGGCATCTCGTGCGATATGGGGATCAGTTAATGTCATCGAGGCGATACTCCTATCGCCTCAACGATAACCCCGCGAGCTTCCGCAACGAGTGAATTAGGTAGGACGCGAGGTAGGTCTTCGTCTCCGCCCACGCTTCCACATGTCGGGATCGATTGGAAGTGAGCTCATCTGCCCGGTACGGGCGTTGAAGAATCCGCCGTGATACGTCAGCGAACCATATCGGAACAGTTGGGCGAGCATCGCGAGCGCACTCGAAGCGAGTGTTTGATTGACGAAGGGTTCTTGGCGATCAAGGGCTTCGACAGCGGAGCAACTGGGCAAGGGACTCTCTCCGGCTTCGACGTCCACGATCTCGGGATAGAGCTCACTTACGGTGCGCAGTCGCTCTGCCTTTCTTCGATTGCGCTGATTGAGCGGCTGTCCCAACACATACTGTCCGCTCGCCGCATTGTTACCGAGATCGAGCCAATAGCAGCACCGGCTCAGACCTCGGTGGAATGCAGCATCGATTGCCCTCCTGCCGGCCCTGGAGTCAACGCAGCCGATTACCACATCGAACGGCCGATCGTGAGCGCGATCCAGGGAACGCTCATGGAAGTGGTTGGGGACAGCCGACCAGCGCGTTCCCCAAAAGAGATTGATTCGGTTGATCAATATGGTTGCTTTGTTTTGTCCGACGTCGGAGACCGAGAAGGGCTGCCTGACGCAGTTGGTAGGTGAAACTGTATCGGCGTCCATCAGGCTCACGTTCAAACCGAAGGAATGTCCCCAGGCACGCATTGCCTGATCAAGATAGGGCAGTCCCATGACGATGGAACTGCCAGTGCCCCCAGCGCCCACCACGAGAATGCGGATAGGACGCTTACCAAGCAGATCGGGCGGAATCTGGTGTGCAACACGCATGATCTCCTCACTTCTGCGCAAAGCGGCGCTGTTCGAGTGGGAACAGAAGAAGTCCTTACTTTTACGAGGCCGAAGGCGGACCTTTGAAGTTCACTCGGAGTCGCGAGGCTGTGCTCTCAACAGAGAGAACACCCTCTTGCAGAAAGGGCAACACAAACTGGTCCATGGTGGCCTTGCCCGGCTGCAACAACTCTCTCGTGAGGGTTTCCAGAAATTCCGTCTTGTCCATCGCTTCCCACTGGATGTGAAAGCCCGCCCGCCGGGACAGCTCAGCAAAGATGGTGAGGATGGTTCTGCCATTGCCTTCAAGAAAAGGATGAGCATGGGCAAGATAGCCAAACACTTCCCCCGGATGGCCGCGCAGGTAGTTCCTATCTTGTCCCAGATGGAGAGCGTGTTCTGCGGCCCGCTGCACGTCGGCTGGATGAGCAAATAGTGTCTTGTACCCAGCCTTGACGATCGCGATTGTGGGCGCCGTGGTAGAACGATCCTGACCTGCCCAGGGATAGACCGATTGAAACAAATTTTGGTGTGTTGTTGTGACGTGTTCGTAAGTGATCGATGGAGCCTTGCGAAGAGATCGAACGACGTGCACGATCTCCTGTTCGAAAGCCGCCGTCTCAAGATGGCCAATGAGATTGAGGTCCTTTTCCTGATAGTGGTTGCGTAGGTAACCCGCAGTCTCGTAGTCCCCAAACGGATCGAGGACGAGAAGTTCCATCTATCGGAGGTAATGGATCTGGAGGAGACCTCTTTGGAAAGAGGAGATGACACCGGCCCGGCCCAGCGCCACCAGCAACTCCTCGATTGGATCGAGATCCACCACGCCGTCAGAAAGGCGGGAGACTGCCTTGACGAACTTGTCGTTTGGAAGACGGCGGACCGAGACCCCGCGCTCACGTGCAGTCGATTGTGCCCATTCAGCGATGTCGCGCCGGCTGCGAGTTGCAACCTGGCGGATTTGCTGGTCCGAAAATTTTGGAGTCCTGCGTGAAGGCTTCGCGACCAGTACTCCGGTAGATGCGATCATCGGTTCTCTCCTCCTTACAGTCTATCAATTCTGCCTCAGTTTCTCCTAGAAGAATTTCATTCCATCTGGAGAAAGTAGCCGACGTAAACTGAAGAAAACAGGCATCTTGTTCGGACTCTGCATCTCTCGCTCTTTGTAGATTCCGCACATTGCAGAGCAGGAGTTCCGATCACTTGCCGCGGACGAACTGCGCCAATGTCTCCGGCAACTCAATCAGGCACTTCGTTGGGAATGGTTTACGCTTTCCGGCAAGTTCGTTCCACATGGCCGCGAAGCCCCCGGCATGTTTCGTGAGCCGGGCTACGTTGCCATGGGTGAATGCGCTTTCGTAGAAGCCTTCCTCCCAATCGATAATGGCAGCCACAGTAGCAGACTCCGGACAACGCATTGATCCAAGACAAACCTGCCCGCTATGCGAAACGTTCCAGAAGGGAGCGAATGCAAGCTTGGTGATTGCGGCCGGCCGCCTGTTCTCCCTGAGGGCGCGAACCGCCAGTGTCCCACCTGATACCCGCCAGACGAGAGGCGGCTGGGGAAATGTCTTCCCGTTCAGTTCGGTGGCCTTGTCCTCCGTATTCCTATAGAACATCTGGCGCTCGCGCCGCGGAGTCCACCAGACGAGCGTTTGATCTCCCGTTCCAAGGACATGCTCCGGCAGAACCTCTAAGTCGCAATTCCGCCTGAGGGACCGGAGCAGCGAATCGACGAAGTTCATGGTGAGCGGTTGTGCAGGCCCTAGCGTGGGAGATGCCCCATCATGTCGCAGGACGCTATGTTGGGTGATGAAGCTCTTCTGACCGCTTTTGTAGATCAGTAGTGCCTCATGCAGTTCGAATCGATGAGTCTGACCGATCGAGAGGTGTACTTCCATGATCTTTCTCCCACTCCTGGAGTTCTTCAGCGAGTTCAAACAACTCTTGATTGAAGAGAAGGAACCGCGTTACGGAACGAATCGCGTTACGGACTTCGGTCGGGTTCTTGGGGTCGAAGAACACCAGCAATGCGGGCTCGGAGGATCCCTCAAGCATGTGCTGTCCCTCTTCATCGAAGCATGCGGTGATCGCGTCTCGCTCCTGAAACGCCACCAGCAGCGATGGGAGCGGCGGCGAATCGTAGTTGAAGGTGTCGAGGTACTCTCTCTGCGGTCCTACGTTCAGCCGTGCGAGCCTCTGCATGCGCCTCAGGTGCAACAGCCAGCTCTTGTGTTTGCTCTTTTGCGCCTGATGCAGGCGGCATCGGGCGTTCTGTCTTCGCCCTCGATATTCCGCCTTCAGATCTCGGCGGATGCACTCCGGTAAAGCCTTCTCGACCTCGGGAAACTCATACTGCTGGTCGGCATCTTCCTCGCCTTCGGCCATCTCTCGCATTCCTTCCTCATACTGAAGGGCGTCTTCGTGGTCATAAATGCGCATCAGTCGGTAGCAGGAGTAGATGAACTCCCAGTAGAAGGCCGCGCCCAACCCTTCGGACTCTTTCTCGAGCGCCTCGATTGCCGGCCCGATCTTGAGGTAGCCGCATCCGCTGCACTCGATCGTTACCGCCAGACGTCCACCGGGGATCGGTTCGGGATCGCCATACGACTCGACGGAATCGCTGATCGCAAGATGAAACTCAACGTTCCTTTTGAATAGATTCCATCGCTCCTCGCCAATCCTTCGCATGATGGAGTTCTGTGCGAAGACAAGGCACTTCTTGCCGCACTCCTTCCAGCTCTCGGCGGTCCCAAATCCCTCCCTCACCAGCCCCGCGCATAGCTCGTAAAGAAGCGTGGCTCCCTCTTCGTGGTTGTACTCGAGCGCGGCTCCGTCAAGGGTGGGAAGGGTGTGGAGACAGGGCGGTGCCAGCGTGGCTACGCCAACGGCACCAGCAGCTCCGAGGGTGGCTGGAGCCTCTGGCCTCCGCGTTCGGCGTACTGAGGAATGGCGTCGACGAGGATCTTCGCTAGCTCGACTGACTCTTTGCATTTGAGGTGCCTCACCAGTAGCTCGGTGCCTTGCGTAGGTGGTGCCCAGATCATCTCAGCGAAGACCTTCAGAAGGTCTTCCGAGGTTCGGACAGGAGACGCCATGACTTAGCCTTTCTCGCCGATGGCTCGGACAAACTTGTAGCGCAGAGCGTTGCCAACATCCTCCGGCCCTTGAACCGAGGCAGTCGCTATCTCTGGAAACCGCGGCGTAAGCAGATCGCGCACCTGATCGACAGAAAGGTGGGGGCCAGGATCAGGAATACGGATAGCGTTGTAGTAGAACTCGCGCAAGAGAACTTCGGTCTTAAGAGCAGGCATTACTTGAGCTCCTTGGATTGGATTGATTGGTTTGAGGTGCGGGACAGACGGATGTAGGCTCGTATCGGGATGACACGATGAAAACGGAAAAGAAGACCGGGCTAAAAGGCAGCCTGATCGTAGCTGGTGTGTGCACGTTGATGCTCTGTGCCTGGAATAAGCAGTTCGGTCGAGTCGTCGGCTTGCTGTTTTATTCCTTTGTGCGTCACGGGGTCCAGGCCACGTTGCCGGACCACCGCTCGTTCGCACTGTTGGTGCTTTTCTTTGCGCTCTATGGCTGGAAGCAGATGATCCGCTCACTGCAGAAGGACGCCTGGCAGCGCTGCAAGGACCTTCTCAGCGATACCTTCGTCCCGCCCCTGGCGTAGTCCATTGCCAGAGTCAAGCTTGCGGCGTAGCTCTCAGCGAGAAAAACCCGGATAGATGAAGGCAGAACGGATCGCGTCTACGTCGCGCTGAGAAGCGCCGCTGGCGAGCACAGTGTCTTCCCAGGTCTTGGTGACCTGTACTTTCATGTCTGCGATGATCTTCTCCGCCTCCTCGCGATCGAGAAGAAAGCGTGCGTGCTGGGAGAGGATGTTGTTCGCATTTGCGAATCGCCCATCATCACCGCATTTCATCGCCAGATCTCGACGGTCCTGGCTGACCTGGGGTGCCGGGGTGAGATCGTAAGCCGGAGACAGCATCCAACTGCGCTTTGGAGCGATCAGCGCATGATTCCGTGGATGATCGTCGATGTTGGAGATGAGTGCATTGAAGACGATGCGGCGAAACAGCTCGCGCGCATCTCCCTTCGGGTCCGAGACGACCCGCCGCATCTCTTCGACCAGGAGAATGTAGGACCAGCGGTCGCGCGCCGTCACTGCATCGTCGGCGCGAAGGACGGTGAGGCTGCTGATCATCCGGCTTCGTGTATATGCGGTACCCGCGCGCGCGCGGTCAAACCGTTTCACGAGCAGAACATCTTTGCCGCCGACTCGCTCGATGCGACTTTCTGCGGCACTGATGCCGCACTGCCGCGCCAGCCGCAGCATCGCATCTTCGACCCGTTCTGAATTCCAGCGGTCATCTGGCCGCGCAAACTTCGCGATCCACAGCGCGCCCTGGTCCTGGATGACAGCCTTGGGGCGCGCGCCACCCATCGAGGTACCCAGCAGGAGAAGGTCTTGCACCTGCGGAGCGTTCGGATCATTGGGGATGTCGTCCCGCACTATTGCCTCGGCGGTTTCCTGCAGACGAGCGAGGTCGAGCGTCTGATTGAATCTGCGGCGCGGCGCCGGGGGGGTGATCTTCTCTCCAAAGCTCAGTGCTCCGGCTCGGTCGTCAGGAGACTCGAGCAGGTAGTCGAGTTCTCCAAGCTGGGTGATCCCGGCATGCTTCTCGATGACACGGCGTCCCCAGTAGTCGGGTCCGGCGTCACGAATCGCCCCGAAGACTCCATTCAAACGGACGGTCTCGTAGGTTTCATTGGACAGTTTGAGCTCGACGGGGTCAATCTCGACTGCGTCCGGGTTGGCCAAATAAGAGCGGCCATAGACAAAACGTCCGATGGGGTCGCCGGTGGGAGTCTGCTCAAGGACGAACCTGCCAGCCGTGGTCGCCGCGCGCGCGCCGGGCAGGGTGACATAGACAAAGCATTCTGTCGAGTGTCTAGAAGTCATTGTTCAGTCCTCGCGCACGATGTGCGCGCGTGGGTTCGCGGCGACTGGCCAGAATCAGCCCCTGCTCGTCTTTCTGTGGGTTGGCAAGATCCTCAAATGGTGTGAGGAGGTCATAAAGCCAAAGGAGAGCGGCGTATACCGCTACGTCGATATTGGGCTTTCCGCGCTCCGCATCCGTCACTAGTCGGGGACCGGTGCCGATCTTTGCAGCCGCTTCCTCAATGGTTATGCCGCGCCGCAGCCGAGCAGTACGAAGGTTGACGCCGACTTTGCGGAGAGCCTGCTCAACCGGATAAGGCTGAGCCTCATGTAACAAATTTGTCCGCATTTTCCTCCATCATTAGCGGATAAACTCAAATAAACCGCTATGTTCAGCATATATGATTGTCTAGGCTGTGCGGTTATCAATCCTCTATCTTTAGAGGATTAACGACATATATGCGCTAAAGACAGATATCAACAGGCCGGCATTAAAGGCCCCATTGGGATTCGAAGTTCGTTATAAGATCAACAAAAAAAGGTAGATAATCCCAGCAGGCTTGCCCGGGCGACACCGGGGTGATTTCCTGATTCAACGAATCTGAGTTGGAGACCGCCCTAGCTGAAGATCGCCCTAAATACGTGCATCGTTCCCGCGGGCACGTTCTTGCCAAGCCTTACCAGCGCGCGACGATTGGGGTAGGTCGGCAGTCGTGCATCTTGCCGCGGTGTTTCCGAACTCAGAATGAAGATGAGATCTGGCAGGCAAATTTAGAATGCACGAGAACCCCGATCGCTGGTGCGAAAGGTCTACGCTTCATAGGCTTGCAACATTATGGCAAGCACCTGACTAGCCTAATCTGGAGGCATGCTATTTCGGTCTCGAAGAGGACGCGACCCATTCGTAACTCGCGTATCTGGCAAGCAAGATCGCTGCGGATACCGAACCCCGCACTAACCTACTGAACTGGAGTATCCTGCGTCTCGGCTTCGTCTATGGCGATGGGTACGGATACCAGGCCTCGGTGGCGAACTTGGCGAAAAGCTTCAAGTGGGATTCTGCGAAAACGTTCAGCCTCGAGCACCCGCGAGATGTTGCCGGCGCAATCAAACTGACGCGAGGTCCGAGAGATTACCGATATTATCTTGTATCAGGAGGTGATTCATGTTGCATGATCTCTTCTTTTGGCTGACAGTTAACGCTTACTTATTGGTCGGCCTCGTGGCTGCGCGGAAGTACCGCGAAACACACGATCGCGGCTTCACTTGGCTTCTGCTAGCCTATTTCCTGCCCACGATCTTGATCACGATCGCACAGGGATTTTGCGAGTTCGTTTTCTGGGCGCATTCTCCAGCCCTTCCGCAGATCGTCGCATCCTTCGAAAGCATTCGCACCATTGTTCAGGCGCTCGGCCTGGCTCTAGGGATGTACATGATCGGAGGCCGACCACGCCAACGCAACCTTTGGCGATGGTTCTTCGACGAGCCCACCAACCGGTCGGAAATCGCGACATAGCAGTTAACTCGAGAGCATTTCGATGTTTGCGATCGAAGCCGCCTTTTCAGCGGGCTCGGGATTGTCGTGGAGCATGTAGCGCTGGACAACGCTGGTATCGGGACGGGTCATCTACGGATTGTCTCCGCTGCGCCAGCCTGGATAGCTTCATGATAGCTTCAACCGAAATCGGATGCTTACCCTTCGGCAGACTACCCTTAAGCTTCGCAGTCGAAATCCTCGGAAGAATACCGAAGGCGCCATCCGGCCGAAGGAAGAATTTAAACCTGTCGCCGGGCTTAAGGTGCAGGTATTCCCGCACTGCTTGGGAATCGTTGCTTGATTCTTGCTGCTGAGGGTGCTTCCATGCGAAATGCCTCTCCTTTCCATTTACCAGATGTAAAGCGCAGTGTTTCTGTCTTGGTACCGGAGTGCGCCCCCCTATAAGAGGGGGCGCCCAGGATCATCCGAAGAGTCCCAACTGCTCGCCGATCACATATCCGGTTGGCCACAACGTCTGCTTCTTCTTCGGCTGGGAGTGCATCAGTACTGGCCCCCCGCACGGCGCAGGTGTGGAGTTCCCGATTCCGGCGAACATATCGGGAATCTCGGACTCCGGCTCCATTGTCAGAACCGGCTCGATGACCGTTGCGGTTGGAAGATGGCCTGTTCTCTCCTTGCGGAGTTCTTCCCAGACAGCATCGGCAGATTCGCCCACCCCACCCTTCTCGACGAGTTCGCGGGCCATAGCGGCGAGCATATCGTCGTCAGCATCCATCGAATGGAGTCCCTCGCCGGAGAATTTTCCCTCCATCATCAGGGCTACCAACATCTTCCTGCCCATGAGACGCAGGCAGGTTCGCTGCGTAGTCCCGTCATAGATCAGAAACTTGACGCGAACCGCGAGCCTCTGGCCAATGCGCCACGAACGTCGTGAAGCCTGTCGAAGCGTATGCAACGAATAGCCTGTCTGATAGAAGATGATCGTTGGAAACCAAAGCAGGTCGAGTCCTGTCTCGACAAGCTTTGGGTGTCCGATGATGACCTCGACTCCTTCTTTGACGCGTTGCGCATACCACTGCTCACGCTTCAGAGCTGGGACGCTTGAACGCAGCACCGCAACTCGAAAGCCCTCCTGGCGAAGAACTCCTTCGAGCCGTTCCGGCACCTCGTACTCGCCGGTGAACGTTGCGAAGACCTGGCACCTCCGGCCTTGGCGCAGCTCCTCGCGGACGTCCTCGACGAGTCTCTGCTCCTTCGGATAGAGCTGATCCTTGGGCAGATCCGGTGCGGTCGTCACCAGGAACGGAACAAGTCTCTTCTCTTGCGGATCGAACTTCCTGCCCATGATCTCGCCTATACCGAATGGGTGATCGGGATAAAGCATGAGCCGATGCAGCATGAGACTCATGAGGCTTCGATTGCCACGATTCTCGCGTAGTGCCTGCTGAATGTCCTCCTGTATCTTTTCGTAGGCCTGGCGAAGTTCTCCGTCGAGCTCCACCTCGCAGACGATTTCTTCATACGGGGGAAGGAACTCCGCGATGTCTTCGAGGGAGACGAAGACGGTCGAGCTCATCAGGAACTTGCCGAAGAGCAGTGGGGATGCGCCGGGCTTCTTGGCTAGACGAAACGTGCTCTTCGCTGCTCTGGTGCAGGCTTTATCCTCGTCCGGAACTCTTTCAATGGATTCAAGAACCCCATATGTGGCCTGAAAGTCAGCTTGCCCCTGCGTGCCGGCCTCATAGCCGTCCTCGACCATCTTCCAGGGTTCCATACGAAAGAAGATGTGAAAGAGATCCGACGCATACCCGCCCATCAAAGTCCCGGTGTTACCAATTAGCTTTCGCGAGCAGCGCCGCAGAACGGCGAGATTGTTGCCTTGAGCGGTGTCGTTCGCGAGTTGGTGCATCTCGTCCGCAAAGGCATACGTGAAGAACCGCTTCATGTACCGGCCCATGTATTCGAGGGGCGCCATACGCTGAAACTTGTTGCGGTCGGCCTCCCAGAGGGGAGAGTAGCTTTCGGTGCCGCCGCCTTGGCGCTGGATGACCTCGAAATGCTTCACATCGTCGAAGTCGCCGCGAAGAAGGTGGCCGCCTTCGTCTTTGGGAACGGTCTTTCCGGTTTCAGGATTGGTGATGCAATCACGGGAATTGCCGGACTTGGGTGTTACGTAAGCATGCTTCCAGAAGTAGCTGAGCTTCCCTGATTCTTTGGAGGTGATGAAGTAAGCCGGAACAGAGCAGCGTTGTTCCCAACCCTTGCGGCCCATTCTCCTCAACTCGACGACAGACGTCTTGAGCCCATTAGAGACGACGTGACCGTTGCGCATGCTAACTTCTACGACGCCGTGGGGCTTTGAAGGATCACCGCCGTTGCGCAAGTCGTACACAACAAAAGCTCGTGCGCGTGGGACAGTGATCAGCACCTCGCGCGCCCACTTCAGCACCAGATGGGGCGGGCACATCACCAGGGCGGTGTAGGGCTTGCTGGCAGCATGCGCGTGGGCAATGCCGATCGACATTAGAGTCTTGCCTGTTCCGCATTCGCCGACGAGCCGAACGGAATCTTCGATCTGAAGGTACTTAGCAGCGCCCGTGATAGTCATGGCCTGCACCGGGAGGGGTTTGCGGAGAAGCGTCTTCAGCTCAGGAGCAACTGGGTCTTTCGGGCCCTGCAGCGGGGGATACATCTCCACAATGCGCGACCCTAACTCCTGGCTGTAGGCGCGGAGATAGTCATGGTAGGTTTCCATTCGCGACTCCAATAAAAGAGGCCAGCACTTGGCTGACCTGCGGATCGAACGAAAGATTTGCTGAATGCCGGAAGCTGAGAAAGCGAGTTACGTCTTGCGGCGGATCATCGTGTGAGAAGTTTCAAAATGCCCCGGCCAAGGCCGCCTTCATGTCGAATGAAGGCCAAGAAATGGGGCCGTTCTTGTCGGGGAACGATGTGAGATTCGCCCTTCGAGCTTGGCCGATTCGATTCATCAACTCTTCTCGAGTCGCATCAACTAGCACAGGCGAGCACCCAACTCCAACGAGGGGCTTGACCTTGCCGTCTTCCCGCAACCTCCCCATGACATGGCCTCCCCACGATAAAACTGCAGGGAGCCCCTGGAGACTTACGAGCGCAGCCCATGAGAGATCGACCGCCTGCTCCTCATCGTTCAAGAGGATGGTTCTGCCGGCGCTCCCATTTGCATGGAGTCCCGAAGAGATAGCTACGACGTGACGTAGGGATCTCTTCTGCCGGGCCAGGCTAATGTTCGCTTTGTACAGTGAAGGTTCTGCCCCGAAACCTATCCGTTGCCTCTTGCCATCAGGAGTGACGAGATCGAGGCGATGATTCTCTTGAATCGCCGCTGTAACGGCGCCCACCTCAGCATCGTTTCCGAAGTAGCTGAGGAGGTGGGCCTGCTCTCCTTCTCCGATGAAATGGGTAACATGGACAGCGGTGTGCGTCTGGGTCTTGAGGGAGTTCCTGACGTACTCAAGCCGCGCGAGCCGGAGATGTGCGTTCTGCATCGTCTCTTTTCTCCTTCTTCTTTTCGTCGGTAAGAATCAGCGTGCGGCCGTCTTCGTAAACCAGAGCCAGTTCGTTGGAGAAGCGTTCCCGTTTGTGGATCTCGGTGTAGCCCTCAATCTTCTCTTCGAACGTTGTGACGTACTTCACCGTCCTCCAGCGTGCGATGTGGCGATCCTCTCCCGAGCCGAACACTCCGTTCAGGAGGCCAGCCGTGCACAGCAATCCCACATGCCCACCGTGCAGCGGCGTGATCGGCCGGCCGACAGATGCTTCTTCCCGCGGGAGGACATATGGACGTACCTTGGCCCATGCAGAAGATGAGAGGACCAGGTCCTCGATTTCATCGAGCGGAAGACCTCGGTGTTGGATCTCAACCATGGTGGTGGGTGGGATCATATATGGAGCTTCGCTTCCCGTCAGGATGGGCATCGAACCAGTCCATATCGCTGAGATCAGCTGTTCGCGGTTTCGCTCATAGTCGGTGTCTTTGATTCGCGCTCGAACAGCGATAAGGACAACTTGGTCGAAGCGCACGGACTCCGGATCGGATAGCCGCAAGACCTGGAAGCCGGTGAACGCGTCTGCGAGGAGATCGGTGCATCCCTCCAACTGCCCATGGGGGACTACCATCACCAAAACTCCACCAAGGACTAGCCAACGAAACGTCTTCTGTAGAAACCGCAGTTCCATGCGCTTGTTGCCAGAGGATGCTACTTCGGAGTCATAAGGCGGATTGAGGTAGAGAAGGGAGAAACTGCCGCTCTTCGCCTGCACGTCGAAGAGATTGCCATGGATGGTATTGATCCCGGCCTCTTGGCACGCCTGCGCGCGGGACGCGTCCAATTCCACCGCGTACCGAACAACATTCTCTCCTTCTGTGATCTGCAGAAGCGCCGCGCCCGTACCAGCACACGGGTCAAGCACCGAAGCGCTTTCGACTGGGAGTTGAAGGATGCGCCTCAGGCGGGAGCCTTCTTCAGAAGGAAGTGGGTAGTAGCCAAGCTTGAGCCGAGCGACAGTGCGCATACGGGCCTCCATCGTAAAACTGCAAACCGAGTGAGTTGAATAAAGCATAATTTGGCCGGAGGTGCAGCATATCGTGGCCGCGCCGCATTGACTCGTTGGCGGGAATCGGCCGACGACCACGGGAATTCCACGTTGTAATAGATCAAATAAGTCCCGAAGAGTGTCTTAGCGAGTTATCACTCGTCGAGAATCATTTGCTGACGCGAACAGAGTCGGTCTAGACCAGTACCAAGAAAAACGCGGCTCGGATAACCTCTCGTCGGCAGATCATTATGAACCGAGCAGATGCGATCAGTTCAATCAGTCTGAGCCCGTCCTGCCAAGTAGCTGCGCCTCGGAATTTGGTTTGGCCGAGCTTGTTTCAGGATGATAGAAACGAAGACCGCAGTGAGCTTCCCATCGACACGTCTCGCGTTGAACCTGTAGCATTTTCCGTCAAATCCTCTGCGAACGATTACTGCGACGGACTCACGTTAGCGCGTATCAGCAGCGGTTTCCCTTTTTCAACGATGTAAGTCGCCAATTCAACCCCGCGGGCCGTGCCGGGGTTACGAGCCATGTGCAACTTTCCCGCGGGAACGAAGAGGACATTCCCAGCCTCAAGCAGAACAGGCTTCTCGCCCTGTAACTGGAACTCCAGTGTTCCTTCGGGGACGTAAATGACCTCCTCGCCGGGATGGCTATGCCAGGGTGCGACGGCACCCGGGGCGAAGTCCACGCGAGTTTGAATGACTTCACGCCCCTCGATGGAAAGATCGTGACGTGAAAGATCCGTCCGCGTAAGGCCTGCGGGGGGAGATATCTGCATTGCTGCGGCTCCCGCGAAGAAAAGAAAAAAGCCACCAGCGGCGCCGTAAATTCGATTCATGGGATAGCCCTCACCTTCGTATGTCCAGTCAGTATGCGAGAGGCGCGGGCTGCATGCAAGTATTTCCTGGTGCAGCTGCCGAAACGTAATATCCCATCAACTCATCTGCGGTAGCAGGGATCTCGGCGATGACCTATCGAACGCCATTCCAGACCGCAAGGCCGTCCCCATGTGCGACGCCTGGGATCGGCGGCTCCATAGTCCAGTTTGCGAGATTCAGGACATCAAGGTTGCCGCTCAGATAACATGCAACGAACGCTTCGCTACCCACAACTCTGATCCCGAAGGGCAAACGATCGACATCGAAGGCATGCTGAACCGTTAGATTTCGAGCATCGAGTACCTCAATCTTTCCCTTCGATCCGAGGTCTTCTCCGACCAGCAGCCACTTGCCATCTGGCGTTGGGAAGACAGAAAACGGGGGCGCGGAGACCACCGCTTTCGTTACAACTTCGTCGGTCGCAGTATCGATCGCAATCACCTTTGGGCCCTCGCCATCTGTGACAAATAAACGCTTGCCGTCGTTGGAAAGAGCAATCCGATTCACAAGTTTTGAGATTTGAAGGACCTTAATCAATTTGCCCGTTTTCGCATCGAGGACACTGACGCTGCCGGCATGAAGGTTGGCGGTGTAGATTTTGCGCCCATCAGACGTTCGGACAAAGACATGGGATTCTTTCGCTCCCGTAGGTATCTGGCCCGTGATTCGTCCATCATTAAGGTCTATGACCGAGATCGATTGAGCCAGTTCTGTCGAGACCAGAAGAGTGCCATCTGCACCCAGCATGGGCATGTGCGGGCGGAGTGGCTTTCCCAGGTCCCACGTCGCCGTCACCGTCCGGGTCTTCATGTCGACGACGTCGATCGTTTGGCCGTCGATGCCCGGCATTCCAACAATCGCATCGCTGTACGAGGGAAGATAGGCTGTCTTTCCATCCTTCGAAAAAGCGACTTCATGTGGCCATCCAGGCACCGCTATCTGTCCGACGACCGTCTTGGCTCGCGGATCAATCAATACTAAGCGGTGACCCTTCGCCTCCGGCAGAACCAGGAAGAGCGCATCAGGACGCTGAGCCCGGAGAGGCATTGAAAACGTTGCAACCAACACGACGAACGCCAAGATTAGGCGACCCATTTACAACCCTCCACGCAACATGCTCCTAAGCGCTTCGTCCAGTTATCGTTTGGCCCCACGTATCGGCACTGAGAACTTTGAGGCAGCTGGTGCAAATGCAAGCCAGGCCATCTTTGATCAAGCCAGCAAATAGCTTGTCAGTTCTCGTGCCAGAAGGTCTGGCGCAGTGTACATCGCGTCGTGCTGTTGGCCGGGGAGTACCGTCACGGGTCTGTGAAGGACTTCAGCTACGGTCCGAACGCTCGTCTCCATCGTTTTGGGGCTGTTGCTTCCCAGGAAAAACATCATCGGTGTCTTGACCTGCTCGAACGAGGCCGGATCGAAGTGATATTGGCGTACCGCCGTTATCTCACGGCAGATCGTTGGAGCAAGCTTGACCCGCTGCGGCCATGTTGGGTCACTCCGAAACTTCGCAATGACCGCTGGAGACAACTTTGCGTAATCAGTGAAGAAAGTTACGAGAGCAGCCTCATTGTCTCCCGTTTCAAGCGCATCGCAGACAGCTTTCGGCGACTGGCTTACCATGCCGCCAGAGACGGGCATGGGCGGCTCGTAAAGGGCAGCCCGCTTGAAGCGGTTGCTGCGCTTCAATGCTTCCAGGGTGACAATCCCGCCGTAGGAGTGACCGAGCACGAAGACGGGTTCAGGGAGTTGTGCAGCGACCTGAGCAACATCGTCGGCTTCGCGCTCGAGCGAGTAGGCGGGGGCGTCCGTGCTGTCTCCATGGCCCCGCCGATCCATGGCGTAGGTATGGAATTGGAACTGGAGCAGCGGCGTGACGCGCGCCCACGCTTTGCGAAAGCTTCCCGCCCCATGGACCAAGAGGAGGCTTGGACCGCTTCCTCCCTCTTCCAAGTCAATCGATGTTCCGTCCGACACCTTCAGCCGGAGCAATCCCGCGGAAAGGTTGTTGACCTGCCCGGCTGCGGTTTGAACGGTTTGAGTGGCAGCAAATGCTGCAAAACCAGCGAGAAAGTTACGCCTGTCCATAGAATGCTCCCTCTTTTCTTCCGCACTCTACACGTTGTCACCAATCGTCCACAGAATACACTTAGCTAGTCTAAGTTCAGCGCAATTCGGTCTTAGATTGTCAGGTTGTCGAAAACCCTAGGCCCTCGCGTAAAGCCATCTCTTAATTCCCAGTCTTCATGGCGATTGCTGATATCAGGCCAAATCAGGTTTGCAGCTCGGCGTATGCTCTGTGAGTGACTTGGCGATTTGGCATCAACTGAAACGCTAAACGACTCGGTAACGAGAAGTGCATTTATGAGGGCCAGTGGGGTTACAACACGGTCTCCCGGTAGGTCCAAGTCTGATCCGTGGCAATCATTTGTGAAGCAGCTGGTCGGCCATCCAAGCCTTGAGGTGGGCACGCAGTTCTCCAAGAGGAACAACTCCCTCTTCTAGCACTGCCTGATTAAAATGACGCAGATCAAAGAGAGCCCCTAGCCTTTCCTGCGACTCGGCACGAAGGGCCTTGATCTCCAGTCCGCCGGAATCGTAGGAGGTAAGCTGGCCGGGCATTACCGCCATGCGGTCAACATAGTCATTGGCCGCGTCCGCAGAAAAGTGGCCTGAAGACACTATATAGTCCACTGCCTGCTGCCGTGTCCAGTGGAACACGTGAAGGCCGGGGTCGACAACCATGCCGCGTGCCGGCCACAATCTGCGCATCACGTCAGCATCCTCTGTATCGTAGATTTTGGCCTCTTCGCCCATAGTCTCCGCATACCGTGCCCAACCCTCCGTGTACGCGTCATTATCGATCAGCTTCGACAAGCGCGTAGGTGGCTGTAGTTCACGTGCCAAGGCCTTTTGTAGATAGTGTCCGGGCACTGCTTCATGTACCGTGTTGATTTCAGCGTCGGACCGCGTCTCGGTATGCCAGTCATCTAGTCTGATCAGAAAAACGGCCGCTTGTCTGGAATCGGGCTGTCCTTGAAAACGAGACCCAACACCTGCATCTTCTTCAAAGGCCGAGAGCGGCCGAATGACAACATCCTGTTGTGGCATCCGGGTGATGAGTTGCCTAGCGGTCACATCCTTCGCCCGTTGAAGCAACTGCTGCGAGAACCCAAGAAGGTCGTCTTTCGATTGGAAGTGCTCCACGGAACTGCTTTTGATCTTTGCCACGATGGTAGGCAGGTCTGTGCTTTGATACTTTGCCTCTCCGATTTTCTCAATCTCCGCTACGTTCTCGCGCACGGTCTTCTGACCCAGGTCGAAGATTTCCTGCGGCGTTCGCTCCAGGGTGGTACTGGAGCGAAGAAACGCTTGGTAGCAGGCAGCCCCATTAGGCAGATCGGAGATTGCGACGCCCTCCCTCGCCTTTGGAAGGTATTCCGTCTGCAGAAAGTCGCGGTAAGACTTCAAAGCTGGATTGATCTGGTTCAGAATGAGCTGGCGGAATGCGTTCTGAAAGGCAGCATCTCCACTGCGTTTCGCAGGCGAGTAGAAGACCGACTGCTCCGGGTTCGCAACCGCCAGAGCATCCATTTGCTGTATCACTCTGCGCACGACCGACTGCGGCGCGGAGTAGCCTTGCGTAAGCCCAAGCCTTAAATTGGCAATCTCCACATCTAAATATTGGGGCATGCTGCCCCAACGCTGTAGGGCCTGCTTCCGCTCTTCGGCAGAGCCCGCTGGCTGCCTTTCGGCTACCTCAGCAAACTCCGACTGCCAGCCGTCAAAGTGGTTCACATCCCAAAGTTCGGTCCGGCATACTCGGAGTTGGAGGTCGGACTCCAGGCGCTCACGCAGATTGGAATAGGTCGCACGGTCTGGTTGAGCCAACCTAGCGATTGGCAAGGTGAGAAGCGCTTTGAGATCCTCGCGCTCTTCCTGGTCGTGCACCGAGAGCGCCTTGGGGCTTCGGTCGGCAAAGCGGCTGTGATCGTGGGTTGGCAGACCGCTCGTATAAGTGAGAGTCGGATCGTATTGAAGTTGCTGATCCACAAAGCGATCAGCGAGTTGGTTTAGCATCGCGGTCGTTGTCTGTGAGTGCCCGCTCGTGGGAGTGATGGTGATTGCGAGCAGGGCTACTTTGGCGGTCCGACAGAAGTCCATGCTTCCACCATATCAAGGCGAAGCATGTTGTTTGAATGAGTGAATTAGCCTCGGTTGGCGAGATCAGACCGAGGCACGCAGCGAAACTCGTTCCATCATAGGCAAGGCGGCATTCCCGGAGCTCGCCGGCCGATTCTAACCACCTCATCCCTCTGCCGCTGCCAAAATATGCTTTATTGAGAGCCAATTTATGCTTTATTTCAGTGGGAGTTCAGCTCATTGAAGAGCAGACCGCGACGGGGGCAACGGCGAGGCTTGCCAATTGGGCAAAGTGCACTGTGCCTCAAGAAACCGACAAAAAGTCATCCAGCGTAATGACATATTGCTCTGGATCATCACATTCCATCGCTCGAACGAGCGCGCTTTGCTCCGCGGAAGCAATCCAGTTCCTCAAATCACGTCCGCTGAGGTCCTTCCCCTTAGTTAGGTCGGCGAGGAGGGCAGCACCGTTGTTCAACGGGAAATCCAACTTCCTCCCAGCAAGGAAGATCGAAAGCAAGCGAATTTGACCTTCGCGGTCAGGGAGCGGAATCGTCAGTCGCTCCGAGAAGCGGCTAAGTATCCCTGAATCGATAGCACTCAGCCGGTTCGTCGCCCCAATCAGAAGGACGTGCCGCCTGCCGTTGAGCCCAGTATTGTTGTGAAGCAGTCGTCAAAGTCTTCGACTCCTGAACAACACCTACGTTGATATTGTAGGTCGATTTACCCCCTTCCAGAAATAGCAATGACGCCAGGCTATCCTCCCTGTGGCTAGGCAGCGGCGAGCCGTTCAAATGCCAAGTTTGGGAGTATAAGTGACGGAGCGGCCGGTCCAGGTCCAGGGTTATTAGGCGGTCCATCGATCAGGAGAATGAGCCCTCGGATTGTTTCGCTGCCGCAGACTCCACAGCGAACGCTGCGAGAGTTGGACACTGTTTCACAATTCTCGCAGTAAACGGCTATCTCCATGGGAATGCTGACAAAATTGGCTTCCCTCCGGAGCATGGATACGTTCCTTCCTCTGGGCATGATTCCTCCAAAAAGAGAGGGCGGCTCAGAGCCGCCCCGATTGGTATAAATGGCTGGAAAGTGGTCAAGCAGCGTCTTGCGGCAGAACAGATTCGAGCGTGTCCACCACAAAGCGGAGTGCGTCAAGGCTCGGTAACTCCTGGACGGTTGTCAGTTTCAGGTGCTGAAGAAGGGCGTCCATGTGCTCTGCTCCTTCACCAGTGGAGAGGTGCCGTAGCCGGTCGTAGCCTCGCGCGGCAGCTTCCATCCACTTGAGGGAGTCTTTCTGGCGGTTCGCGTTTGGGATGAGGCGAGCATCATGAGAGAAGCCTGCACGGGAAAGAATTTCCGTGTATATGCCGACTCCAAGTTGCTTCCGAAAGGCCTCGATCTTTCCAGTTGACTTGGTCAATCGGACCTCTCGGCTCGGCCCCATGTACGACGACGACATCCGGGGGCAGCGCCCAGAGGGGCAGGGCAGGCAGACGCTTTGGTACACCGAGACGGTCAATGTCTACCCAGCGTTCGGAAATGCGATAAAGATAACGACCGAGACCAAAACAGCTGGATGCTCTTTTAAAAGCCTGCGCTTCCGCCGAAGTGACAGCCATAGAGCTGTCCGCCCACTCCTCACCATTACCGGTGTGGCTCCCAAGCCGATGAATGGTCAAGACACAGTTTATGAGAACTTTTCCCGTGACTACCTCGCGCCCATCAATTCTCCTGACGACATTAGGGACTGCGGCGAGAGCGTACGTGCGCGACCACCCAGAAGGGGTGAAGAGTTGATTCAGGCGATCCGTGTAAGCCCGAGGGTCCGCGTAAGGGAGAACCTTGCCGCGGCGGCCCCGCTGGCCTCTGCGGACAACCCGCCATTTGACTTCGGACGGTGAGAACGGGGTCTCGAGCAGAGCGAAAAGCTTCCGTTGCTCCTCTACGGAGAACTTCCTTGTGGTGGGCATGTGACCTCCTTTCAATTTCAGGTCTGGTTTCTTCGGCCGCATTTAGTCAGAATGGAATTTCGTCCGCAGTGATTTGTGTATCGGGAATATAGGCATACGGAGACGCAGCATCGCCCATCTCTTCCTGGTACTTCTCGCGGGAGGAATGGCGGTCGCCGCTCGAGAGCAGAACGATATTCAGGACCACGACCCTGGTCCAATACCGCTTCACCCCAGCGTTCGTGTCATCCCAGGATTTCGTACGGAGTTTGCCTTCTATAAAGAGTGGGTTTCCGATGCGCACGTATTCACTGATGATCTCGGCAGCACGCCCGAATGCAACGAGAGAGTGCCATTCGGTATGGTCCTGCCAACCGCCATGGCCATCGGGACGTCGTTCATTGGTAGCAAGTGACAACTCCGCTACGATGCCACTCCGAGTGTTGCGAATCTCGGGTGATTTACCGACGTTGCCGAGCAGTATGACCTTATTGACACACTTTGCCATGGCACCTCCTTGTGTGCGTTGTTGAAGACATGAGGATGAGTTCAGGAATGAGAACTTAAAGGGCTTGTGGAGATTCCCGGCCGTTCTCTTTGGCCGAGCCCTTACGTTTCCGGCCTAAGCGGCTGGCGCGGGGGATGATCCAGGATCGATAGCGCGCAGAGGGCAATCACGGCACAAAGAGAGCCGTGTGACGCACGAGGGCGCCAGTCCTCGGAAGTCATCCAAAAGAGGTTCTTCGGATGTCACGCGATCATCGCGAAACCGTGTGATCCACGAATCGGTTGGCAACGACATTCGCTTGATCAAACTCAACCTCAGCGAACATCGCTTCTGGAACCTCAATACCAAGTCGAGCGAGAATCGGCCGGTAGTAGTCAATGTCCTGCTGGTGCGTCCCAGCGTCATCGTCATCGAGATTGGTGTAAATTGGCTCGTTCTGAGCATTCATAATGGTGCAGAAGACGAAGTCGAGTGGCCGATCATAGCCGAGAGTGACCGTCACGGCGATGCCACTGCCGCCGACAGTCCGAATTATGTGTTGAGACATTATTGCTCCTTGTGTGCTCAAAGTTAAGCTGACGCCAGAAGGTTACTTGGCGTACTTCTTGCAACGGCTACATGGACGTGCTTGCAAGCCAGACAGTTCAAAGCCGCTGTCACGTTCTTCACTGCTGCCTCAAAGGAGTGGGGTATGTCACGAAGTTCACCGGCCTCCGAATAGAAGGAGGGTGTAATCGTCCCGCGGATCGAACGACTCTCTGGCGCCCAGAGGTCAAAGGAGATTGTTCCGTCGCGACCACGGAAGAGCAGAGTGGACGTCATCCTAGGTTTCGCATGCCCCTGCTCTGACTCGAGCAGATGTCGGGTTATGGCGAGTTCGTATGTTCGCCCGATGCGGAACATATCAATTCGCACAAGCTCCGGGGCCACAACAACTGCGTGGCGACCGTTCCCCGAGATCGAGTCGATCGGCTGCAACCACTGTATGGGAGCACCATCCCCATCGAGGTAGGCGCAATAGCGGCCCATATCTGATACGGCGCCTCCAGATTCGACACCACGGAGCACGTACCTCTTTGCGAGATGCTGGTGCTCTTTGGAGATCGAAGTCTGGCAGTAGATCCCGCGGTTGTCCAGAGCCCGAAGAGCAGATCGTCCAAGTGGGATGCCGTACTGGAGGAAGGGCGAGGACGATGCCTTTTGGTTGTACGAATGATTCTGCGTGTTCGTCTTCATCAGTCATCGACCTCTCTATGCCATCTGCTTCTTGCGAATCGGCTGACCGAGCGCGGCGCGGATATCGTCCGCGCTACAGCCGGCCCAGCACTTGTAGAAACGTGGATTGGCGACCTGGATTGCTAGGTTGTCACCCGATTTGTCTCTGCCCGCCTGCCTGCATGACGGGCATGGAGCCCACCAGTTGCGACTGTGCTTCGATTTGGGTCTCACATAGTCAAGGATTCGGAATTCCGTCTGGCCATGGCGAACTGGACCCGGAACGTAGGGCTCCCTTACAGCAGGTCTATAGTTCTCTGGCAGTGACATTCCCTGAATGAAGGTATGGAGTTCAGCCTCCGTTAGCTTCTTCATGCCGTTGAGATACGCCAGTTGAGTCTCTGGTTCGGTCGGCGCCTCATAGAACCAATACCGCCTATTGGTCTTACGGTGCACTCCGAGTGGAGCGCGGATCGCATTCCCGAACTCCCCATCTTCCAGCCGATCCTGCTTGGGGAAGACTTCGATCCCTTGCTTGAGACCGCCGCCAACAATCGGTACCCCAAGGCGTAGAGCGAGATTGTAGATATAGATACGGCACTCGGAGGCTAGTAGAGGCGTCTCCGCGAAGATCCAGAGATGCCCTCCCCGGCGCGACTGCTCGATGGCCGCTTCAACACCGTCCTGTTTCAACTCCCATTGAAGTTTGAACAGAGCCTCGACTGCTCCGTCGAAGTCACCATCAATCGCGACCCACTTGCACCGCTGGGTCTCGGGGTTGATCGCGAACAGGTTGATGGTCACGTCGCCGTTTAGGTGCATGCGGACGACGTCACTATCAAGTGGTTTCGGTTCTTTGGTGGTCCAGTCCTTTGCCAGAAAGTAAGGAACCTTGCCATTCGGAAGAGGTTTGTGTGCCTGCATACCGAAGGCACGGCGGTTGACGAAGAGCCGGATGAAGTTGTTTGCTGTGTCCCGGCTGACGGAGAATTTCGCGTACACGGCAGAGCTCCTTTCCTTCAATTGGGCACTTTGTATCCCGGCTCCAAAACTCGGTCAAATCTCTCAAGGAAACGGCGAGCCCAGTGCGAATGCGGACGCACTTGCTCGCCGATTCCGGTTGATAGTGGATGGTTACGCGGCCTTCTGCTTCGGGACGGCGACAATCTTGAGGGTTGGAGACGCTGGTTTCGGAAGCTCGATCGGACGGCGGACGGGGAAATCGGAACCACTGCAGATGATGCTCCCGTGGTAAGCGAGACAGCGATTGATGCTGCGGATACGACCGGCGGACAGACGCATGGCGGCTTCTCCTTAGAAAGAAGGTGAGTTAGCACTGGTGAGTTGTTGTGCGTGGATGGAACCGGGAGGGGGCTGAAGCTACGCCTGGCCGACCAGAGCCGGGTTCAGCAGAAGACCGGGCTGGTCGACATAATGGAAGAGCTTGTATTCGCAGTAAGCGCGATCAAACTTCTCTCTGGTGAACTCGCACTCGCAGGCTTCGAACGAAAGCATGTACCAAACCTGACGGATACGATCGAGCACATAGATGGCGCCCGAGGTGATGTCACCCGGAACCATCTGCAGGAGCATGACGCCCTTTTGCGTTTGGATCCATCGGGTGGCGATGGCTTCTCCCAATTGGAGGAAGGCTTGTACGTCCTGGTCGACGGACTCTTTGGCTTGGTCGCGCCAATCCATGAGCGGGTGTGCGGACATCTTTCCGAGGCTGCGGGTCATGAGTTCTCTCCTTTCTAGAGGAACGGGTTGCGGGAGTTGGTTTGTTGGGCTGGCGATAGCGCAGCGTCTTGTACCAGACGTTGGCCAACGTGAGGGCAGTGCCGACCACTGCTGCGACGATCAGCCGATGCAGGAGCGGCATGCCGATGCTGTTGCGGAGACCTTCGACGGCGGACTTCAGGAAGACGAAGATATCGACCCCCATCAGCGTGACGGCGATGACCATTCGGGTGAGAAAGTACGAGAAGAGAGTGGGGGCACGGCGCGGCGTTGCCTCCGCCATGGACGACGGAAGAGACGACATTGGAACTCCTTGTTTGGGTGGAAGTGCGACGCTACAGTGCAACCTAGGTGGGGACTGACTCGAGGTTCATGCCGCCGCCGGAAGTCTGGCTGCGGATGAACCTCTCCGGGAAAAGCAGGTGCTGTGGATGTACTGGTCCGCCGTGAGCAGATAAACGTCATGACGTCCCGGGGAACGTTCCATCAGTTCGTACATCTCAACTTCGTTTTGCAGGCGCGGCAGGTGGCGCACCTGCCGCGCGCGGAAGTCTGTTCGTACGCGCGTTATCTGCCAAACGTCGTTGTCTGTTTCGATCGCCGACTCAAGCAGATGGACTTCCGTGCACGTCAAGGCGCGCGCTCCCAGCAGCACGGAGCGCTTCATAACGCTTCGGCTGTGCTCGCCGAACTGGGACCGGAGAAGTTCGCTCCGATCTTCGTGCGTGTCAGCGATGAGCACACTGTCCGTTGAATAGGTGTAGTTGAGGCCGAGATCAAATACCTCAACCTTGAAAAGATACAGCATCAACATCGGACTGTCCTCCTGAGACGTGTTGGGGCAAACCAGCCATAAGGGCCGGTCCGCAGTTGAGTGGAAGTGGGGAGAGCAGGTAGCTCGAAAATGTGGGGATTGAATGTGCCGCGTCTATGATCTGCACGAGGCTGCCGGTCGAACGCATCGTAAAGCCGATCTTCTGCTCCAATTCAGAGACAGCATGGAAGGCTTCTGGAACATGCTGTCGTATAGAGAGCAGGTCAGCGTCCGTCGAGAAAATGCACAACCTGCACGAGAGGCGGCGCAGGTAGCCGCCGTCCGTACCGTCCTCGTGATACTCGGGAACGAAAACCGGTGGAGAGGAATGCGATGCTCCCAGTGCCCGGTCAGCACATCGGCAACGGACAGCTCGAAGATCGGAAACCAGTTATAGACCGCTCGCGACTTCGTGGTCAGTGAAGAGTTGAGTAAAAGTGGCTGGAGCTTTGCGCGGGGTGGAGACTCTTCCGAACGCATCCCCATGCAGTTGAAGATCAGTCGGCATGGCAGAGTTCTGACGTATTTCTCAATCGGTCCACGCTTCAGATCGGACGTACACTGCCGATATTGAGCGGAGGGGAACATCCCAAGCTGCTCGATCATCTGGAGGTAGTTGCGGCGAGGATTGCGCACGACGGTAAACGGAACACCGAACTCTGCGCACCGATCCCGTGCGAAGTCCGGAGCTGAAATGGGACCCTGGTGTTCAAAATCAGTGTCGCCATCACGGCTAATATGGTTGCTCCTGGAAAACATTCGCGCACAAAGCCGAGCATGCGATTCGAGTCCTTCCCGCCAGAGAGGTTGATTACAAACGCTACTGATCCATCGAAGCGCTGGATTAGGCGCTTCACTTCAACGAATGAATGGCACATCTTCAT